>JAHQWJ010000126.1 GCA_029856125.1 Promethearchaeia archaeon | reverse complement strand
ATTACAGTATTACCTTTATCAACCAATTTTTGAAGTACTTTTAATAAAAATTTTATATCATGAGCATGTAATCCTACAGTTGGTTCATCTAAAATATAGATTGTATTCCCCGTGCTTGTTTTCCTTAACTCTCTTGCAATTTTCACTCTTTGAGATTCCCCTCCGCTTAGAGTTGTCGAAGATTGACCTAACTCTAAATATCCTAATCCAACATCTACTACAGTTTTTAGAGTTTGCTTTAAATTAGGGATATTTTCAAAAAATTCGAGAGCTTGATGAAAAGTCATCTTGAGAACGTCTGAGATCGTTTTTCCTTTATATCTTATTTCTAAGGTCTCAGCGTTATATCTATTACCTTTACATAAATCACATCTGATATAAACATCTGGAAGAAAATACATTTCTTTAAGAATATAACCGGTTCCTTTACATTTTTTACAATGACCTGCTTTGGTATTAAAACTAAACCTGCCTTTTTTATACCCTCTTTCTCGTGATTCTTCAAGCTTAGCAAAAAGATCTCTTATGTAATCTAAAGCTTTTGTGTAAGTAGCCGGTACAGAACGAGGAGTTCTTCCAATAGGTGATTGGTCTATGTTTATTATTTTATCAATACTCTCGTATCCCTCTAATTTATCAAAATCGCCACTATTTAATCTTGAACTGCGAGTGTTTATCAAATTATGTAGTCCCTTGTATAAACAATCAATTATTAAACTAGTCTTTCCAGCTCCTGAAACTCCAGTAATACAGGTAAAGATACCTAGGGGTATTTTTACTTTTATATTTTTTAGGTTGTTTTCTCGTGCACCTATGATTTCAATAAAATCGTTAATCGGTTCTCGTCTGTGCTTTGGGACGTCTATTTTTTTTTTTCCAGATAAATATTTGCCAGTGAGAGTATTAGCTTCTAAAATTGTTTTTAAAGGGCCTTCTGCTACAATTTCTCCACCACTTTCTCCTGCTAAAGGCCCTAAATCAATAATGTGGTCGGCATTGCGCATGATTTCGTCGTCATGCTCGACAACAATAACGGTATTTCCCAAATCTCTTAGTTTTTTTAACATTTCAATTAATCGTGATATATCTCTTTGGTGTAAACCAACGGAAGGCTCATCTAACACATACAAAACACCTACAAGGCTCGAGCCTAATTGAGTCGCCAACCTTATTCTTTCAGCTTCGCCAACTGATAGCGTGTGAGATTTTCTACTCAAAGAAATGTAATCTAAACCGACATTTTCTAAAAAAGAAATTCTATCTAAGATTTCTTTTAATACATCTTTAACGATCGTTTTTTGAATCTCGTTTAACTGTAGATTCTTAAAAAATTCTAGCGAATCTTTTACGGCTAATTCTGATAATTCGGAGATATTAAGATTATTCACCAGAACTGATAAGCTTTCAGGTTTCAATCTTTGCCCTTTACATTGAGGACATTTTATTTGATTCATAAATTTTTCGTACGTATCACGAGCCCATTCAGATCGCGTATCCATGTACCTTCTATGTAGCATCGGAATAATTCCTTCGAACGGTCTTACTACGTGATATGATGAAGATTTGATATCTTTTTTTTGATTATTGTAACCGTTATTTTCACTCTCAAAGTGGAATTCGATTGCTTCCTCTTCTGTTCCAAATAGAACTTTTTGCAATTTCTTGGGATCAATATCCCTTATTGCAGTTTTATGAGTATCAAATTTGAAGTACTTAGCTACTTGATTTAATGATTGCCAAAAGTACCCCGTCAATGAACCGAATCCAGGGATGTTTCTGATAGGGGTGTCTTGGAGTGGTAGATCCGAATCGTTTCCTAGAACTAAGGAGTAATCGAATTCCATCACTGTTCCTAACCCACTACAATATTTGCAACTTCCGTGAGGAATATTAAAAGAAAACATTTTATGGTCAATGGGGGGAAAAGAAATGCCACAATCTACACACGCTAAATGTTCAGAATAAATTTGATCTCCAATGTTAAGAACTTCTACAATCACGATTCCATCAGTTAGTTCAAGGGCAGTTTCTATTGAATCGGCTAATCTTGTTTTAATACCGTCCTTCATTACTAGCCTATCAACAATTACATTGATGTTATGCTTTACATTTTTTTCTATGATAATTTCTTCATCTAAAGTATACTGAATACCGTCTATTTCAACTCGGACATAACCTTGTTTTTTCAGGTCTTGTAATAAATCTTTGTACTCTCCTTTTCTATCCCTTATTATAGGAGCTTTTATTATAAATTTTTGATTTTCTTTAATAGAGTTTAGAAGTTGCTCAATTATTTGTTGAGGTGTTTGAGGTTTTATTTCTTTCCCACAATTTGGACAGTGGGGAATCCCTATATTAGCAAACAGTAATCTATAATGATCATATATTTCTGTAACCGTTCCTACAG
>JAHQWJ010000125.1 GCA_029856125.1 Promethearchaeia archaeon | reverse complement strand
TACCTATGAGTGATGAATAGTCAATTACCATTTTCGAATTAAAAGGAGCAATAATGTAGAAGGAATATTTTGGTTTATTTGATTCAATCATTTTTTTTTTCTGTTTTTTAATTTAGGTATTATTATAATAGCAGCTAAGAATTAAAAATTTTAGAGAAATGAAAACACATACACATATTTATCTTACATTTCTGTCGCATAAATAATTCAAGTACTTCAAATTTTAATCAAATTTCTAAGATAAAGTTTTAATTAAAAATAATCGGACCTAAAAATTTGAAAATATTAGTTACTTATTTTTCAACAACAGGAAATACTGATAAAGTTGCGTTGAATAATTAAAATAGGTCAGTCTTGATATTAAAATATAGGAAGAAAAGCGTTCTAACAAAGTAAAAATAGATGTTCTTCATAAATTCGTATCTGCGTTTTCCCCCGGTTCTTCTTTATATTCTTGAGGGCCATTTTTGTCGATTTTACTCATTACACATTCTTCGCAGTATGTTAACCAAACATCTTTTTGAGTGTTTTTACTATCCATGTTAGCTCAACAAGTTAAGTACTAAAACTCATAATAAGAACATTATTAATTCGTTTTAAAGTTTATTAAATTCAATCATTTTCTACAATAGCGTAGAACAATTTCCAAACATAAGTAAATCTAAATATTTTTTAAATTTGAGAGGGGGGTGATTAAAAATAAAACCCAAAGAAAATCTTTGGATTATAACCTTTTTTTTTATTTTCAATATATTGTATCATTACTTCCTTTAGTTTAGAATAATTTCCATTGGATAAAATCATCGTCATATTCCTCAAAGCGCAATCCCTTTATAAAATCATAAGCGATTTTGTTGTCTTTATAGACTTTACAGCGTAGTTCAGCAACACCTTTCTTCTTAAAATAATCCCAAGCAGCCATGCCTAAAATCGTACCTAATCCTTTTCTATGGAATTCAGGGATAATTCCCATCCCAGCAATAACACCTATACTGCTCTTTTCACCGGTAAAATTAATTAGAGCAAAACCACTATCTTCTCCTTCAACTTTAGCTATCAGAAAAATGATACTAGGATCATTTAACAAGTTATTAATTGAGTCTTTTTTCAATGGACGGTAGGGCATGGGTGTTGAATGCCAAGCAACTTCGTGAAGATATATAAGGCAATCTATGTCTTCTTCAGAAGCTTCCCGAACATCCGCTTGAAGGATATTATATTCAATTTTTTCTTTAAGACTCTTTTCAAACTCGGGAGTAAAATCTTTTACCAAGAGTCTCATTTGAATAAAGTTCAGATCACTTCCTCCCAATCTAGAAATTACTCTATTATAGTTTTTTTTAATCCTATTTATCATTTCTAAGTCATTAAAAATAATACTAAGACAATTAAAAGTTTTGTTTCTACACTTAAACTAGTTGTATTTCAAAAACAAGGATTGATCTATAAAAAAAGAAGAAATTTCATTGCTTTTTCACATAGCAGAGGGAGAGAGAGGTCACTAAAAGTAAAAATAAAAAAAAGATTAGATTAGTTTGTTTATTTAAGCTCTGAACCACATTCCACGCAATATTTTCCCTCACCTGAAACTTTTGCTCCACAGTTAGGACAATATTTAAGTTCCAAAGTGGGAGTTGTAGGTTGAGACTCTAGTTCTTCTATTGGTACTGTGGTCGTTGGAGTTGTATCAGAATAACGAGTAATTTCTTCTAATTTGGCTAGTTTAAAATACCCTACGATTTGGAGTATCCAACCAATCAAGATAGTGATAATTAAGAACGAAAGTATGTTCATTAAAGCTGCGGAACGTAGTTTGTCGCTACCATCTGCAGCTTCTGTTGCGATGTGTTGTGGAAATAATGTTCGATTTTGGTTAAAGAAATCTGTTAAACTACGCCAAGCATCCATTTCAATCGCCGCTGCTATAATATTAAGAACAAATGTAATGAGTAAAATTACTGCACTGCCTATTATTGCTGAAAAATTAAATGTAAATACGAAATCGATAACCCAATTCGAAGTATAAAAAGAACCTATTGCTGATATAGCAGTGCTAATTATTCTGATTACGATAGCAGAAATATATTTTGAACGATAGTTTTCAAGCGAACCCTGATTCAGCTTATTATTGGCGTTTCTAATGTCTCCAAGAGCCATAAGACCAAAAATTAATCCAATGAAACTTAAAAAACTTCCAACATAAGGTATAATAACTAAAATAGTCATTATGCCGACGATCTTCATCTTTTTTCCAAATTCTAAGAACTCACTTTTAACATCTATATTTGACATTTATGAAACCTCTAACAAATCTAACTAGGTTTAATTTTATATTTAATTTCAACAGTTTTAATAATTTGGTATTTAATTTATTGTAAACACATAATTTCTAATTTAAATAAAAAAAAAATAAATTAATTGACTTCTGAACCACATAAAGCACAGAATTTTCCTATACCAGATAATTTGGCTCCACAATTTGGACAAAAATTGGTTGTAATTTCTACTTCACTCACTGTTTTAGGAACATAAGCCTGTTCTATTGAATCTGGTTCTTTTGGGGCGTCAAAAACACTTAATGTGTTTAGTTTTGCTAATTTAAAGAACCCAATAACTTGGAATATAAAACCTATGATTCCAGGAATTACTAAGAATCCGAACGCGCTCAATAATGTACCTTTCTTTAATTTATCACATCCATCAATCAATTCGCTAGATAAGTCACTTGGGAATAACTTGCTATTGTTTTCAAAGAAAACCTTCAAATTTTTCCAAGCTTTAATTTCTGAAGCTATACCGACAATAATAAAGATTAAACCAGCAGACAAGAGAACAATTGATAGCGAAAGAGTGGTCCAGCCAGAAATAGAGAATGGCATGAAAATGAAATAGAATGCAATACTCACGCCTCCGGTAGCTAATATAATAAATCCCACTAACCCCGAAATGAATCCTCTAATATATCTAGAACGAAATT
This sequence comes from Promethearchaeia archaeon, assembly GCA_029856125.1. GTDB lineage: Archaea > Asgardarchaeota > Lokiarchaeia > Sigyniarchaeales > SOKP01 > SOKP01. The sequence continues at coordinate 15,930 of JAHQWJ010000125.1, read as the reverse complement.
CTTCTAAAGAAGCGTTGTTTAACTGAAGGTTTATCTTTTTAATATTACCTAAGGCTATAAAAATAAAGATCAGCGCTATAAATCCGGTAAATCCAGTTGCTATGCTTAAAATAGTACAGACTGCGACTATTTGAATACTTCTTCCAAATTCTTGAAAACCTTTTTTAATATCTATATTTGACATTTTTACTTTCGAATTTTAAGATTTAGATACTTATAATAATCATTTCAAAGAGGATTGATTAATTAATGGGAGTCCATTAATTGAAAATATTTATGAGAGTCCAATAGAAATTTAAATATATCTATTGAGATTATATAATAAGTAATATATCCAAATTATTACGACGAAATCAATTCCCTATTGATTTTTATATTATTTTAATAGGATCATAATTAAAAACTCGTAATTGTATTCTGTATGACCACCGCTAAAACAGAACCTAATATATTGGAAAATTATACTTTTTTTGTTATCCCTAGTTGGGGACATTTGCTCGGGTATCCAACGCTAGGTCAATATTCTAACCACAAAGTGTCGAAAATATCTCATGACCTTGTCATTTTTTTCAGTGGTGCTGATTGTTCTGTTCAAACAGAAAAAGGGACGCTCTACTATCTATTTGGTCTAGGATCTTATTACACTCAATTTGAACTTCAAAGCGGAAGATATATTACTGACAATCGACAATTAACGAGTTTAGTGCTTTCAGATTTCGTTTACGATCATCTTTCGACCTCAAAAAATCTAACTTTAGAAAACGATCGTGATGTAATCGTAAGCGAGAATCTCTTTAAGTTACCCATAGATTTATCCTTTAAATCTGAAAACAAGCGTACGTTTATTCAAGGAACTCTTATGAGAAATCTATTCATTCCTTATAAAGATCTAATCTTAGAATTTATGGAAGCATTGAAAAATCCACAATCTTTTCAAGTTGACAAAACAGGACCAATCCTCTTGAGCACACATCGGGATTCTTATAACCAAATCTTGCTTTCTACCAAAATGGACTATGACATGAAATCTAAATTCTTAAACCCAACAGCAGGATTAAACGGAATTACACTTGACTCTAAAAAGCATCTAGAGCAATACTTTTCATATCAGAATTTACAATACATTGAAGAATTAATATTAAAACTTAAAAGGGTTTATTCTACGATAGATTACGATCCTATGTATTTGTTCTCAATATTAGTAAATGCTGCTTTAAGGTTTAGATCAGAAGTAGGTTCTTCTAATGTTCAGAAAGTTGAAAGATCAGACGAAAAATTGCCAAAGGAATCAATATTTCTCTCTGCTGAGCCAAGAATGAATTCTTTTGTCGATTGGCCTGAGAGTTTTAGGAGAAGAACAAAGGATGAGTTGGAGAGATCAGTTATTCAAGTAAAAAGTAAAATTTATCAAGCAGAAGAAATTGATAAAGGAGATATTAAAGTTGAGGAATTTGGGCTTGAACATGAGGAATTCAAGATTAGAAACATGAAACGACCTTTAGTAGATATAAAAACACTCCCACTCATTCCAACGAGCAATTCTCTAGAAATTCTTCTTGTTATTAAAGATATAGTAAATCAAGATTATGATATTAGGTCCATAGGAAGAGCACTTGAAATTGCCAGAGATTATATTAGGAGTATGATTTTACACTCAAATGTTTTATGGGAAATGAGTAGATATGTTAACCTCTATCAAAAAGTAGAACCGAATATAGGATTAAGCTCTAAAGAGAAATTCGAATTAGGAGAACAAATCAAAAAATGGATTAATTTAATGATTAATGTACAATCCTCTTAAATTGGTGTGTGATTATGGTAAACTATAAATCTATTGTAAAAAACTTACAAAAACATTATTCAGACGCAACAAAAGTAGTTGTGGTTAATAATAATGCCAAAGTTCTTCACTCAACTGGTAATTGGAAGGTATCGAAAGATATAAAAGGATTTTTAGCTATTTGGGGTGGCGGTAACGCTCAGTTTGTGAATATGAATAATATTAGATATTCAGTTCTTCAAATGGCACCAGAAAGATTTGTAGCGACTAACAGACAGAAAAAAGGACACTTAGTTGGTTCATCCATACCTGGAACTGATACGTATCTTATAGCTCATATCAAACCAAAAGCGAAAGGTTGGATGCATATGGCGTACCCTGCTATAGCGAGGGCAGCAGCAATGATGAAAAAAGGATCAAAAGCACAATTTATTGAAACAGAAGTAGATGCTTCCGATGACAATGGTTTGACTGATATAAGCAGTAGATTAGCGCAACCCTCAGTTGATCCATATCTTAAGGCGGAAGTGGAAGGTTTTTTAGAGTGGATTAAAAATTCTCAAGGATTAAACTCTTATCTCCTTCATTCATTACAAGAAAACGATCCGAATAGAATCTCCAAACTTGCGGAGATTTACAATGAATTATATAGGATTTTTTACGCTTAGGTTTTATTAATTATACAAACCATGAAAATTCCTATTATCGCTTCAGATAAATTGAAATTATGTCGCCATCCTCAATTACATGTTCTAAGTTCTCAAATTTTTGACCGGGGTGTTTAGCAGATTTGCCCCAAACTAACGAGTAGCGATAATCGCTTATGAATCGTTTGTGAATTTTACGACAAAGTTTTTCCAGTGTATCGCCATGGTGGAGAATTATTGGCTCATCCATATCAGCCTCCTCTCTTGGTGGCTTTAAAAATACGCGGATCAAATTCAACTCCGTGAAGATATTATGCTTAAGGGTGTTAATATTTTCTTTATTTTTAGCTGAGATCATAACCCAATGTTCGTGACCAATTGCTTCTGTAATCTCTCTAGGGGAAATTGGAGTTTTCATTAAATCAGATTTATTTATGACAACAAATTCTCTTGTGTAGATACGATTTCCAAATATGAAATCTATTAATTGATCTGGTGTAGTATCTGGTTCAGAGAAATAAACCCCAGCGTTCCGGACTTTTAACTCATTCATTAGAGCTTTTACTTCGTCTGCATCCATGATTTGGTGGCCTTTATAAGTAAAATGAATGCCTCCACGCGTACGCTCTTTAATAACAATCCTAGGTGGGCTTGTATTTAACCGTATTCCTGCGTTATTTAATTCCATTCTAATAGATTTTAAATCAGAAAAGTTAATCGTCCCATCAGAACGAAAACATATTATAATTAACACTAACTCTGCAGAGCGTACTACTGCTAATACTTCTTTTCCTCTCCCTTTACCAGCTGCAGCACCCAAAATTATTCCAGGTAAATCTATAAGCTGAACTTTCGCTTCTTCAATATCCATCATACCAGGTATGGCTGTAACAGTAGTAAAATCATATGCTGCAACTTTAGAATTTGTGTTACCTTCAGTTAGCAAATTTAATAAAGAAGATTTCCCAACTGAGGGAAATCCAATAAACGCCACTTGAGCATCTCCTGTTCTTTTAATACCGAACCCACCACCGCCACCTTTCTTAGAACTGGCAATGCGAATCAGATCTTCTCGGAGTTTCGCTAGCTGTGCTTTAATGAAGTTTATACTTTTTTGCGTAGCCTTGTTTACCTTGGTGGAAGCCAATCGGTCCTCTAATTCTTTTATTCGATCTTCTACTTTTTCTGACATTTCAAACCAGTTAAGAAATAAAATAATGCAAATTCAAAAAATTTTTCGAAATAATAGCTAAAAAATAGAATAATAAAAAGAGATAAAAGTAGAATTCTTCACCTAGAGATGTCATTTGAATTAAATTTGGGAATATATCTTAAAATTTTTTAAGTAAAGAAAAAAAAAATTAACTTTTACTAGATTTTAGATTCTCTTTAAAAATTAGTTTTTCTCCTTTCGCAGTTCCCAAAATGTCCAAGCTGCGAAAGCAAAATCAATAACACCAAATATAATTATAAAAGGGTTCCCTAACGCTAGTAGGACAAATATTATTTGGAAGATTATTACTGTAACTCGTATGTGTACTGTCCACATAAAAAACTTTTTCATTCCTTCTTCGTCTAAAGCTACGCGAATAAATAAATAAGCCATAAATAAGAAGATCATTCCTAAAATACGTGAAGCGATGTCAGGAGGATTTGGTGAAGTTAGGCTAATCATGAGTTCAGGAAAAAGTAAAAATGTTAATCCCAATAAAATCATGTATATACCAAAGATAAACACGGATAAGGCAGCTCTACTCATATCTTTAAGCATCTCAAATTTCACCTTTATAGTAGTAAATTCAAATTAAATTTCTTGTAAACATTAACTTCCCTTCTTTTTTAAACATTTCTGTCTATTAATTACTAATCGAATATTATGAATAAAAAGAGATAAAAGTAAAAATAAAATAATAGTAAGAGTGAATTACTTCAACAATTTATGCTAGTCTAATTCATCTCTATTTTTTGGTTATAGGACAATTTCTTGTTCGAAATGATGTAAATTTAAATACCTAGTTATGATTAAGAAAGATAACATATTGATATTAATATTCTAGACGTGAGATAATAATAAGCATTCTTAAAAATCCTAATCAATCTGAAATTGAGCATGCAATTGAGTTCAATTCTTATGAATTAATGAGAATTATGTCTACTATCGATCTAGAAGATACAATATATGAAAAGACTGATTTTTTCTCCAGATACTCGACGGGGATCCCATTTTTTTTACTTAATGCGGTTTGGAATAGTCATGTTCCCTCAGAAGTTGTTGTTAAAAAGATTAAAGAGAATATCACTTTTTTTGAAAAAAGACAAGTTCCTTTTCTTTGGATAATTGGCCCATCAAGCAGTCCTAAAAATATGGGGGAGCTATTAATCAAAAATGGATTCATCGTTGAAAAACAGCCAGGGATGGCTCATAACCTAAAAACTTTGGGTGGAGAAAGGGAAATTTTAAACAAAGTAGATATAGTAAAGGTTGAAAATGCTGAAACTTTAAAAATATGGAATGACGTTGTTTTAACTGGTTTTGAAATGCCAAAAGAACTTCTTTCTGATTTTTTTAACAAAGCTTTCTCATTTATGCTTTTGAATGATACTCCCTCTGCAAGTGCATTCTTAGCATATTATAATGGAAATCCTGTTGCCACTTCAGTAGTATGTTATGAAGCAGGTGTTGCAGGTATTTATAATGTAACAACATTAGAAGAAGCACGTGGTAAAGGGATTGGTACTGCGGTAACTCTTGCTCCACTATACGAGGCTAAGAAGTTAGGATATGAGATTGCAGTTCTTAATTCATCTGATATGGCTTTAAATATTTATAAACAGATGGGTTTTAAGGAATATTGCACAATAGAATGGTTTATATGGCAGCCCGGTTCAAAAGAATAAGTTAGAACTCGAAAGTAGTTTTAAAATGAGTACAATTAACCATTTTAATTATTCTAATATATAATTTTTCCACACAAATTAATTTAGAAAAAGAGATAAAAGTAAAAATAAAATAATAGTAAGTTTAGTCGTTGTGAGCTGAAATTATTAAATCTGCGAATAATTTCATGTCGTTAAGCAATACATTTAACTTGTCCTGAGATTCTCTTTCTAATTCTCCTGACTTCATAACAAATACGGAGATAATATATTTAAAGATATGGAGCTCGATCCCTTTTCCGTCCTCACTTTTACCCGTGAAACGGCACGAATCAGACATAAAAATATTCTCTCTTACAGTATTGCATGCGTCAATAAAATCCCGTAAATCCCCCCTTAGCGTCAAACCACTACTAACGCCTTGAACGTTGTGAACTAATACGTTACCAGAAACATCAGAAATTATTATTTTTGCTTTTATTTCCTCAAGTTGACTTTCAGCTTTTTCTACAGATTTTTTAAGGTCTTTATACGAGGAAATCAAAATATCGCGGAATATTTTAGCTAATTCATCTTGCTGATAAATACTCGTAAGTTTCAAATCGAAGTCGTAATCTTTAAAGGTGTCTACAAAGATATCCTTCGCGTTCTTTACGTTTGTATCTAATAACTCTTTTTGGTAATCTTCAGTATCATATTTATGCAAAAACAATAGGACTTTCGGTTTCTCGTTATTTTTCCGATGGATATCCAACAAGCCCTCAAAATATTCCTTCGCTTGATCAAAAGAATCCGGATCGTGCAGATCGACAACACAAATTAATACATCAGTTCCCTTGAAGATATCTGGCCTGTCCATATACTCTTTTCGGTACTGTTCCTGGCCGCCGAAATCGAAAATTCCAACTTGAAGCCCAAGAAAGGGATGTCTTCTCGTTTCATATAAAATTGTTGGACTTAATTTCTTGGTATCCTCCGGTTTCGTCTCAGCAAATGCTACGGAGTAAAGACTTGTCTTACCACAACCTCCAAGGCCTACTAAACTAATTTTTAAGATTATTCACCTTATTTTTTTATGAATTTTATAATTTTCCATTAAATTTATTTCTTTATCAAATCAAAAATCATTTTTCTTCTTGTGGGGCTAATTTATATGTTTTTGAGAAAACCTTTCCAAATTTTTCCGTGGAGGCTTCTACTAGCACATTAGAGTAGACTATGTCGTTATTAACGGTTTCTAATGGATAACCAATTTCTATTGTTTCATAAGGAAATAATTCTCTGATTGTAGTTATCCAAGGTTTTTTTTCAAAAAGCTCTTCGACTATAACAATTCTAATCTTTAAGTCTTCCAAGAGATAACCTACAGAATTGGTCAACGAAATATTTAGAACAACATCTTCCTCGTTAATACTTTTTTTAACGCTTAAGAATTTCCTGGAACCTAATGGTTTTACCGCTTGTTCTGCTTCAGGTTTTGTTTCAACTTTTGGCTCCGATTGTGTTTTAGAGTCTTTGACGATGAAAACTTTACGCTTTTGAATGTTGTATTGCGAAACTTTCTTAAGTTTTGCTAAAAATAAAACAGCGTTTAAGTTGATAGCATTGTAAGATTCAATTTTAATATATCCCTTACTTGCTGCATCTTCAATAATTTCAGCCCCGATACCTGTTCTCGCAAAAGCTGTATTCTTCTTTGGACCACTACCAACAGAACCAACGGAAATATCTGCATTTTCAGCAGTTAAATCTGTACAGAAATTACAACTCGAAGATTTAAATTTATCTAATTGTTTAATGGTATATGACTTTATGGGTTCTCCATCGTGGTCGTAATATATGTGGAATTTACCCTTGTTTATGTCCATCTTTACTACCTTTGTCAGATCTATCCCATCTTGTTCAAAAAATGGGTAAATAGCTTCCGGAGAAAAAGAGTCCATACAGAACAGACCTATTTTAAGAACGTGAGCTCGCATAAAATATTTTAACATACCCGCAGGGGAACTTGTCATCTTATCAACAGCATCGATATTGCACGGCGTACCAACAAAAGCGATTGAACGATAACCTTCTCGTATTGCGTCCATTAATGCTTCAACGGTTTGAGAGTGACAATAAATCGAACCAGCAGCTTTAATAGCATCGTCTTTATTTGTTATGATTTGAGCGACGGGGTGCCAGGGATTATTAGGATCTTTCATTGAAACGACAGCGGCATCAATTAAATGTTCATCGAATAAATAACATAACAAGGAAGTCACAGTTCCTCCATCTTGGGCTCCAATTACTTCTGGGATATTAGTATTTGATACATATCCCGTTTTGAATTCGCCCATTAGTTGAATAGGATCGGTTATTGTCCTTGGGCATTGATTGTAACATATTCCACAGCCAGTGCATTTTCCTATTAATTTAGGTTGTCCCGTTAAATGGTCCCATTCGAGTACTGGACAAACAGCAGCACATGTTCCACACTCAGTACAGATACCTGCCCGCACAATTTCTTTCATTAACATTCCATAGGAGTCTTTTTTCCCCTCAAGTTTCTTTTGAATATAATCAAAAGAATAATCGTATTGAGTAGATTCTGACTCCTGTTCAGTTGGATTTTCCGTCATTTTCTATAAATCATCAAAAACTTTGTATTAGCCAGATTGAATAATTTGATAATTATGTTATGGTTATGGATTACATATATTAAAATTTACTAAAAAAAGGGAAAAGGGTCTTTTTACACTTTTAATCGATGTTATTGAGACCGAGTCGTTCTTCTATCTTATCTTCGATCTTTTTAATCGCATTGCTTGCGTGTATTCTAACTATTCTAGGAAAATCATTTACTCTTGCGAGGAGGGCACTCAAAGCTGGTTCGTCACCATAAAACTCTAAGAATTTTATTAAACCAATTTTCACCTTGGCGTTTTCTGCTTCGCTTTTTTTTAAAACATCGATTAATATGGCAATATGCTTGGTTAATATCCTTTTAAATTCTATATTATTTTCCGTTATTCGATACCAATTTCTCTGAAAAATATTATAAATTGCATCTATTGCTACTTTTTTAATAAGCCAGTAGGAATTGGGATCTTCTAAGATCTCTATCAAGTGTGTGATAGGATTAATGTTTCCAATTTTACCTAGACTTATAATCGCGTTTTTTTTAACATCCAAATTCTTACTCTTCAGTAATTTTGTTAAAGGATCGGTAAACTCCTCATTTCCTATATCTCCTAATATGAATGCGATACTTTCTTTAAGCGTTTCACTGTTCGACTCTAAATTAGAAAAAAGATAATCGAAGTTAGCCCCTTTATTGCTCGAATAAATTTTCTTTACGGCGTCCATGATGTAAAACTTCATGTCTATATCAGTGTACTCAAAGCTTATATCCTCAACATTCAAAATATTGAGTAACTCTGGGACAGAAGAAAGATCACCAATTTCTCCTAAAGCTTCAATCGAGGCAACGCTAACTTCGCTGTAAATATTATCTAAGCCTGAGATTAATGATTCTACAGCATCTTTTAACTTAAGCCTTCCAGCTATGGTGATGGCGTTTTTCCTAATAATGAAGTCGTCGCTTAACAGTAATTTAATTACATCTCTGTTAATCTCGGGACTTAAAAGTTTCAATATCAAAGTTGCAGAGTCAATTAACTCCGTATCCTCGGTTTTTAAGTTTCGAATAATTTGTTCTAATAATACTGCTTTATTTCGAAGTAAACTTGAAACAACCTCTGGATACTTCACTTTTATATAATCCCTATCTTGAAACGAAATATTTATGCTGGAAAGTTCATAACCAATTAATTTGATTATTTCTGATTTATGTTTATTTGAGATGGTCTCGCTCTCTAAATTATCCAACAATAACCTAATAAGAATTTCAGGTTCAAGCCCCACTAGTTGGCTCTTGACATATTCTCTGATGGAATTATATTCAGAATCTAATTCATTTATAAAAATTGTAATCTGGGTTTCTTTAAATTTCGTTTTCATTATTGCCTTCAAAGTAGCCAATCTTAAATCAACATTAGCTGATTTCTGTTCTAAGGTCCATTTTAGGGGTTTAAGTGCTTTTTCATTCTTTAGTTTTCCTAAAGCTTTTGCTGCTTCACATTTTATTTCAATATTAATTTCAGAAATTAAGATATTTTCCAATGTAATAAAGCACTCATTATTTAATTTAGGAATATATTTTATAATGCTGGCAAGGAATTTAATTGCACTTTTTCTTTTACCGTTATCCTTATCTGTTTCAACAATATCTGTTAGCATCTCAACGGAATTCTCTAATCCAAACTCTTCTCGCTTATCAAATATTTCTTGTGGCGAAAGATTTGAGTTTGGCATAATAAAATAGAAATTTCTTTGAATTGCTTTTTGTATTAAAAACTCTAATTATTTTAATTTATTAAATTATACACTTATAAAAATATTTTTAATATAATTTATGTTTTAAATCACAATTCCCTAATATTTTGACATTTTCAAACATTTATATTAAAAAAATGATCCAAAAAAATATTCCATAGCTAAATTTTTTGCAGCTTTAAGTAGTCTGTTAACAGCTGATTCTGATATCCCAAAATGCTCAGCGATTTGAGCCGCACTCATTTTTTTTGGAATTTTGAAGAATCCTTTTTTTGCTGCGAATGAAGCTACTTCTAGCTGTCTTTTTGTAAATTTAGGAAAAGGAATTGCGGATCTCCAAATAGTTTGATCTACTTCATCAATTTTATCCAAATCGGTCATTCCTATGATTTCAAACTTTTTAGTAAACGAATTAATAACATCGAATAATTTATTGACGTATTCATTTTGAGAGATTATATTGATTAAAAGAACTTCTTGAGAAACATGAATAGGAAAAAGAAATGCCCATGGACCTGAGTCAACAATCGGAAAGAATCCAGAAGTTTTATTCTGATTCATAATGCAAATTATTTCGTTTCCAGTTTGATTTAATAACTGGAAGGATTGAGGATTAAATTTTTTCTTAATGTATTTATCCAGATCCTTAATTATATTCGGTTTAAACCTTATCCTCTGAAGAGCAAAGAAGTGATTTTGGTCGTATTGGAATGCGTTTAAAATTTCTATAAATTCAAGATGTTGAAACAAATCTGCAAACCCTATATGTTCTAAAAAATTGCCTGGTATCTGTAATCGTATGATTTTCATTAGAATTTAACTCCAACGATAATTTTACTGTATAAATTGTAAAATAAATATAATCTATTATATGTTGCGATCGCAACCATTCAACTATTTAGTTAGGATTAATTCTTATATCGTAGGGATTTTGTTTCAGTTTAGACAAGAAGAATAAAATTATAAATTAAATAAGGAGAATGGTATGAAAATATTATTGACAGGTGCTTTTGGAAATGTAGGTTTGAGCACTTTAAAGGAATTACTGAATACAGATTATCATGTCAGAGTTTTTGAAGTCTATAACCGAAAAAACAGAAAGCTCGCTAAAAAATTCAAGAATAGAATAGAGATTATTTGGGGCGACCTCAGAAATAGGAAAGATGTCGATAGTGCTGTTCAAAATCAAGATATAATAATCCATCTGGCTGCAATTATTCCACCGTTAGCAGATGCTAATCCCGAGTTGGCTGAATCTGTAAACGTTGGAGGTACTAAAAATATTCTAGATGTGATCAACAAACAATTACACAAACCAAAATTGATATTTACCTCCTCAGTGGCTGTTTATGGAGATCGCCGATACAATCCAATGATAGAAGTTACCGATCCCCTCGCCCCAAGCAAGGGAGATTATTATGCAATAACCAAAATTTCTGCTGAAAAGTTGATTAGAGAAGCGGGTGTAGATTTCGCAATATTTAGATTAACCTACATAACATCCATCGATAAACTTAATATGGATCCTCTAATGTTTCACATGCCTTTAGATACTTCTATCGAAATTTGTGATACGAAAGATGTTGGATTAGCTTTAATAAACGCAATTGAGTGCAATGAGGTATGGGGTGAAACTTTCAATTTAGCCGGGGGAAAGCAATGTAGAATAACATATAGAGAGTACCTTAACGATATGATGGAGATATTTGGGTTAGGTAGAAATTTCCTACCTGAAGAAGGATTTACTGAAAAAGACTTTCATTGTGGCTTCATGAACACCAATAAATCTCAAAACTTCCTAAAATACCAAAAACATACGCTTGAAGATTATTATAGGGATGTTAAAAAGAGAATTGGTCCTAGAAAACATTTTATGCCCGCTATTAAATGGATAATTCGATTAAATCTCTTAAAAAGATCGGAGTCTTATCGAAGGAATAAATTTTTCAGAAAAAAAGTTGGAGCGTTTACAATTTCAGAAAACAAACTAATCAGAAAAATCTTAGCAGCGAATTTTAATCGAATAGAACTACTAGAAAAGAAAGTAGAAAAGTTAGAGGAACTAACAGTAAATTTTATTGAACGCCAAGAACGAGCCTCAAGTGTAAATCAAGTTCAATCAGCGTAATAAAATATTAAAAAGTTGTGAATTTAACGCCTTTTTTATTTATAGGAAATAAGATTTCTTAGATTAAAGAATCAGGTTTTTTTTTATATCATTAATTTAATGATTAGCTTTTACTATATCGTTAAATAGAAAATAATATAATATATAACATAAAAACTAACTTAAATAATAAATTTAATAAAATTTCATTTATTTAAGTAATTTTTTCGACACAAATTCATCAATAATGTCGGAAAACGATAAAGGACGAAAAATAATTAATTATAGAAAATATTATACATAATTGTAAAAATAGAGGTGGAGTATAAAAGAAAATGGAAAAATCTGAAAATCATCGGATTGGATACTATGCTTGCCAGTGAGGAATTAACATAAAAAGAAAGGTAGATTGCGATAAACTAGTTGAATTTGCTAAAGACTTAGATGATGTCATAATATCGAAAACTCATGCGTTCCTTTGAACTGAAAGTGGGCAACAAGAAATCATAGATGATATAAATGAGAAAAATCTTGATTGTGTTGTTGCTTCCGCTTGAACTCCTCGAACTCACGAACCAATTTATAGAGGCTCTCTCGCTAAAACGGATTTAAACCCTTACCATTTTCAAATGGTCAATGTGAGAGAACATTGTTCTTGGTGTACTGAAGATAATGAAGAAGCATTGAAAAAAGCAAAAATCTTAGTTAACAGTGGAGTTAACCGAGCAAAGACCTTGGCACCGGTTCCCGTGAGAACGGTTCCCGTTGAAAAAGCGACTCTCATCGTAGGTGGGGGTATAGCCGGAATGAACGCTGCTTTAGATCTAGCAAACGAAGGAATAAAAGTGTTTCTTGTTGAAAGCAAAACTACGATAGGCGGAAGGATGGCAGAACTAGATAGAACATTCCCTACTGACGACTGTTCGATATGAATCTGTGGCCCTGTTATGCTCGAAGTCAATCGGCATGAAAATATAGAGATTCTCAGCTATAGTGAAGTGAAAAGAGTTGAAGGCTATGTTGGAAATTATAATATTATCGTGGAAAAGAAACCACGGTACGTAAACAATGACTGTAATGGATGCGGGGCTTGTACGGAAGTCTGTCCTATCATTACTTCAAATTTCTTTGACGAACACCTAGGACCTCGAAGAGCTATTGATATTGCATTTGGACAAGCCGTACCATTCTTATATGACATTCACAGAGATGTGTGCGTAGAATGCTTTAGTTGTGTTGAAGCCTGTGAATTAGAGGCTATAGACTTTAGTCAAGTGCCTGAAGAAGTTACTTTCAAGGTAGGATCGATTATAGTAGCAACGGGGTGGGATATTTACGAACCGTACGGAGAGTATGGATACGGAAATTTTGAAAATGTCATTACTCAACCCCAACTTGAAAGAATTCTTGCTCCAAATGGACCATTAGAAGGACACGTTCACAGAATCTCGGATTCAAAGGAACCCGAGGAAATTGTGTTTATTCAATGCGTAGGAAGCCGGGATACGGAAAGACCTTATTGTAGCGGCGTTTGTTGCATGTTAGCACTAAAAAACGGAAAATTGCTTAAAGAAGAATTCCCTAACGCTAATATTACCATCTGTTATATTGACATGAGGACTAACGAAAAGGGCTTCGAAGAATATTATCAGAGAGCTAAACAGTCAGATATAAGAATGATTCGGGGAAAAGTAGGAGAATTCTCTGAAGACCCCGAGACAAAGAATGTAAACATTCGAGTGTATTCGTCATTAACCGACGAGATCATTAAAATTAGCGCAGATCTAGTAATCTTATCTACTGCTGCGTTACCTTCAAAGGGAACAGAGCAGATTTCAAGAGTATTAAACTTAGATGCCGATATAAATGGATTTTTAACTGAATCTCACTTTGGGTTAATGCCACAGGAAACTAAGACAAAAGGCGTTTTCATTGCAGGGTTTGCCCAAGGTCCAAAAGATATCGCGTATTCAGTTTCTCAAGCTAGAGCTGCAGCGAGTAAGGTGGCTGAATTAACCGCTCCAGGAGAAGTAGACATCGAACTAATAATTGCAGAAGTTTCTAATGACTTATGTATTGCTTGTAAGAGATGCGAAAAAGCATGCCCGAAAAATGCAATAACTGTTGTTGACGAAGAAAAGGCAATTGTTGACGAAATAAACTGCGATGGATGCGGAATTTGCGCTACATGTTGTCCAACTAACGCGATAGACATTAGATACTTTAGAGATTATCAATTATTCACTGAAATTGACGGAATGTTAGAAGGAGGTTAAATCAAATGGAGAACGATTATAAAATTCTAATGTTTGCGTGTTTGAAATGAGGGTATTCTGCTGCGGATTTAGCTGGCGTTGCTCGAATGAAATACACGGCATCAGTCAAAATCATCAAAGTAAGGTGTACGGGAAGAGTTGATGTAAAACACATCTTATATGGGATAAAAGGTGGGGCTGATGGAGTTATGATTGTTGGATGACGACCAAATGAATGCGAGTTTAAACAAGGTAATTTTACTGCTCAACGGCATGTCGATTTAGCTAATAGAATATTGGATTCTAGAGGTTATGGAAACCAACGAATTAATATGTATTGGTTAAGTGGGGCAGAAGCAGATAAGCTCGTCAAAAGCGTCGAAGATGCGTACGAAAAGATAAAACGATCTGGACCCAATCCGATAAAAACTATGGAAAATAAGGAATTAAAGCAAAAAGTAGTAACCACTCCCTAGGATGAGTCTTATAAAAAAATAATAGTTATAAGATGACTTACCTTGCGAAGGAGAGGGAGTGTAATATAATTTTTATTAATAATCAAATTTATGGTAATTAAATAGGTAAAAGTATGAATAATGGTTCAAATAGTAAATAATAAATCATTTCAGGGTATTTCGCCTGATGATTTAATGGAAGCCACATATCAAGCCTCGGGAAACTTTCAGATTAGAGCATTTTTTGAGGCTAAAGATGAAATCTTGAAAGTTGGTAAATTTACTGAAGTTGAATTTTACGAAATCCTCGATGCAATGATTGACGCTGAAACAGGGCGAAAATTAGTTTTAGAAAAATTAATGGGTAAAAAACCTTTATTTTTAGAAGAAATCGTTAAGGAAATTAAAGATTTTCCCGCTGAGAATGTTATCAGAGATGTCATTTATCTAAAAGAGCAAGGATATGTTCAGGAGCATGTAGAGATAAAAACTAAAACGGTTATTAAAAAAATTAAAGGAGAAGAAAAAGAAGTAGAGGTTAAGGAATACTTTTATAGATACCAATTGAAAGAATTACCAACTGAGCAATACTTTGAGCCTGTTTCTATAGTTTTCCAGGCTGGCGTATGTTGTCAATGTGGATGGTGTTCATCAATTTGTCCTGTAAACGCCATTGTAGTGACGGCAGACACTCTTGAAATTGATGGAGATATTTGCATGAAATGTGGGTTGTGTTTTTCGGTCTGTCCACGTTCCTTTTCGATAGATCAAGCTAACAAAAGCATTAAAAAGTTAGACAAATCTTTAAAATGGTCTGACAAAACTGGAGCTTATATTAACGCTTACTCAGCATCAACGACTAAAGATAATATTAAGAAAGTTCGTCAAGATGGCGGTATTGTAACTTCTATATTGGAATATCTTTTAGATAATAATCTTGTTGATGCTATTGTAGCTGTTCGGCATTCTGAAGAACTGTGGAGGCCGGAACCTGTAATAGTAGAAAGTGTAAAAGATTTATATCAAACGGGTGGAACTAAATATGCAAACTCGCCTTCTTTAACCATCATAGATCAATGTAAGAAGTACGAGAATATAGCATTCGTAGGAGTGCCTTGCATGATGAAAGCTATAGAAAAGGGTTCTATGTTTCCAAGCGGGTTACCGTTTTTTAAAAATATAGAATACAAGATCGGGCTTTTTTGTATGGAAGCTTTTCCTTATGACAGAATAATTAATTTAGCTAAAGAACAGTTCAACAAGGACATTAACGAACTTACCAAAATGAATATTGGAGGCGGTAATTTTATAATAAATTTGAAATCTGGAGAGCAAATGGATGTACCCCTCAAAGAAGTGCAAAAATACGCTCGCGATAATTGTCATTTTTGTGAAGATTTAACATCAGATTACGCCGACATCTCTGTAGGAT
>JAHQWJ010000124.1 GCA_029856125.1 Promethearchaeia archaeon | reverse complement strand
AGTTAATCTCTAGTGGTAATAAAATTACTTGGAATAATATAACGAGGAAGCTTACATTTATAAAAATGTAAAATAACCATAACAGAGTAATAACCTTCCACATTCTCATTCTATAAAAAACCGGCATTAGAAGAGATACTGCAAAAACAAAAAATACTATATTAGTAATCACTAAATTTTCAGTAAAAACATTTTGACTAAACCAATATAAAAAGAATAAGCTAAAACTCCAAACTATTAGTAGAATTCGGGAGAAATGTTTTTTTATCCATGTGTACCAAAAGGGTAGAGAAAGTAAAACACAAATTGTAAAAGATATTATAAATGAACCACTGATGTTGATCCCAAAGAAATCTAGTGCGTTGGTATAAATATTAATGTCAGTAAAACTCTCGTTAATGATATAAAAATTTAAGAAGGGAACAATAATCCATAACCTCCACCCCATTTTCCATATTACCCAAGAGAATTTCCAGTAGTAAAAGCCTACTGATAGGTAGAAAAGAAGGATACCAATATTGATGGTTATTATAAGCAAGAAAGGATCCCATACAGGTAAATTAAAAGACGCATTTAGGAAAAAATACATAAAAGTTGGAATAGAAATAATATAGGAGGAAAAGGCAATATAGAAAGAATTCCGTCTGAATTTCTCTGGGGCTTTATTATAGGTCCCTACATAAGAAATACTAGTAACGCTTAAAGTTAGAGTGAATGTCAGTATTGGATTATAATTTATAAAAGTGGGATTATTAAATAGAATATAGTAAGACAGAAAACTAATGAGGCTAAATACCATAAGCAAAACACAGGGTCGGATGAACCACTTGTAAATATCATTTTTTTGCTTGTAGTAGAAATTACCTGTTAATAACAAAAATAAGAACAGAGAGAAAGAAATGATATATAATAAAGGAATTATGGTATTGTAGAGTAGTAAAAGAAAGGTTATAATCGATATTAATGTATATAAAGTGAATTTTTCGATTACATTACCATTCCCTATGTTTAACACAATAGAAAAGAATAAGACAATCATTAGCGAAAAACTGAAATAAAAAAGATAAAAAGATAAGCCGAATAGATCGAATGAAGGAATTAACATATAATAATTTAGAGTTGTAATTAATTTTACTAAAATTAGCAAGGTAAGTGAGAAGTAGCTAATAGTTCGAAAAACAAAATTGCGATTCCTATTTGAAATAAAGAGATAGATCATAATAATAAAAAATACATAAGTAAAATATTCGAAAACACTCGGAAAAATAGGAAAAATAGAAAAGAAAGTAAATAGAAGTAGAGATGGACCAAGTAATATTTTCATTAGTTTGAATTCAGAAACATTTTCAATTCTATCATTATATTTAACCAGATAATAATTGCATAACGAATAAATACCACAGAATAAAATACTAAGTCGTAGTGGTTGATTTGTACTGTAAAATGGAATAATCTGACTATAATTCCAGTATAATTCACTGAATATAATAATTAAGAAAAAATAGAAAGAAAAATAGATGAGTCTTTTGCAAAGGATTAGAGTTTCATCAGAGATAAAAAAGTTATTTCTTAGATAATAAATTGTAATAGGGCTGAGGAAGACTACAATTAGTAAAGGTAAACCAATCCTTTGTATAAGAGATAATTGGGCAGGGAATATTAAAAGATAGAAACACATTAAAAATTTAATTATTAACCATGCGGATATATCAAAAGCCCATCTGAGTCTTGAAAATTCAATTTTGAATAAGTAGCGACTGATAGTTGATACTACTAGGTAACTTAACAGAAATATTCCAACATATGTAGTTAATGTTAATAGTAGGGACTCTTGGAGCTGAAGAAGTGAATAAATGATAGGCAGCGGAACCAGAAAAATAGTAAGCGAAGCTATCATGAATTCGATGAAAAAATAAGATATGTTTTTAGTGTATTCGTATATTTTGTAGATTCTGTAATAATCATATTTACTTAGATCGTTTTCAAATGCCCTCTGCTTGAGATTTTCGAGCGGAATTAAGATAACAAGATTTAAAACTAGAAATACTAATGAAGAACAACTGATATTGAATCCAATATTACTAGTGAAAGAGTTTAAAACCGCAAAAATCTTCAAGGATACAACAAAAGATAAAACCACCCAGGTGAAAATCTGGCAAGTTTTAATAGAAACGAAATAAGATTCTTTAAGCTTATATTTATCAAAAAGAAATTCTAGAAAAACTAAAAATCCAAAAAATAAAGCAATTGCCGAACTATTGATTATGTAATAATCTACAGCTATACCTAATCTAATAAAATCTAATCCTATTATATAAGGAAGCGAAATTATTAATCCAGATATGACTAAACTATCAAATGTTAACAATTTCTGCACAAAGCTGGTGAACACATTCTTATTTAAAGAGTAAAACAGAGGGAATAACAGTGTTACACTTAAGATCAGCAGAGGGATAATACATGCGTAAACCGAAGGAGATAGAAATAAATTTAAGTAAAACGAGATGAGAATACTGGTGAAAAGCAAAGTTCCTATATTAAATCCAATCGAAATTTTTTCTGTAAATAAAATTCTCTTGTTTGTAAAAAAGTTGATAATCAAGCAGGTAAGAGCGAACGATATGTACGCTGCAAAAAGCGGCTCAAATTGAAGTTGTTGGTTAAAGATTGCGAACATTATGAAGAAAACTTCTAGCATTATTAAATAGCTAATATATTTTTCAATTACCATAACTTTTTCTATAGAGATAACATTTATCTTAACTCCAAATTTCAAAATGTAATAACACGCAATAGTTATATAGAGAATATTAAGTACGATTAACCAATTTAAGATTGGTGAAAACAATGTAGTAATTATAAAGAAGTTAAATATAAAGACAGACAGCACTATGATGCTAGAGCAAATAAAATGATAGATTAGGAAGTATTTTTTATTTATAACATTTCTTTTGCGGAGATAATAAATGGGAATATAAGAGAGCAAGCTAACTAAAATGAGAGGTATAAAATAAACTAAGAACGAGTCCTTAGTGTAAATCGCACTATAATATCCCACCATAAATAAGCCTAAATATAACGTAAATGAATTTAATATTAAGGTTAGGGCCTTAGGAAAGAGTTTATGTTCTTTTGAATCCATAGATACTATAAGACTTATTATCGTTAGAGTTAAAAACAGAGATAAAAGTAAGTCTAATTTCAAATAAATCATGAAAATCGTAATAAGTATAGCAAATATTTCTAATACAATGGGATAAGATATAATGTTCAAAAGAGACTTAGATTTTGATTCTTTAAGCATTCTTATTTTCTTTCCGTATGAAATTAGGATGATTAAACAAACGGTTATAAACAATAGGTTAAAAATGGTACCAATAATTAGATGTAGTTCAAAGTATATTACAATTATAAAAAAATTCAAAGCGAAAAACAAAAACATGAGCACCCATGACGAACAATAAGTATAAATTGCGATGAATTTAGGTTTTAATACTTTTTCGCCATACAGGTAATAAATCGGAGCGAAAACCAAGAAACAAAAAATAATCGGTGCAATTAAATATACATAAATCTCATCTATATTTGCGCTTAAGAAGAAAAACCCTGCAATCACTATACTAAATATCAAGATAAGTAAGGTCCAAGTTATTTTTACTTTTCTAGGAATAATTACTACATTTGAAGGAATTAAATTAAAAATGAGGCCAATGATGCAACAAGAAAGGAATAAAGCAAGGAATTCATCCAAAAGGAATACAAAACTGAAGATCCCATAAAATAATAAGAAAATTTCAATTAAAATCGCAAAACTATCAACTCTAATTATAAAATTGAAGGTAGAATCTTTTACTTTTTTTAGAATGTGTCCAAATCTAAGGTTAATTAAAGTAAAAACTGAAAGAAATACTAAATCTAGAAGCAGAATCACAAAATTATTCCAAAAAATTATGATTATTGTAAAAAAAATCGAGAACAACAAAAACCAGCATGCATAATAGCTATAATTCAAGCTGATTTCTCGAGAGAATATGCGAATAATATAGTTGAAAAGCACGAATAAAAGGAAAACTATTGGAAGTAGAATTGTGTAAAATATTAATTCTCCTTGAATTACTGCAAGAATTCCTAATGCTAGATTCTTAATAATAACTAATGCAAACCAAGTCGTTTCTAATAGTAAAAAAAGAGTCACAATACAATAATTAAAGAGTTTCCAAGGTTTTTCGTATAATCGAATGCGAGCATATAAAAAATAAAACGATAATAATGTTATGGCTAAGACGATAAAAGTGTGAATTAATATATTGGAGAATAAAAGCACACTTGGATCTACAATGAACTGTATGTATACGATTTCGATTATTGGGAAGAAAGAATACAAAATAATAGTAAAACTGGCAACAACAAGCAGGTTTTGAATTATTAATACCGTTTTTTCTTGAAAATACTTTAGCCTCTCAAAAATATAAAATATTACATATAAGGAAAGGGTGAGAAAAAGAAACTGCAATATTCCAAAAAACGGCAAGATCCAGAAGATTACAATGATTACCATGCCTAGGCTATTAAATAGATATATGTACTTACTGTAAAAAGTAGTAATAAAGTTCGCTCTTTCTTCGTAATAGGTGAGAATAAAAAGTATTGGCAATGCAATAACACTGATTAAAGGATTATTATTCAATGATGAAATTGAGAAGATTAGAATAATTAAACTGACTGAGACAACGAAATTTAACTTGATAAAATTTTTAATCTCACCAGTGTCAACCTCTTCAGCATTGTTAGAACTCATTGATTTTGAACCTCCTTAGAAATGTACTGTAGAATGAACTTACGTATAATCTAATTTTAAAGTAAAATGCTAAAAACACGAGAGACAACAACGATATGTTTACGATTTCTATTAAGTCGTGATGAATACCAACATACATGTAGACGATAACTATAACGAAAGGCATTTGAATTAAGAGCACGAATACTAAGCTTAATAAAGAATTTACAAATTTTTTCTTAAAAATTGTCAAGTCTACTATGAACGGTTTCTTGCTGCTGATCGAAATCTTAATATTTTTACAGATTTTTACGCTAGAGACTCGAGAAATAACATAAAATACGATGTTCCAAATGAGAGGAAATAACCACGAGACTTTTGTATTGAAAGTATAAGAGAGGAATACTATGTGAACAATGTAATTCACAAGGATTATGATATTATAGGGTTGTCTAATAATTTGCGACGAAGAAATTGCATGATTGAATTTATCTTCTGAAGGATCAAAAAAACCAATGGGTTGAAAATAATAATAATAGTATACAATATTATACAAGATACTAAAAGAAATTAAAGGTAAAAGCTCAAAGTAGTTATCTCCTGGAGTAAATATCACAAAAATAGGCGTAACGATTAAAGATAGGATAGTAATTAAGAAAATAATATTGATTCTTGCGGAAAGATTATTTACATTGTTGGAAAAAAAGGGAGTTTTCCTGTATTTGTCAAATGACTTATAAAAGAATAATAAAACAAACATAAAAGTTATAATAGACAAACCAACTGAGACAATAAGGTCTTTACCTATAAAAAAATAAATGAAAAATCCTACAACTGCGATTAATGATGGAACAATTATCAAATAAAAACTAAACCACCAAATCTTCCAGAGTAATTCTGTTGCTTTTGTTATCTTCTCATCAGAAGAATCGATTTTATTAGATTTCATTTTAACAAAATAGTAACATTCTCTATTTTGAGATAAATAGTCGCTTTCATTAAAAAATGTTTATATGAAAAAGAGGTGTATTTGTAAGAATTTACCGGTAAAAAAAAGATAATGTCGTCGAAAGTAGTAAAAGAGATAAAAAGAAACAGTTTAAAAAAATTAAATCTTATTGAAATTTGGGTAAAAATTCACTCTGTAATTCTTTCATCTCGTTGAATATACTTTCAGCTATCTCAAAACTCCCAACATTAGGATCTATAGCTAATGCATTAATTGCTGCTTCCTTAGATTTTGTAAGGATCGCTTCAACACATAGATCCTGGATACTCGCTTCAATTCTTAGAAGGGCTGCGATATTTTTCGGTAAATTTCCCCATTTAACTCCGTGAATACCTGCTTTACTAACTGTTACTGGACACTCAATAATCAAATCTTGCGGTAAATTATCGATAATTCCATTATTTGGAATGTTGACAGCGCTTTCATACGAATTACTGTCTGAAATAATTGCTTCGATTATCGGAATTGCTCTTTCTCCGGATGATCCTTTATAGAACATTCCTTTTTTAAAATATCTCCCTTCTTTTAGACGCTTATGATTTCTCATCACGCGTTTATAAGTCCTTTTGCCAACCTTGTCAGTAAAATCAATCCAATCTACCATATCTTGTGTTTCAGTAAATTCCTCACTAAATTGTAAATATTCTCCAAGGTGATTATCCCCTACGTACGGAAAATAGTCAAATCTTTTAAAAACTTCAAAGGTTAAAGAAGAAAACTCGAACCTTTCTTCGTGTTGCCTAAAATACTCTGGGGCGACCTTGTTAAATTTCGGCATTAAATCAATTCCAGAAGAGATTTCCTCAACCCCCATTAAAAATCCAAAGTGATTTAATCCATAAGGTTTTAACTTTAAATTCGCAAAGTTTGTATTAAGTATTTGGGGTAAATGGAACGTAAGAGCTCCAATTTGGTGACATAGTCCAATAGTTTTAAGATTTGGCGCGCTTCTTTTGATGGCCAAACATACTCTAGCCATAGGATTAGAAAAATTTATGAATAAAGCGTTTGGACATAAATCTTCTACATCTTTCACAATGTCCACAATAGGTGGGATTATTCTAAAAGCATGCATAGTTCCCCCTGGACCACCACATTCGCCTAAAATTTGTTTTGAGCCATACTTTCTTGGAATTTCGTAATCTTCTCTCCACAATTTATACCGATCTCCTACTTCAATGGAACTTATAATGAAATCTGCACCCTTTAATGCTTCTCTACGGTTGGTGGTTTGCTCAATAATAAATTTATCGTTGTGGATTTTGTTTTCAGTTATAATTAAATCATAAATTATATTTAGGTGTTCTTTATCGATGTCGTGTAATATAATCGTTGATCCATCCAAAAATTCACTCTGAAAAAGGTCCAACAAAGTAGAAGGCCCAAAAGAGGTGCTACCCGCTCCTATTAAAACTATTTTACTTTTCATTATTCTCTAATGTTAATTAAGTAAATTATATCTATTAGTGATATAATATCTGTGGTAATGTTTAATGAGTTTAAAGAGTTATTGAATAAAATTATTTACGCTATTGTCAAAGATTTTTCAAATACTCAAACAAATGGGAATTAACACCCACAATATTTATTAGTATGTATTTACTTTATGCATATAATTAATGAATTTCTCACGGCATAATACTGGTTCATGGGTTGGCCAATGTACGAAGAAGGCCTTTAATATTATTCCCTTAGTAACAGTATTATGAAGAGAATAAATCCTTTTTTCTCTCTTTTTCTTATAATTTTTTGGATTTATTCTCTGAGTAAAAAACCTTTCAATTATTAAGAAAAAAGAGGAATAAGGGCTTAATTCTCGCCGTAAATTCTAAAAAAAAGAATGGAGGTGAAAAGAGAATTGGCTGAAAAAATAGGTCCTGAATCAATATTGGAGTATTATCAAGATTGGAGTTCTGATCTAGCTCCCATAATGATGTCTTTTGATATTTCAGATGCTTATCCTGGTAAAATTGAAAGCGAGGACCAAAGTAAAATGGCTTATCTGAGACAAAAATACAAAAAACTGTCTAAATAATTATTTTTTTTCAATTTTTTATTTTCTATTATTTATTGGTTCTGAACGATAAGATTTTGGAGAATCTATATTCTTAAGGCTTCTAGGTTAATTTAATTGATAGATAGTCAGTTTTAAAAGAGTTTAGAAGTCATAATATTAAATTCATTATATTCATATGATTTTTTATAAAATGGGGATAAAAAATGAAACATTTAAATAGCCTCACTTTTTTATTTATTCTTATGATCTCAAATAATACTACTAAATTTTCATATGTAAAAGTTATCAGCCTTCTATTAGGCGTTGTAGTAGTAGTAGTAGTATTATTATTATAGATGAGAGCCGATCCCTTTCGATCTTCTTTTTAATTTGCTCTCTCATCAAAGAAATTAATATAATTAAATCGAGATCATCGCGGAATCCGGCACCTCAGGAAAAGTAAAAAAAATTGGAGGTGAGATAATGGAAAAACGAGTTCTGGAAAAAATTGAAAGTCAGATTATAATCGAAAGTAATATTATTCCCATAAAGGAAGAAAATCCATACGTTAATGAAAATACTTTTTGGAAATATCTAGATTGTTCAAACTGGGTTCCAGGAGAAATTGAAGTTGAGGAAGAAATTAATAAAGATAATGATTGGTGGGAAAGAAAATCTATTAAGAAATAGTCTAAACATAAGGCATCCTAATTGAGAATTCTTTCTATTCTTTCTAATGCTTCATTTATTTTATCAACTGGTTGAGTTAATGCAAATCTAACATAACCCTCTCCATAAGTGCCAAAGCCCGTGCCGGGAGTTAAGACAACGCCCTCATTAATTAATTTTTTAATGAACTCCATGCTATTTGTTTCTCCTTCCGGTATGTGGGTCCAGACGAAAAATGTCGCTTTAGGCTTGTCCGTGGGCCAGCCGATATCATTGAGGCCGTTTACTAAAACATCACGCCTTTTTTCATATATTTTTACATTATCTCTCACGATATTAGGTTTTTCTCCCGATTTATATTCATTTAAACCTTTTATCACTGCTTTTTGAATAAAAACTGGGCATCCCGAATCAATGTGAGACTTAACCTTCCTTAACCCACTAATAATATCCTTATCCCCCACTGCCCATCCGCACCTAAATCCCGTCATACAAAACATTTTTGAAGAGCTATTAATTTCTATGTGATTCTGATCTATCTGCAAAAGCGATGGAGCTATATAATCCTCGTACGTGAATTCTGAATACGGATTGTCATAAACAATGATGAAATTATAATCCTCAGCGTTATCTACGGCCTCTTTTAGAAATTTTTTTGTTGCGATTGCACCAGTAGGATTATTTGGGTAATTTAAATACATTAATTTAGCTTTTTTTAAGATATTGCTTTCAATAATTTCAAAATCTGGTAAAAAATCGTTTTCTCTTAGCAAAGGAATCGTATGAATTTTTCCATCACATAATTTAGTGGCACCATTTTCATATACGGGATAACCGGGGTTAGGACACAATACTATATCTCCGGGATTGATAAACACCCTAGCGATATTAGCTACACCCTCCTTTCCTCCTATTAGGCTAGTTACTTCATCGTTAGCATCAAATTTTAAATTAAATCTGACTTCATACCACTTCTGTACAGCTTCTCTGAAGTCTTGTTCTCCCTTACTGGAGGGATAATTTTGATTTTCGGGAATTTTTACTTGCTTAATTAGTTCATTAATAATCATATCTGGAGTCGTTAAATCCGGGTCACCAATCCCTAATGGGATGATGTCTACTCCTTCCTTTTTCTTTTCATTAATTAATTGCTCAATTTCTGCGAAAATATATCCTGGGAGCTTGTTAATCCTATCTGCATATGCAATTTTAATTTAAAACACCAAACAAATTTTTGTAAATAAAAAATTGTACTAACTCATTCACAAATAGATAAAAATCTTATGAAAAGGATTAAGCAATTAAGCAAGAACGAACCAAATATTATAGGTAAATATCAAATTTTATCCTTAGAACTTAGCTTAGTTTATATTCTATAACCGATTACTTAAAATCTAATTTTAATTTTAATTAAATTTATATTTATTGAATAATTATTTGAAAAAGGTGTAGTAAATTAAATGGGTCGTCATACGAGGTTAAGACAGGTTAAAGATCCGCCACATAATTTCTATTTTCAATCTGAAAATGATAATTCGTCAGTTGGATTAAACATCGCCGAATTCGAAGCCTTAAGGTTAAAGCATTACATTTCTTTAACCCAAAAAAGTTCCGCTGATACCATGGGAGTGTCCCAACCTACATTTTCGCGAATTTTAGAGAAAGCTCACGAGAAAATTACCCTGGCTCTTATAGAAGGAAAAGATATCCGCGTTTATGGAGGGACAGTTAATCTTAAGCAAGATTATAAAGGATACGGATGCTTAAATTGCGATGAAGAATGGAAAGATGAATTAGCTTCTAAAGATCGCCATGTAAACTGCCCCAATTGTAACAGTAAAAAAGTCTATTTTTTAGTACGAGAACCGCTCTAATAATTTAAGACTAAGAAGCTGAAGTGTAAAAAAAAGCTATACTATCCCTTAAACACAGAATTTTAATTAAATTAAAAACTTATCAATCTAATTATTTTTGAAAAATTTCATTTTAAGAAGATGATAATTAATGGATAAAGAACCTAGTAAGGTATGGTATAAAGCAGCGCGAACAATAGTCAAAGCAGGGCAACTTCCTATGGCAGTTAACGATGATCTTATTGAGCTTTTGAAATTGATTATGACTGAAGAACAAGCTGAGTTTATCGCAGTTTTCAGAAAGCCGTCGCTAAGCATTGATCAGTTAAAAGATATGACTAATTTGGATGAGGAAGTTTTAACACTGATATTAAACGATTTAATGAACAAAGGAGTTATCGTTGGTGTTCCTAGTAGGAGATCAGGTGTCATGGTGTATAGACTTCTCGGACCCTACCCCGGTATTTTTGAAATGCAGTTCATGAGAGGCGAAACGGGAGAAAAACAGAAGAAACTTGCACAAATTTTCGACAATATTTTTAAGGAATTAAGTAAAGGAGCTCAAAAAAATTACGATACTATCGTAGAACAATATAAAAAATTCCCTCCAATAACAAGAGTTGTCCCCGTTGAAGAGGAAATTAAAGATGTTCCCGTTGATAAGATATTGCCGCATGAAGAAGCTTCTAGAATAGTAGATAAGTATGAAGATATTGCTCTGGTTCATTGTTACTGTAGACATGAAAAAGATTTGCTTGAACACTCATGTACCGTAACAGATGAGCGATTAAATTGCTTTCTATTAGGGAAAAGCGCTCAATTTGCTATAGAACATAAATTTGGAGACAAAATCTCAAAAAGTGACGCAAAATCAATAATCAGTAAAGCATCTGATGAAGGACTGGTTCATAAAGCGTTCCATATTCACCTCAAACCAGAATTGGATGAAGAAGCTATTTGTAACTGCTGTAAATGCTGTTGTGGGATATTTTCGCTTTTTTGGAAGGGTATTTCGCCTTACCATTGCTATACAAGTTATTTAGCGGAAGTCAAAGAGGATTTATGCGTAGGATGTGGAACATGTGTAGAGAAGTGTCCTATGGAAGCAATTGATTTGGTCGAAGATATCGCTGTAATTAATAGTAGTAGATGTATTGGTTGCGGTGTATGTGTTCACCATTGTCCCGAAAATGCAATGAAATTAGAACGAACAGGGAACCGGGAAGTTTTTGTACCTCCTCCAAGGTTAAAAGCAACTTAAAAATTGAGGTTTAAAAAAGCCTCATTCATTTTTTACTACAGATTTGTGGATAATTCAAATTAAGCTTTCACCGACAACGCTAGGATGTGGTTTTTTTCCTAACATTTTTAGAAGAGTTGGGACAATATCTGTAATCTTACAATGAGATATTTCTTTAACCGGTATCTCTTTCGATCCTCCGATAATAAGTGGAACAACTGTTGATTTTTTAAGACCTATATCATGTAAATACATATTTTTGTTTTCCTTTCTGCCGTGTTTAATATTATACGCAACATCACCGCAAGTGCTTACAATTATGTCTGCCCTCCTTGGATTTTTAAAGTTCCGCGAAAGCAAATCTGGGTATAAAGGAAAGTCAATGTGAAAAGTAGCATCTAACCATTCATTTATAGTGTGAAATTTATTATCTAATAACCTACTTGCTATATCATCGTTGATATAATTAAACACATCGCTATCAACTGCTTCTGTGGAGTATTTGGTTTTAAATTCTTTACCATGCCCTGTATATTCTATAGAACTTTTTACAATTTTACCAGTACTTTGATCCTTTCTTTTTAAGTTGATTTTTCCTTTTTTTGAAGTGTTCCCCTCTTCACAATAATACATTAGACGGACGCCTTTAATATCAAATAACTTTTCTAATAGGTTGATTCGTTTTGGACCATAGTTCTCCATTTCTGAAATGGTAGGGTGATTCCAATTATGTCCATTACCATTGTTGTTGGATTTAAAATTAAAAAACCCTACACTGTTAAAACCCCCCAAATTCATATTTCCGTTAACAGCCTTTCGAGGATGGTAATTATTTAGACCATTTTCATTAAAAAAGTCCCCAAAATCACCTAAAGCTTTTGCTTTATAATTCCCATGATCAGAGGATATAACAAAAGCTGTTTCATTCAGATGACCTAATTTTCCTAATCCTTCAAGCAAGATTCCAAGTGCTTTATCTATGTTTAACAAATTTAGTTCATATAACTCTGAATCAAAACCGTAAAGATGCATCATTACATCTGAAGAAACGAATAACAGGTTAGATACAATCGGAGTATCTTTGGTATTAAAAAATTTCTTTGGTTTTTCAAAAGTTTTTAGCAACTTCTTTACAGCAACTAAGTTAGCTTTCGTAATGTACTTGTTAATGTTATAAGAGTGTTTTATTAAGAGGTAATATAAGATTAATTTAGTTTTTCTCTCGGGGAAAAGATAACTCGCACCTCTACTAATGAATTGACTAATGCTAACTGTGTTACCTTCTTTGACCATTTCGAATATAGTTTCACAATTAGTACCCATATCATCATTTAATTTGTAAATTTGAATTCTTTCGTCCGACCCTATTGAATTGTACGATCTTAGACGAGGGGGATTTTCTCTTCGTTCCATCCAATGAAACGAGGGCACCCCGTGGCATAGTTCCTCCAAGTAATTTCCCGTATACGTACCAGTCATCATTGAAACTTGAGTTGGATAAGTTAAAGAAGGGAAATCTGTTATACAATTTTTGGAATAAATCCCGGAGTCCATTATTTTTTTTAAATTTGGAAGTGAACCTTTATCTATAAGTTTAAAAAATTGATCAGAACGTACATCATCAATTATGCAAAAAATTACATGTTTTATCTGATTCATCCAATTCACTTATCTAAAGCTTAATACTAAAATTAAGTTTTACCTATTATGTGCTGGTTTATCAAATTTTATCCGTAGTAGAATTTTTGTATTGAGTAAAATGTTGAATTGTAAAATATGTAGATAAAAAAAAGCCTCTGGAGGGACTTATTCCATAAAGAGATTTTTCTATTATGTTTGAACCCCCGATCTGCTGATTACAAGTCAGCTGCTATACCGCTTAGCCTTATGTAATTAAATATTACACAAATAAGCCACAGAGGCATGTAGATACACTTAGTTCGTGAATTGATATATAAAAAAGACGAATTAATTATTAATTTTGCGATTTTACCATCGAAAAAGTTCAATACATATAATTAAAAGTTAGCTTTACTTTTTCTTTATTTAAATACTAATACTATTAATCTATAGAATGGAGCTCTAGTTATCGTGTTTACTAAAGAAGAAGTTGAGGTGCTCGCTTATCGACGTTACCGCTCCACAGAGAGTTACGACAAATCGGTTTGGTACTTAGCTGAGCTTGTAGTTAAGATTCTAAAAAATGTAAAAAATGGATATGATATAAAACCCTTTGAAACGGACAATCTGGTTTTATTACTGAATGAAAATGTCAATGGGGAACTTATAGAACCAACAAAAGACGAAATAAAAGAATTAGCTGAAATTATTTATAGTGAACATCCCGAGAAAAGTAAGCTTCATTTTTTCATTGCTGAAAAGCAGCTCCTTCTTGAAGAAATAAAAAAAGTTTTAGGAGAAAATAAAGGAAATCAATGAATTTAACTTAAAACATTGAAATAAACTCTAGCTGTCTTTTTTTTTAAATATGTTAAATAACTTAATATATTAAACTCAGAATAGTTGAGATTAAAATCTATATAATAATAACTATAACTAGTAAATTAATTTGAATTACTAAATTTGGTAAGTAAATTGCCTAGCCCTAAAAAACTTAAGAAAAAAATTCCCGTTGATGATAAACAAAAATCTCTTTTTTCGTTTGTAGATAAATCTAAAGCTGATAAAGAAGAAAAAAGCATTAGCAAAACAAAAGAAGAGAAGAAGGAATCGAAAGATCAATTAAAAACCCAGATACCTCCTAAAACAAACGATCTAAAAGAAGAGATAAAAGCTGAAGAAGAACCGATATTAAAAAGAGTTCAAAAAAAACTTTATTTCAAAAGTTCAGGCATTCCATTTGGCTTAAAAGAGGATGGTATACAGCTACAATTTATTAAAAGAGAATCTGTAAGTTCGAAATATATTCGTTATTTAATTGAAAAGGGAGAAATCGTAGAAGATTTGGAGAGAGGTTTGCTTTTAGATGTAGACTACGATGGTGGATTAAATAAAGCTTATTGTAAATTTTACGATTTAGACACCGACGAGATAAAAATATGGGTTGATACAACCGATCACGAGCCTTATTGTTTAAGTAAAGAACCAATTTCAATCCTTGAACAGCTAAATTATACAGATAAAGCGGGGCAAAGAAAAAAACTTGTAGATTATGAAGGTTTCAAGAAGTTTGAAGAAATAAAGCGATTTGAATTGCTTACTGACAAAGAAATACCTATAACGAAGATATATGGAAATACCCCCATAGATATTGGAGGATCTGGACTGAATATTAAAAATATCCTCGCTGAAAACGAGAAAAAAGCCTGGGAAGCGGATATAAGGTATCATTTAAATTACATTTTAGATAGACAGTTAATCCCGGGACTTATTTACAATATTAATAGTGGTAAACTTGAAAAAATCGATTTTAAAGAAAGTTCTGAAGAAACTAAAAAATTAACAAGTGAACTAAGAACTCTGTTTAAAGATGAAAAACCAGAGATGCAAGAGTTTTCAGAGAAATTCATAGATATTTTCCTTACTCCAATTCCTGATGTAAAACGATTAGCATTAGATATTGAAGTAAAGGTTGGAGAACACGATTATGGAATCCCTGATGCTAGTCTAGCAAAACAAGAAATTATAAGTATTTCTTTTGTCGCTTCTGATGGATTGAAATTAGTATATGTTTTAGAACGAGAAGGATTGATTTTTGATAAACTTCATGACGATTTCCCAGACGATGCAAAACTTTACTTCTTTAAGTCTGAAAAAGAATTATTAACTGAATCTTTTAGAATTATGTGGGATTATCCTGTGATTATTACCTTTAATGGAGACAATTTTGACTTAAATTATATGTTTCACAGAGCAGGGAATTTGAAAATAGACAAAGATTTGAATCCAATACATGTAAAAAGGGGATTTGGAATAATGGCGAAATCAGAATGCGATTTAAGGAAAGGAATCCATATAGATATTTTTAACTTTTTCTTTAATCGAAGTATTTCTGGATACGCATTTGGAGGATCCTATCAAAGTTCTTCTTTAAACGCTATAAGCGAAGCGCTATTAGGAGAAAAAAAATACGCGCACGAAGAAGATATTCACGATATGGAATATGATATTCTTTCTTGGTATAATCTGAAAGATTCAATATTAACTTTAGACTTAACTAAATTCAATAATTCATTAGTATGGAATTTGATCATATTGCTATGCCGGATAACTAAATTGCCGATTCACGAAATGATACGCAGGCAAATTTCAACTTGGATACAAAATATTTTTTATTTCGAACATCGTAGAAAAGATATTCTCATTCCGAGAAAATCAGAAATCTCTAGGGCTAAGAAAGGTGGATTATTGATGTCAAAATCTAACGATCAGAAATTTCAAGGTGCTTATGTTATCGATCCTGTTCCTGGAATTCATTATGATGTAGTTGTTATGGATTTTTCTTCCTTGTATCCTTCTATCATAAAGGAATTTAATTTATCTTACGAAACGGTTCTCTGTCCTCACAAAGATGACGAAGATAACTTTATTGAAGGAACTCCTTATCATATTTGTACTCATAAAATGGGAATCTTTGCTTATGTGGTTGGTTTTTTCCGGGATACGAGAGTAAAATACTTTAAACCGAAATCAAGCGACAAAAATCTAACTCAAAAACAGAGAAGCTATAACCATACTATCCAACAAGCGCTTAAAGTGTTCATTAACGCAAGTTATGGCGTATTTGGATCTCAAAATTTCCCATTGTTTTGTTTGCCTGTCGCAGAAAGCACAACAGGAATTGGGCAATACTCCATAAAACAGACGATAAAGAAAGCGGAAGAACTTGGCGTTAAAGTGCTTTATGGTGATACTGATTCTGTTTTTCTTCTTAGCCCTTCCAGTTCTCAAATGCAAGAAATATCAGATTGGAGCAAAAAGGAACTCGATTTAGACTTAGAAGAAGAAAAGACGTACCAATTTTTAGCTCTTTCTGGTAGAAAAAAGAATTATCTTGGAGTATATAAAGATACTAAACATATTGACATGAAAGGTCTTGTAGCAAAGAAGAAAAACACACCAGAATTTATTAAAAAAGTTTTCAGTGAATTACTAGAAATTCTAAAAGAGGTCACTAATGATGATGAATTTTTAAAAGCAAAAAAAAATATCAAAAATCTTATATTTTCAAATTTTAAAAAAATAGGAAAGCCTAATACATTCAGCTTAGACGATTATGCGATAAATATTACTATGAATAAGAAAATCGATGATTATATAAAAACAATACCGCAACATGTTAGAGCTGCTAGAACATTCATAAAGACGGAAATCAGTAAAGCACAAAACAACAACGCTAGTGAGGTTGAAATCGATGCAATAAAAAGGAGTTATCAAAAAGGAGAAACGATAAGGTTTATAAAGAGTAAAGATAAAAACGGTGCCAAGGTAATTGAATCAGCAAATCTGCAAGATATTGATGTAAAAAAATACAAAGAGCTTTTGAAATCA
This sequence comes from Promethearchaeia archaeon, assembly GCA_029856125.1. Classification (GTDB taxonomy): domain Archaea; phylum Asgardarchaeota; class Lokiarchaeia; order Sigyniarchaeales; family SOKP01; genus SOKP01. The sequence continues at coordinate 1,879 of JAHQWJ010000124.1, read as the reverse complement.
GCTCTAGAACAATTTATTGATGCTCTTGGTATTAGTATTGATATTTTAAGCTTTGAAACTCTTGAATTTCAAAAAATGGATGGGTTCATATAAAAATTAAAAAGATGGATATTTTTTTCTAGAAAATAATTTTTACTTAATATCTGCTAAATCAACTCCTTTAGTCTCTTCAACAAAAAAGAATCCTAAAGGAACTATTATCAGATTTCCAAAGACAAAAATTATGAATGTTAACCCCAAACCTAGTCCTAGAATGACAAAACTACTCGTTAGTAGCCCAATCGTAGTGCCTAAAGCTCCGCTTAACCCTCTAATTCCAATCCCGGTGCCTCTTCTATCTGTAGGCATTAGTTCTATCGCAACAATTCTAATAATCCCCCATAATCCCCAAAAAGAGATATGGCTTATTGCGTAGCCAATGAAAACTATTAGAAACGCGTTTTGAGAACTATTCGCTCCCAACACCCACACAACCACTGAAAATGGCAATATTAATGACCATAAACATAATAATGGTTTCCTTCCGATTCGATCCGCCAGAAACCCATTAGTCAAATACGCTATCATTACGGTGAAAATTGTTAAGAAAAACATTATATTTATTTGTGATTGAGGTATAACATCCGCAATGAATTTCTCAAATAATCCTATAAACAGATTCGAAAATCCAAACAAAAACGATATTATTAATATAATCAGAAACGATTTCTTATTTTCTATTTGAAAAACTGATTTGATATCTCCAATAAAAGATCTTGAATCTTTCTTTCTGGTTTCCTTCATTGATTGAAATTCATTAGTCTCTTTGAGAGTAAAATAAATCACTATGCTTAAGGGAATTCCAATTATCATTGGGAACAATGTCATTCCCCTCCAATATGGATTTAGATCTGGAATAAAGACAAAGCGAGAGATTACCATTATTACAGCTCCAAATAATCCTGCCATTAATATGATATTTGTGTTTAACGCTCGTTTATCTTGTTTTGACTCTTCATTCGCATAAATTAGCCAGATATCACTCATAAAGAAAAAATTCAGGAAAAACGAAAAACATACATACATTACATAATTAATAGATAAAAACATACCTAAGGAGGCAATGCTCATTCCAAGCACTGTGATTGCCAACATTCGTTTTCTGCCAATCTTATCAACTAAGTATTGATTAAAAAAAAGAAAATACATCCCAAATGATGTAATACCTGCTGCGAAAGCTGCAATGGAACTTGTTACATTAGTTGGCTCTCCAGGAAAAAATTCAGCCATTATCAAAGAAGGAATTGAACCAGGATAAAGAGTGCTATATGTGTCAAGAATTTGAACTAACATTAATACGCCTATAAGATATTTGAAGTAAGACTTCGATCTCGTAATTTGATTGTTAGTAGTTTCAGTCATTTTTTTTCAGGTCTAAGAATTAATTTCATTTTAAATTTTTTTGTTAGAAATATGAAATAGATGTTAAACTTCAACCTTAATAAAGATATAGGTTCAATAAATTTGATAATATACCCTTACAAAATAATGTAAAAGAAGGTCATAACCAATCCACAGAAGATCGGATTCAAAATATTGTCATCAATCTTTAAACTTAGCAAATCGATTATTAAAAAAACTAGAGCTCCACTCAAAGATATAACAATCATTTTTAAAGGTAAAATATAGGGTTCAAATAACCAGAGGGCAAATAAACTTACTCCAAAAGAAGCAAAAAACCCTGAAATATAACCTATTATTGTTTTACTACTTGTTTTCGGAAAATGGTGTCTTCCAAAACTAACTCCCATAATAGAAGCAACACCATCGCCAATACTCGTTATTAAAGCTGCTGCGGTAAAAATTCCGAAAGGAAGGAATAGTAGTGGGACCAGTGAAA
>JAHQWJ010000123.1 GCA_029856125.1 Promethearchaeia archaeon | reverse complement strand
ATATCTAACTTGGAGACTAGTTTTTGAACTTCAGTTACGTGAGCTTTCTTGAATTCTGTGTCCTTATCAAGTTGTAATTCAAAAAATGGAGATTTCCCTTTTACAACAGTTCTACGAATTTTAATAATTTCTGTATGATATTGAATATGAAGCTCTACCATAGCGTGTGCTTGGTTGTTTCTTATAAAATTAGACCATTTCTTATATCTCTCATCTCTTTCGTTACTACCTAAAGCAAATTTAATAGCTTGAAAAATTGAAGTCTTACCGCTCCAGTTAGGGCCAATTATCAAAACAAAACGAGGGATACCCTTATTTTTTTCGGTTGAAAAATTTACTTCATCCCTTTGGAAAGATAAAAAATTCTCTAATATAACCTTGCGTATGTAGGTACCAGTCTCGATTAATGATTTATCTGAGGTGTTAATAGTGTTTTTTTTACTGGAAAAAGCCGTCTTTTATCTCACCTACTTACTTAATAGTTTCCAAACGCTCTCTTTAAATTATCGATACGTTTCTTTGCTTTTTCTAAATTAATTTGAGCCATCTTTGGACTATCGTTTAGTACAAATGCATATTTTGCCAATATTTTTCTCTCAATTTCTTCTAAATTCTCGTTATTGTTTAATTTATCAATTATCAGCACAAGCTCGCTGTAATTTTTTGATACTGCGTTTTCGTACAATTGATTTAGCATAAAATCTGTAAATCTTTCCTCTTTAATTTCGCTGCTTAAATTTTGAGCATAAATGTTTCTACTTTCTGTATTTCTTCCATACATATAATTTTTACTAGAAAATTCATCATGTTTGTAGAAGTCTGATTCTGAGTTTTCTATATTTCGTTTCAACTCAGGTGTAGTAGGGATATATTCTCCTGATTCAATTAAATTAATCAAGCCATCAGTAATTTCATTACTTGACTCATTTAGTTCAGAATTGAGAAAATGTTTAAATATCCCTATTCTTAATAGCTGAATTAAGTCTTTTACCTCCCAAGTTGCTGTGTAATCTACTAAGGTCTTGATATCAAACACAATTTTCGGATTTTTTTCAGAAAAAGCTTTAAATATCATCTCTCTTTCTGCCTTATCTAAAATTGGAACTTTGATGAAGAGATCAAATACATCAAAAATCAATTGCGAACTTTTTTTGATTTCCTTCATTGTATTATTTATCCAGATTATTATTAATCCATCTTTTTCAAGACTTGCCCTATTCTTATATGATACCATAAAAAGCTCTAATAAATTTTTCCCATTTAAGTTAATACCGGAAAATTTCTGTTGGTCTATAACTAATAATCCCTTTATTTTAGATTGTTCAAGATCGTGATCATTTGTTTGAGATTTTTCATTGTTATTTGTTTCATTTTCTATATTCTTTAGCGCCAGTTCTATTATATTCTCTAAAATGTCAATAAAATTAGAAATAAAGTCGTCAGGAGCCTTTACGATTTCCTCATGATTCAACTCGAAGAAATTTAAATAATAATTTTTAGATATTAATTTTAAATAATCTACGATATCAGATCCAGGATTAACTTTTATCAAAATCGCACCTTTAGGGTGAATGAACTTATTATAACTCTGAGCAACTGATTCCTCGTCATTTGTTAAAACAATTTTCAAATAATTTATTATATCGTTATATTTTTCACGATAAAAAATCTCCTCCCTATCAATATCCATTTCATTTGCTGCGATTAATCGATAAAATTTAGAAAATTTCAAATCGTCTTTTTTCTCTTCCATTCAGAACGTCATCAATTTTTTATTTAAATTTTTAAACATTATTTTCAAGATAATTATCACATATATATTTAGCGATAGGTTATCCCCCGACAATATTACATCCATTTAAATCTCATTTATCAATCGTTTTACTTCGTAATCATAAAACCATGTGAAGATATTTAATATAAATAAAGGGAGGCGATAATTTTATAAATGTATAAAAAAAAAGAAGGTGTTTATATCTAAATTTTATCAGGCATACAGAAATATCCTTTCTCTAATTGATACTTTGGGAACAAATCACATCCAAAACAACTACAACCTTTGTTTTCAATTTCAGACATTGGTTTTTGAGATTTTCCTCGTGCACAAAAGAGTGCATGCGGTTCATACTCGTTGAGTTTATTTGGTTTGAAAGAAGGACAAGGACCACAGAATCTACGACATACTGCCATTGATTCTTCGTTGTCTGGAACCGGTAGTGGAGCCATTTTATGTTTCCTCTTTATTTAGGTGTATTTTTACAATTTATTAAAATTCTAATTACTATCGAAATGTCCTTTTTAGCTATTAAATTTAATATTTATAGATTATTAATTTTTAGGCGTAATGATACTTCCTTGAGGTATTCCACTCAAAACGGTTAGAATAAATTCATTCTACAGCTAAATTTTGATTAAACGTTGTTAAGTTCTGCTTCAATTCTTCTTTAAATAGGTGGTAGAAGGTGAATTTCTGCTTTTTATATCCTTGAATTAACCCCGCAGCAGCTAACTTTCTTAAATGGTGAGAAATTGTTGATTGTGATTTATTCAATATAGTTTCTAACTCACAAACGCACATATCCCGTTCTTTTAAAGCAGTAATAATAATTAGTCGCTCTTTTGATGCAATCGCAGATGTAAATCTTTCAATGGCATCTAAATTCCTATTCTCTTCTAAAATTTTACCCAATTTTAGTAAGTTATCGAAATCAGGATTTGAATCTGAGCAATCTTTACAGGTACACAACATCTTCTTAATTTCTTGAGCTCTTTTTTGCTTCATATCGTGCCAATTTTCAAAAATATCTCTTGTATACATGTAATGAATAAATCGATAAATATAAATTTATAGGATTTAGAGCCCCATATTTACTCAAATCGATAACCTTAAATTTAACTAATAATATTATATCTCAAGTTTCATGTATAAAGAACATGAACTTTATAACCAAAATTAAAAATGAATATAGAGTTAGAAAAGAAAATTCAAAAATTAATTGATGATTATGGTTGAAGAAAATATTGAAAATAAGATATTAGACAACAGCAATAATTCAGAAGAAGCAAAACAAAAATCAAGAAAGATTAACTACTTCGAAAAGCTTCTCCCTATATGGGTGGTACTCTGTATCATCATAGGTATCGCGCTCTCCCAGTTTATACCTGAGATAAGTCAAGCAATAAATTCTTTGCAAATTGGAGGTATTTCTATACCAATTGGAATTTGTTTATTTTTAATGATGTACCCTGCGATGTTAAATCTACAAGCATCAGAATTGAAAAAACTACGTAAAAATCCAAAACCTATAATCTTAACACTAATTTCTAATTGGCTCATAGCTCCTTTTGTAGGTTTGGCAATGATTAATATATTTCTACCGGGTACAACTGAATCTATACAACAACTAAAAGTTGCGATAATTTTACTATCAAGCTCGCCTTGTACGGCTATGGTGTTAGTTTGGGGGTGGATGGCGAAGGGTAATCAGGAGCAAAATGTAGTAAATACAAGCTTAAATACGATTACAATAATCTTTTTGTACGTAGGAATGGTTTCTTTATTAACAGGTATTCAAAATATTCTCACGCCTGGGATTATAGTTGATCCATGGTTGCTGTTAATCTCTTTAATATTCTTCATTGGGATTCCGTTATTTTTAGGGATAGTAAGTAAGAGATTAATCATCACTTCGAAAGGATTATCGTGGTTTAATGATAGCTATAAACCATTTGTAGGAAAAATTTCAATTGTTGCTTTATTGACAACTTTAGTGGTTTTATTTTCCCTAAACGGCGATGTTCTTATAAATAATCCTGATTTGTTGCTACTAATCTCAATTCCACTCTTAGTAGGTTTTGTAATAGTGGTTGTTTACAATGTTTTTATTACTAAGATCTTCAAAATGAAGTATAAAGAAGCGATTATTACCATAATTATCGGCTCATCAAGTCACTTTGAAATTGCTATCGCAACAGCTGTCGCAATGTATGGTGTTGGGTCCGTAGCGGCTTTAGGAACTACAATGGGCTTATTTTGGGAAGTGCCTGTTATGCTTGCAATGGTATATCTTGGAAAATTCCTTGGGAAACGAGGGTTTTGGAAATCTAATTCAAAGTAATAAAAAAGTATTAAAAAACTAAATAGGATTGATATTAATGGCCGTAGTATACATGCGTAAACTCGAACAAGAGCCCGATAGTTATGATTCTAAATTCACAGCACTTACTAAAGGTGTAAATTTAAGCGTTAGAGAATGGGTACTTGATAAAATTGGTACCTCTAAATCGATCTTAGAAGTTGGATGTGGGACTGGAAGCCTCGCCTCTCAAATGGCGTTAAAAGGAAATAATGTTACGGCGATAGATATAAATTTTCAGATGATTAATCATGCAATGCAGAATTATCCTTCAGATTTGAAGGAAGGAACGCTCTTATATCAAACTGGATCATTTTCCAACATGCCTGTGGAAGCTAATTCTCAAGATTTAGTAATTAGCACGTTTATGCTTTCAGAACTTCGACCTTTTGAACAACAAATCTTCCTTAGAAATGTTTGGAAAGTATTAAAACCAAGTGGTAAGTTAATAATTGCTGCAGAATTTGTTCCAAGTGGTTTTTGGAAAATGATCTTTAAAATAAAAAGATGGAGATATAAAAAGAAACTTAGGCGTCTAAAATTACGGAGTACTTTTCTATTAAAATGGTTCTTCACCTATATTGAACCAATTGGATTCAAAATCAAAGGTAATAAAGACTGGAAACACGGAACAATTCAAGCTCTCGAACTCATAAAGAACGACGATGAAGGAATCACTGAGCCAGGATATTATCAACCTAGACCAAAACGATTCAAAGGAATAAAATCGCAGTTAAGAATATATCGCTGCATTTATACAGGACAAATTGATCTCGTTCCAATAGATCCCGGTATTTACAAATCTGGAAATCCTACTGAATCCTCTCCTATAATAGTGACTGCTAACTATGAATTCACTTACATTAAAGTAATGAGAGATCTTAAGGGTATTGATGCATGGGTATTATGTGTTGACTCTAACGGTATTAATGTGTGGTGTGCTGCGAGAGGAAATGATTTTGGAAATAACCAACTAGTAGAGGCAGTTGAAGCTACTGGTATTGAAAGTTTAACGAATAAAAAAACTTTAATTCTCCCACAATTATCTGCAGGAGGAGTAGCTACTCCAGAATTGCAGAAAAAATCTAAAGATTTTCCTTTTCGAGTTGTTTATGGACCTGTTTGGTCTAAAGATTTACCCGAGTTCCTTGAAAAAAGGCCTGCTCGAAAACCCGATAGAATGAAACTTGCGAAATTCACCCTAAAACATCGGTTTCGTGGTTTTATCACGCATACAACATTTTTATTAAGAAAGATTTTCTTGTTACCACTTATAGGTTTATTCCTTGTATTCCTTATACTTAACTCTCTTAATTTATTCGCTAAATTATGGTGGGTTGGCGAATTATTACTCTGGATAGTTACGGCAAATTTTATCATAACTTTTACATATCCACTAGCAAATTTCACTCGTCGATTTATTCTTAAGGGAATCTTCTTTGGAACTTTGAATATTTTTATTTTAGGAATAATCTCTTTTTTATTTCACAAATCGATAATTTTCACGCTTTTTAACTTAAGTTTTTTCCTTTGGGTTTCATTTTTTTCAACCATGTCGTTAAGTGGATATACGATGGCTACTAGTCCTAGTGAAATACAAGAAGAGTACCCCCGTTTTAAGATTTTAAATAAAGTTTTATTAACTATAAGTTTGATTTCATTAGTAATTGGAATCATTTTTTTCTAATAAAAAATAATACAAAAAATTAAAAAGAAATTGATATTTAAGAGGTATGTATAATGACTGAAGCAGAATTTAAAGCTCGTTTAGACAAATTATCTATAAAAGATTTTAAAATATTTATAAATGAAAATTTATGCAATAAATGCGGTTTATGTGCAGAAGTGTGTCCCTTTGGGCTTCCACAACAAACAGATTCTGGGAAATACGAAATTAAAAATCCTGAACTATGTACTGAGTGTAGTGCTTGTAAGAGGAATTGTCCCGTTGAAGCGATCATTATGATGGAAAAGAAAGGGTGCGGTTGTTTATGGAACGCGAGAGCAAAAGCAAAAAATGCCAAATCTGGAAATCAAGACATAAATAGCTGTGCTTGTGGTCCAGAAGATGAAAGTGAAACAACTTCAAATTGCTGCGGTTAAAAATGTATCAAAATTTACTCAAATTTGGAATTATAAAATATTAATTAAAAGGTAGAAAAAATGGAAAAAGAAGAAATAAAAATATCGGTTAGCGAAAACCAAAATAGTCAAATAAACTTAGAGGAATCAAGCTGTGGTACGTCAAATTCTTGTTGTGGTTCATCAGATTCTTGTTGTCAGGGCTCAACTTCAAAAGAATCGCCTAATACTCACGAAATTAATTTGAAAGAGACAGCAAATATAGAAACGAATAAACTATCCGTAGATGTATATGTTCCTCTGAACGCTTGCGAATGCGTTTGGTCTCAATTTATGAACCTTGTATTTTCGGCACTTAGCCCTTATATGAAACACATAAGGTTTGAAACAAAAGACTTAGATTCTGACGATGCTCGTAAACTTAATTTAAATGGCAATTGCGTTGTCGTTGATGGTACAAAGAAATTTATTACTTCATTCGCATTAAAGAAAGATTTACCCGGACTTCTAAAGGAAAAAGGGTTATTATAAGCTTAATTCGTTTCATTCATTTCTTTTTTAAAAAGGTGATATTAGATTAAAAAAATTAAACTAACAATTTTTGGACCTGAAAAAGAGCTCGCAAACGGAATTGAGTACGAAGTATCTATTGAGGAAGAAGGAACGATAATTGAAGCGTTGGCTACGATAGATAGACAGCTCCTTAACAATCCCAAGCTTTCACCGTTTCCAATGTATAAAGGACTGATTAAGAGCTATCTCCAATTAATCTGGAACCCACAAAAGAATGCGATTTACGAAGATTGTGCATGTAATGCCTATGGACCGAACAAAGAGTTTATGCCTCTTCTGGACGATGTTAACTTCAATCTTTATTCGAACAGCGACATAACTCTTATAGTCCACGCCGATTGATGAGCTGATAACATGAGAGAACGACTCGATTTTGGAATGTTCAAGAGAGTAATCATGAAAAAATACGGAAAAGAACACAAAACTTTTGCTCACTATTTTAAGTAAAAAAAAACAAAAAGCATGGATGAGACCTTTCAAAAAATCATAGTGAAAGGTTGACAAAGGGACTGCTTCCTTTATGCTACTAATACTAGATTGTGAAAAGAAGTGTTTTATATTGGTTTAAAAGCTTTTTTGCTTTTTTCTCTTTTCATTAATTTTGGGATGATAAGTGCGTCTTTAATTGAGAAAGTTTATATATATGTTTATCAGAAATAGAATTAGTTAGTTAAATTTGTCAAAAAAAAAGTTAACAAAAATAAAGTGATTAAAAAAATGGAAAAAAACACAAAAAGAATAGTGGCGATAGTACTAGTAGTAGTAATCGCAGGCGCGGGGATTGGAGTGGGTGTCTGGTTTTTTACTTCACAAGCTCAAGAAGCAGGATGGGAGACTCCAGGAGTTTCAGGTATACCTTCCGATCAATGGATTAAATGCGGGTATCTTGGTGGTTTACAGGGTATCCAAGGTGCTGGAGGTTGGAATGGAGCTTGGTTAGCAGCATACGATATAAATACCAAGGATAATGGTATTGTAGTTAATGGCACTCGCTATTATGTTGCGGTAAAAGCTCGAAACACAAACGAACATGATCCCCAGTTACCTATATCAACCGGATTGGCTGCGGCCGAAAACTTAATTTATGTAGATGAAGCAAGATATCTATTTGGTGGATTTAGAACCGAAGTTACAAGAGCGATGGTTGAAGTAGCAATGGACGAAGATTTAATGTTCTTTGGTTGTGGTTCTGCAACTGACGAATTCTGTATAAATGTTAAGGATAATTATGAAAGATATAAATACTACTTCAGACAAACACCGATTTCAAGTAGTAAACTTGCTTTTGAAATTTTACAGGGATTGGCTCATCTAATAAATGAGATGGAAGCTAATTTATCAAGAAGAGTGAGAAACGTAGCTATACTTCGAGAGCAGCTTGATTGGACTGTGGGTATGTCAGATCTTTTCAACGCCCTTGAAGGTGCCCTTAATATCAGTATAGTGTACGAAGTAGCTTACGATATTACCAATCCTGATTTTGAAACCTATTGGGATTTAGTCGAATCAAATGGAGCTCAAATTGCTATACCTGTAGTTTCAGGCGATACTGGAATTCAAATGATGAAACAATACGGAATAACACAACCTCAATGTGCAGTATTTGGCATAGATGTTGAAGGACAGATGACAGATTATTGGGCAACTACGGGCGGAGCGTGTAATTACCAAATGTTATTGACTACGCTTACTCCTGGATTGAATGTGACATCTTATTCCGCTCAATTTTACTCTGATTTTAACACAAGATTTGGTTATGGTCCTACGATCTATACGGCACCAGGTACTTATGATGCAGTAGGTACGTTAATATGGGCAATTAATGAAACTCAATCATTTGAAGAGTTAGATATTATTGCAAAACTAGAAACACTTAACGGAACTACGTATTTAACTGCTGACAGAGGTGTTTCGGCTCCACAATTAGCTTACACAACAGGAGATTTAGGAAACACAAGACACGATGTCATGGAAGGTTGGCCATTTGGTACGACAAGATTTGCTCAATGGCAAGATGGAGAGCTAAAATGCATACCTACTGGAGAAAGCACCTTTTATACGCTCGGATATAACGCAGGTCCATATGGAGATTGGTCAAACTATCCGTTAGGAGTATATCCAGATTCGCTTGCAGGTTCAAATACTATTCTATTGCCTACGTGGGGAATAAATTAGGACAAAACAAAATTTAAAATATAAATAAACTTTTTTTTTTCTTATTTTCTTAAATTTAGTGCTAATTACTAATTTGTAAAGATGGTTAAGAGAAAAATTTGTGATTATTTTTAAATAATATAAGATAGTAATAGAATATTAAAACTGATAAATAAAAAAAAAAAATAATATTATTTTGAAGAGATTGATTTAATTTGATATTTCAGATACCTCAGATAATAATTTTCGGTACCGTGCATGGAGCAGTTATTTCTCTACTTGCGATTGGGCTTTCTTTAGTTTATGGAGTAGGTGGAGTTATGAACTTAGCTCATGGGGCATTTTATTTACTTTCAGGCTATATTTTTTACTGGGTTGTCGTTTATGCGAGTCTTGGTCTTTTTTGGGGAATCGTCATTGTATTGATTTCTGCATCGATTATCGGGGCTGCTTCATACCTATTGTGTATTAAACCTTTATTAAAATCTCCTATAGGGGCATTAATGATCACTTTTGCCATTGCCTTCTTCGCTCAGGCTTTAATTTTAGTAATAGTTGGAATAGGATCGCCCTTATTGATGGATCCATTAATAGAAGGTAGCATTACTCTCTTTGATGTTACATTTGGTGCCCAGAATATTTTAATTATAATTCTTTCAGTAATTACTGTAGTTTTAGTTAGTTTATTTATCGGAAAAACAAAACTTGGAAAATCGATTAGAGCTGTTGCCCAAGATCGAGAAGCGGCTATGCTCATGGGTATAAATGCAGACAGAATCCTTATGTATGTCGTTATGCTCTCCGCTTCACTCGCAGGATTTGCAGCAATTCTAAATGTTCCAAGACAATATATATCTCCTTATGTAGGCTGGAGTATCTTAACAGAATCATTTGCTGTAGTCATTCTTGGAGGTATGGGGAGTCTATCCGGGAGTGTAGTGGGATCATACATTCTTGGGTATGCGACTTCAATCTGTAATTATGTGTTAGATCCCTCTTTTGCACCGTTGATTCCAGGAATAATCATTATAATAGTGCTTGTAGTAAGACCTCAAGGAATATTTGGAAAAAAAGAGATAGATTAATTTATAAAAAAATATACCATCATTAAATAAGGGAGTTTATTAATAAAATGGCAAAATTAAAGGAACCAACATATTACACTCGTCGTTTAATATCTTGGGTACGGACGTTCAAAGGTGGTTTAACATTAATTTGTTTAATTGGACTCTTAGCTTTACCATTACTAACTCAGAATCCATATTATCTAGGAATATTTGTTACAATAACAGTATTTGCTATTTTTGCATCAAGCTGGAATTTCTTAGCAGGCTTTGTAGGTCAAGTAAGTTTTGGACATGCGATTTTCTTGGGGATGGGAGGTTATATTACAGCATATCTTATTCGTTTCTACGATGTTTCATGGCAAATTTCGCTGATTTTGGGGGCGCTCACAAGTGTAGTAGTTGCCTTTATCATCGGAATAATTACTTTAAGATTAAAAGGACCGTATTTAGCATTAGGAACAATGGCACTAAGTACTTTTATTATGGCTGTATTTATGAACGAGAAATTAGCAATCGCTACTAATTGGATCTTTTTTGGCACACCAGGAATAGATAGAGTCCCTCCTATCTCTACAGATGTCGTAGAAATATTCTATGTTTATACTTTTATTATGGTAGTCTCAATGTTAATAATGATATACATTAGTAAATCTAACATTGGTACTATTTTTAAATCTATTCGCGATGATGAGACTGGAGCAGAGGCTTCAGGTATTAATATAACAAAATATAAAGTTATTGCGTTTATGATAAGTGGTTTTTTTGCCGGGATAGCTGGTGGTTTATTAGCTATGAGATTTAGAAGTGTTACTCCTATGCTTTTTCAACCCCTTTATTCATTTTATGCGATAATTATGACTACTATTGGGGGCCTAGCAACAATTGGCGGTTCTGCGCTTGGGTCCTTTATTTTCTTCGGGCTTAACGCTATTTTAATTGATGTATTTGATCCGGTATTTATCTTCTCTATAATTTTAATCCTTATAATTAGATTCGCTGATATGGGTCTTCTAAGACCTGCTTTAGAACGTCTCAAAGATCTTTGGGATGTATTATTAGGGAGGTAAGTAAAATCTTAAAAAAAGGAAAATAAATAAATGTGAACTAAATTATGGGTGTAATTTTAGAGGCTAGGAATTTAACCAAAAAATATAGCGGTTTAACGGCTGTAAATGATTTTAGTTTTGAAGTGACTCGCGGTGAATTTACGGGTTTAATTGGTCCAAATGGAGCGGGGAAAACTACGCTGTTTAATCTAATTTCAGGATTTGAAAAACCAAATTCTGGGACAATTCGATTTGATGGACGCGATATAACAGGAATGAAACCTTATCAAATAGTGAATTTAGGAATTGCAAGGACTTTTCAACTTGTAAGATCATTTCGCTTGATGACTCTATTAGAAAATATATCTGTTTCATGTTTATCACCACGAGGTAGGAAATTATCTAAAGAATACGGAATTGACGAATCAGCAAGCTCAATTTTGGCAGCAGTTGGACTTGTTGACAAAGCGAGACTACCTCCTATAGTACTACCTCATGGAGATCTGAGGAAATTACAAATTGGGAAAGCTTTAGGAACTAATCCTCAACTTCTACTATTAGACGAACCATTTAGTGGTCTTTCTCACGAAGAACAACAAGGTATTACAGAATTGATAATAAAATTACATGCGGATGGAGTATCTGTTTTTATGACTGGACATGTTTTACGTGAATTGATGCACTTAGTTCCACGGGTAATTGCGATGCATCAGGGAAAATACATAACCGAGGGACCTCCAGAAGAGGTTGCTAACAATAAAATTGTATTAGAAGCATATTTAGGAAAAGGAGGAGAAGAACTTGCTTGAAATGAAAAAAATTTATCATTATTATGGGAGTGCTAGAGCTTTGGAAGAAATTAATTTGAAGATAGAGGAAGGAGCTCTTGACGCTGTTATAGGCCCTAATGGAGCAGGAAAATCCACATTGCTCCGAGTTATTTCTGGATTGGAAGAACCAGATAGAGGAAAAATTGAGTTTTTAGGTGAAAGAATAGACGATATGAAAGCTCATAAAATTGCTAAAAGAGGAATTGCTCATTGTCCCGAAAGGCGCCGGTTATTTTACGATATGACAGTACTGGAAAATATTGAAATGGGAGCCTATGGTTTAAAAGATAAGAAAAAGTATGATGAACTGTTAGAATTTGTCTTTGAACTTTTCCCTCGCCTTAGAGAAAGAAGGAAACAAAGAGCTGGAACGCTAAGTGGAGGAGAACAACAAATGTTAGCAATTGCAAGAGCGATTATGGCAAATCCAAAATTACTTCTCTTAGATGAACCTTCATTAGGATTAGCCCCCAAAATTAAAGATAAAATATTTGTAGCTGTAAATCAAATTAAAAAAGAGGGGACTACAACATTATTAGTCGAACAGGATGCTGTGCTGGCTATGGAGGTTAGTGAAAATATACATTTATTAGAAGAAGGTAAAATAGAAATGAGAGGTACAAGAGAAGAACTTGAAAAAGAACCCCGAATTAAAACTGTTTACTTAGGAATATAGGTGATAAAAAATGTCAGCTTCATTAGAACAATTATTAAGGGATGCTAGAATTGATTTAGTTTTAGCAAGAATCGAAAAAGATTCTTCTGTCATTGAAGAAGTAATAAAAAATATTGATAGTGAAATTCGTTCTATTCGTTTCAATTCATTATTTGTTTTAGGAGAAATAGCAGAAAAATCGGGCGAAAATGCTGTTAAAAAAATATCTGAATATTTAGACGATGACGATTGGAGTATTCGTCGAGAAGCCGTTAGATCACTGGGAAAAATTGGAAAAATATCTTTAACTACAATTCCTCAATTAACTAAATGTTGTGATGACGATGAAGATTCGATTCGACTTGCTGTTGTTACCTCACTGGGCAAAATTGGAATCGCTACAAATGAGTCTTTAAACGCTCTAAAAATGGCGTTAAGCGATAAGTTTGAAAAAGTACGGATCGAAGCTGCAAACTCACTAGGTTTGATAGGGCCAGAGGCATACAAACTTATACCTGATTTAATGAAGAGCATTAGCGATCCAAGTTGGGCAGTAAGAACATCTTCAGCTCGAGCAATGAGCTCTATAGGAAAAGATTCAGTTAAAGCAATTCCTACCTTGATTAACGCGCTTGATGACAAAGATTGGAGAGTTAGATATCATATTGTTAATACATTTAAACAGATCGGTGAAGCTTCTGCTCCATACCTTTTAAATATTTTAAATCATTCAAATAGACTTGTTAGAAAAGAAGCGGTTGAAGCTCTTGGAGAGTTGGGATTAAAAACTCCAAATATTATTGATAATTTAAGTTTAATGTTAAAAGATCCAAAAGAAGAAGTAAGAGGAAAAGCAGCTAATTCTTTAAGAAGTTTAGGTAAAGAAGCTGTTCCTGCTCTAATTAATGTGGCTAAAGTTGCTAATACTAAAATGAAAGTTGTTATAATTTCAGCAATAGGTGGAATAGGCTTAGAAGCTAATGAAGCCATCCCATATCTGATTAGCTTATTAGCAGTTAATAAAAAATCAATTCGAGTAGTGGCCGCTCGAAATTTAGGTGCAATTGGCAAAGATTCAGAAGAAGTGCTCAAAGCTTTAGAAGAGGCTTTAAACGATGGGAAGTATATTGTAAGAAGAGAAGCTGCCCTTTCATTAGGTAAGATTGGATCTATTGCAGAGAAAGCCGTTCCATCTCTATTAAAAGCATTAGAAGATAAAAAACCCGATGTTAGATGGAGAGCTTCTGAGGCTCTAGGAAAAATTAGAGTAAATAATCCAGAAATAATTACTGCTTTAAAAAACCTAATTCACGACGAGTGTGATTATGTCTGTGAATCGGCTGATTTTGCAATTGATAACATCACAGAAAATATTTAAATATTAACTTATTTTACTTCAGAGATGTATTAAAAATAAAAGCATTATAAAATAATATAATTAAAACAGTTGGTTAAAAAAATGAGTGAAAATCCATATGCTGCCAAACCTTGGTTAGATCATTACGATGAGAATGTTCCTCATCATATGGATTATCCGAACATGAATATTTACGATTTTTTGGATAATTCTGCTAAGGATTTTGGTGGTAGAACAGCTATTTGGTTTTTGAAAAACAAAATCACCTATAAAAAATTTAAGGACATAGCCGATAGACTTGCAACTGCGCTCGTCGATTTAGGATTGAAGAAAGGCGATGTAGTAGCTATAATGATCCCTAATTTCCCCCAATTTATGTTCAGCTATTATGGGATACTAAAAGCGGGGGGAATAGTTACTGCTTGTAGCGTTCTCCACACGGAACACGAATTAGCATACCAATTAAACGATTCAGGAGCCGAGATCATCATAGCTTGGGATAACCAAGTTGAAAAAATAAATAATATTAGAGATAGAACTCGTTTAAGGCATGTTATCATCACGAATGTGTTTGATTACGCTCCAATGGCAAATCCTTTAAGTCAAAGAGAACCCCCTGAAATCGCTGGAACAAAGCAATTTATAAATCTTATTGAAAATACGAAGCCTAATCCTCCAAAGTTCGAAACAAATGCTAAAGAAGATATAGCTTGCTTACAGTATACTGGAGGCACAACAGGACTCCCTAAAGGAGCAATGCTTACCCATCTTAACATAGTCTCTAATTGTGTAGCAGTTCGCCAATGGTTAGGCGCGGAAATTAAAAGAGGCAGAGATACTACTCTTACTAACTTACCATTATTTCATATATATGGTCAAACGGTATGCATGAATAGCGTTATATACAATGCCTCAACCATCGCTTTAAATCCAGATCCGCGCGATCAAAAATCTTTATTTGAAATAATTAAAGCAACAAAGCCTGCAATGTTTCCAGGAGTGCCAACAATGTATATGCGTTTATTAGAACGGGATGATTTAGAAGATTATGCTAAGGATATGAAATCTATTAGAATATGTAATACCGGAGCTGCCCCCATGCCTCCTGAAGTTCTTAAAGAATTTGAAAGGAGGACTGGTGGTGTGATTCTTGAAGGTTACGGGCTGACAGAGACGTCACCAGTAGCTACTACTAATCCTGTTATTAATGAAAGGAAGATAGGTTCTGTTGGAATGCCAATTCCTGACACTGAACTAAAAATCGTAGATATTGACGACTATACCAAAATTGTGCCTCTTGGCGAATCTGGTGAAATTATGATAAAAGGACCTCAAGTTATGAAAGGTTATTGGAATAAACCCGAAGCTACTGCAAATCAATTAAAGGGTGACTGGCTCTTAACAGGAGATATCGCGAAAATGGACGAAGATGGCTATTTCTTTATAGTTGATAGGAAGAAGGATATGATAAATGTTAGCGGTTTTAAAGTTTACCCAAGAGAATTGGAAGATGTATTATTTGAATATGAAGCTATCGAAAACGCTGCTGTCATTGGACTTCCTGATCCTAAAATACCCGGTAGTGAAAAAGTAAAAGCTTATGTTGTTCTTAAAGATGGATTCAATGAATCTGAAGAACTCAAAGCGGAAATAAAAGAGTTCTGTAGAAAGACTGTAGCTCCATATAAAGTTCCAAAATTCATAGAATTTAGAAAAGAGCTTCCCGAAACTTTAGTAGGTAAAGTTTTAAGAAAAGATCTGAAAGATATTGAAGCTCGAAAGCGTGGAGAAGAAGTCTAATCTCGAAATTCAATTTTTTATGATTTTCATTTTATTTATTCTATTTCTTAATCAAATTCATATATACTTTTACAACTAATATTATGATTAATGATGAGATCCTCTTAAAAGTAAGAACTTTTGCCTACAATAATTCTGAGAAAAATGATATACATGGTTTTGAGCATGTTGAGCGAGTACTAAAGTCAAGTTCAGAAATTGGAACAGCTTTAAACGCAAATTTACTAGTAATTAAAATTGCTGCTTTACTTCATGATGTGGGGAGATATCTTAGGAAAGATGACGAAGTAAAAAACCACGCTGAAATTTCAGCTGAAATCGCTGAAAATTTTATAATTAAAAACAACTTTAACATTACCATTGAGGATGTTGAAAATATTCTCCATTGCATTCGAGCTCACTCATTTTCTAATGACTTGGAACCTAAAACTCTCGAAGCTAAAATATTATCCGACGCAGATAAATTGGATGCGATTGGGGCGATCGGCTTATATAGAACTATAGGATTTACGATAAAAAATTACGGGGGAATCGAACAAGTTATTCATCATTTAGAAAATAAAATTTTGGGTTTAAATGACAGATTATACTTAGATGAATCAAAAAAAATAGCTGAGCAAAGACAAAAGATTATTGTAGACTTCTATACTAAAATCAAAAATCAGATTAATTAATGGAATTTCAGACTAAATGATGAAAACCTTCTAAATGAACTATTGTGTCATATAGAAATTGAAAATTTTCCGGATTTCCAAATAACAAAAATATTTTATTCTGGATAGGAAGAACAACTTCTTTACCAACTAACCACTGTTTCTTCTTATATTTCACTTTAATAAATACATCTAATCCCGGATAATCATGAAACTTTGTATCTTTAAGATTTACATCTTCAAATCCGGGGATTTTATCGTTGCGTATTTCATATTCGGTTTTAAATTTAAATACTCTAATTGCTTCATTTATAAGATTTTCATCCTTCTCAATATTTCGGTTGAAATTAAAGATAATTAGGCCACAATCTTTTGGAAATCCTTTATGACCTTTTAATTCATAATCAAGCGTTAATCTCTCAGAGGGATCTGAATATTCTATTACTTCAGACTTTATTTTCCAACCTTTTTCCACTAACGGTTTTAAATATTTATATCCTCCTGGATGAATAGTATCAATTGTAAGCTTTTTTGCTCCTTGGTAAACTTGTTCAAGGTTATCTCCTATATACAGACTATATTCTTCTAATAATTTTAGTTCCTTTTCCTTTTTCTCAATCTTTTCATTAAATACTGAATAAGGCGACTTTGCAATGTATTTAATCCGTTTAGGATTCTCAGAGATCTCTTCAGCATTTACCCATCCTTTTGCGGATAACCTCTCCATTATTGCATAAATTGTGGTTCTACCGATCTCTAATTCGTTTTTAATGCGTCCTACAACCTCTCCTCTTGAACCTCGTTTTAACAGTGATAAATATACAATCGCTTCATCTTCCAATAATCCAAATGTAACAATATCGTCTTTGTATTTTTCGGCAATTTCTGATTTTATATTGTGTTCTTCCATAACTATATAATTGAATCACTCGGGTTATATTAAAATTTAATCTAGTTGTCAACGCTCGTTGACAACAAACTGAGCTTTAAATATGAATCAGATTTTATTAGTACTATAACAAAAAAAAGTGATAAGAAAATTGAGTAAATCAAAAAGCAAAAAGATTCCTCCAAGAGTTCCTGAAGGAGAAGCAATTACAGATATGCCTGAGCTCAGTATGGAAGAATTAAACGAAGAATTTAAAAAAAGGATGAAAGAATATCGCAATTTTGTGAAGTTTATTCTATACGAATTATTTGTAAAGGACAATTCTCAAGTTCTTGAAATTGGACCTGGACCTGGGTGGATAACTATTATCATGGCTCAGGAAAACCCTACATTAAAAATAACAGGATTGGAAATATCGGAAGATATGATTAGGGTAGCAAATAAAAACGTAGAAGAAGAAGGTGTTAAAGATCGTATCGTGTTTTTACACGGAGATGCTACTAATATGTTTCAATTAAAAGATAATTCATTTGATGTTATAATAACTCACGATAGCTTACACCACTGGGATAATCCAATACGTGTTTTCAACGAAATAGCTAGAGTAATAAAACCGAATGGAATCTTTTGTGTTGGTGACGGTCGTAGAGATATTGGATTAGGTGCTAAGGTAATATTTAATATTGCAAAATTAATGATATCTAAAGAGATAAGTTATTATTGGAAAACATCGATTATGGCAGGATATACGCCTGAAGAAATACGAAATATTTTAGATCAAACAGACTTAAAAAACAAGTATGAAATTAAAAAAGACATTTTCGATTTATTAATTACAAATAAAACTCACTAATTAGAGAGTATATTTTTTTATCCTAATTTTAAAATCATATTCATAAAGACTGGAAATTTTTCCTCTATTCCCCAAATTACCTAAATTTAATCATCAATAGGAATAGCAACACATGACAAAAGATATTATTAGCATCTTTTAACTGGATAAATGGAGAAATATTTATCTGAATTTACTAATACTTTGGTTCGATCAATTTTTTACACATATGTGATAACTTTAAATATACTACTAACAAAGTATTATTTATGTCCAAATCTAAATTAATAATAGGAATAATTTTAATCGTTGTTGGTGGTGGTTTAATACCAACAGGATTTTTTGTAAACCAAATGTTCGTCGACCAAATTGCTGAGGGCGTTCCTGACGCCCTTTTAGCTGTCGAAGAGGAAGCTCTTCCATCTTTAGAAGAACAGTTACCCCCTTTAGGTACACCGGATGTACTTTTGGGTATTGAAGCAGAAGCACTTATTACCTTAGAAGCTCAACTGCCCGTTCTAACAACACCTGCGGTCTTAGATGGACTTAAGGAAGAGGCAATAGCAGCATTACCGCTTATTATCAACGGTACAGGTGCAGCCCAAGCGATAAACCAAACAATAACTGGTGTTGCTGGTTTCATTGGTTATCCTGCTGCTAAGGATCAATTCTTTAATAGCCCTACATTTCAAGCAGACTATGGGTATACCACGCCCCAAGGCGTTTCAGACTATTACGATACGTTAATGGGTGATTTTGATGTGGTAAACCTTGGTTATACAGTTACTGCTCAAAATAATTTACTGTATGGCGTAGGTCCTTTACCAGGGTTAATTACAGATCTTGAATTAGGGATGGGTCTTCTGGGATATATGGAACTCTACATTAATGTAACTTTAGGCGATCAGGCGCTAAATGCAACCATGCAATTCTATTACAATGCTACATGGACTCAACTTGAATATCTTGCGGGCTATAATGTAAATTATTTATGGGATGTTGTGGTCAAATCAACATATTCACCAGCTCCCATAGAATATGTAGCCGAATTAATGTTTTATGAACAATGGGCTAATGGCACGATTGCCGAAGGTGGAATTGATTTAAGTCTCTTCAAGGATACGCTACCAGAAGATACTTACGGTCTTGAAGCAGGCGTTCCAAACCCCACCAACATTACAGTACCCACATGCATGGCTCTTTGGGATAGTTCAAATCCATACGCATTTGTAAACGATAGTGGGATTTTAATCTGGGTTGGTGCAATGC
>JAHQWJ010000122.1 GCA_029856125.1 Promethearchaeia archaeon | reverse complement strand
TTGGTTTTAGTCTCCATAGAAAATGCAATTTATTGAAATTCTTGAGAAGAAAATTGTTTTATTAAAATTATTATTATTCAAAAGTCTGATACTTAAAAAAGTTTAATAGTTCTAATTAGATATATTTTGAAACATTTTATTGGTATCAAATACTGAGAACGATTAGATTCTTTCTCAAGTAGTTAAACTAAGTAGCTTCGAAAAACTATAGATTTAACCAAAATATACTGCAAAATAATATAATATCCCTTTTAAGCATATTTCAAATCAGAAATATTAAATAGATTCATTAAATAATGTAATTACAATATGATTATTTCGCTAAAATCGAACACATTCATTTTCCATTTAAGTTATGGAACTAGGTGATTAGATGACAAAAACTTACGCAGAAATAAATGAGAAGATAAAGAACGGTAGTGTGGTCGTAGTTACGGCCGAAGAAATGGTAAAGATTGTGGAAGAAAGAGGAGTTAGAGTAGCAGCTGAAGATATCGATGTAGTTACTACAGGAACTTTTGGACCTATGTGTTCTAGCGGTGCTTTTTTAAATTTTGGGCACTCTGATCCCCCAATTAAATTCGAACATCTATGGTTAAACGATGTTCACGCTTATCATGGAAATGCAGCAGTTGATTGCTATATAGGTTGCACTAGAATGGCAGATATCAGATCATTTGAATACGGTGGAGGACATGTGATAGAAGATCTTGTCTCAGGGAAACCAATTCGATTAAAGGGTAATTCCTATACAACAGATTGCTATCCTTTAGCAGAAGTAGACACAACATTTACCATTAACGAGATTAATCAAGCTATTTTGCTAAATCCAAGGAACGCATACCAACGTTACGTGTGTGCAGTCAATAGTTCAGACAAAACACTTTATACTTATATGGGTAAATTATTACCGAAATATGGAAATGCACACTTTGCGGGCGCAGGTGCGTTAAGTCCTCTGAGCAATGATCCTGATTATGAAACGATCGGTATAGGAACAAGAATTTTCCTTGGAGGAGGAATTGGCTATATTATCGGGGAAGGCACTCAACATAGTCCAGCAAGTAGATTCGGAACTTTGTTTGTTAAAGGAGATTTGAAGCAAATGACACCTGAATATCTAAGGGGAGTATCTTATGAAAAGTATGGAACCTCTCTTTTTGTGGGATTAGGAATAGCAATTCCAATATTAAACGAAGGTTTGGCTAAAAAAACTGCGATATCTGATGCTGAACTTATTACTGATGTCGTTGACTATGGCGTTCCAAGGCGAGATCGCCCCAAACCAAAGCAAGTAAGCTATAAAGAGATGAAAAGTGGTTACATTGAATTGAATGGCAAAAGCGTGAAATGTTCCCCTATGTCGTCATTTTATCACGCCAAAAAAATCGCGGAGACCTTAAAGAATTGGATTAAAGAAGGTAAATTCTTCTTAAATCCGCCTGCGGAGACATTACCCACTGATACTGTCTTTAAACCAATGAAAATTACATCCGAATTAAAATTCGTTAAAGACTTGAAGAAAAAAGCAGAAACTTGCTTCGACGACTGTGACATTAAGTTAGTTGCTGAAAAAATCATAAAGAATAATGTAAATCACATAGTAATTATTGATCGAGATAATATTCTTAAAGGAATCGTCACGAGTTTTGATATCACCAAAGCAATTGCTGAGGACAAGAAGAATCTTGATGAAATCATAACAAAGCGAGTTATAACAACCTCAGACAACGATCCTCTTGATGTCGCTGCAAGAAGGATGAAAACTAATGAAATATCAGCATTGCCCGTGATAAACGAGCAGAGAAAAGTAGTTGGAATTATTACTTCGGAGGAGTTGATGTAAAATGACTATAATTAACTGCACCTTACCGTTTGGGATTATTAGAGATATAAATAACTATTCTAAAATTATAAATGAAATTTTAAAGTTTGATATCACATTCAACATCTTAAAATTTTCAACCGGTTCAAATGGAGTAAACTTATTACTAGATGTTCCTGAAGATAAGATCAGAACGATAACAGAATCGCTAAAAGAAAATAATGTAATCGTTAATAAGAAAGGGCGGGTTATAGTATTAGATAATTGTATAGATTGTGGAGCTTGTATCTCGTTATGTCCGACCGAGGCTTTATACTTTAACGGTAATTATAAGTTAGAATTCTCCTATGAGAAATGTATTGGATGTTTATTATGTTTAGATTCGTGTCCAAGGTACGCAATTGAAGAAATGTGACCAACCTTTTTTTTTCTTTAACTATTGCTGAGTAATAATATTGAAAATTTCCTCAAGGCGTGGTGTTTTTTGAGTCAAAGAAATACAACGTTCTTCTTCGCATCCTCTAAGAATGGAGATTAATTCGTTAAGATGAATTGTTGGAATTTCTAACTTCTCGCCAAACCACTTTTCGATATTATCTCTATATTCTGGTTTACTTAACGTATAGAGACAGGTTGGGCAAGGCATCAAAAGAAAATCCGCTCCAACATTTTCTGCACTTTTTAACTTGTTATAAGTTACTTTAAGAGCTTCCCGGGGGTTAATTAACAATTGACTAGCACCCCAGCCACAACAGCTCTCTCTTTCTTGGTAATCAACGGGAACACCGCCAAAAAGCTCAATGAGTCCCTCAAGTTTGTTTTTACTACCTAAATAGCTATCG
>JAHQWJ010000121.1 GCA_029856125.1 Promethearchaeia archaeon | reverse complement strand
AACATTAATGGAAGCAATTGGTTCATTAATTAAAATGTAGAAAAAATTAATCTTTTATTTTTTTATTTAATTTTTATTAGCTCTCTAATTTGTTAATGATCTCTTTGAATATTTGATAGATGATTAGTACTACTTTATCAAAATCCTTATCAGATAATTCCGTATCATTATTTTTTAGAGCATTAAGTAGGTAATCTAACTTATCTAAAGCGATTTCAATGCCCCCTGTGTTTTCATTTAAAGTTAATTTCTTCAAATGACTTTTTAAAAAAATAATCTCACTAAGAAGAAGATTTACTAACTTCTCTCTTCTTGGTTCAAAGAAATCAGAATACTGCCATTTAATTACTTTACTCATGATCACTATATATTTTCTTGATTTTTCTTAATTTAAGAAGTAGGTTGGAATATTTAACTCTTAAAGAGACCAGTTATTGATTAAATTTACCTAAAAATTAGAGTTGGAAAAATAATTTAAATAAAATAATATAAAATTTTTATTTTTTAAGCCTACGGAAAGGCGGCTTTAACCCGTCAGGAAGCACTGATTTGTATGGTTTATCCTTATGTACTAGATTATGTTCCTTTAGCGCTTTTTCAACTAAATTCGGATTTTGCATGAATTCAAGAGCGGATACTGCTAATATTTTCGCTGCCGTTAACATCCCTTTATGGCCGATACTCATCCCTGAAGTGGCCACATTTTGCCAAGAATGCCCGGGAGATCCTATGATCTCACAAGCAATCTCAAATTCTCCAAGAGGCACTTTCCAAGAAACATCTGCTACATCCGTAGATCCTAGACCTACCTTCCCTTTTCCAATCGGAGGAATTATGATTTTATTCAAAGGTTGACTTAAAATAGCTTTACCAAATTCCATCATATCAGGGGGTATGAATTTGTAATATTCCTCAAGCGAATTTTTTGGAATAGACTTTTTTAGTTCCTTAGCAAAAGTTTTATCCTCTTTATTAAATCTAGGGGCACCAACTTTTTTCATGGAGTCTGAAATGACATCGTCGACTACTTCTGTATACATTGTGTTATACATGCCACTTAAAAAATCGATCTCCATCGTTGTTTCTGTCATTAAAGTCGCACCTTTTGCTATGTTAATAAGTCTAGCGTATAATTCTTCAACTTGACGGCGTTCTGGAGCGCGCACAAAATAATGCACTTCTGCTTCAGCAGGCACTACATTTGGAACATCGCCCCCATGTGTTATAACATAATGTAATTTTGCATCAGAAATCATGTGCTCTCTCATGAAATTAGCTCCTACATTCATTAACTCAACAGCGTCTAAAGCACTCCTCCCATTTTGAGGGTCTGCCGCAGCATGAGCTGTACGACCGTGAAACTTAAAAACTACAGAGTTTATAGCCAAAGAGCTCCTCAGGTTTAACATGTTGAGATTTCCTGGATGCCAAGTCATTGCTATATCTACATCGTCGAACAATCCTTCTCGTATCATATACCCTTTTGCGTTGAAAGTTTCCTCAGCAGGACAACCGTAATAACGAATAGTTCCCTTTATGTTACCTAGATCAATAGCGTTTTTAACTGATAATACTGCTCCTAACGAGGCCACGCCTAAAAGATTATGACCACAACCATGACCCGGCGCGCCTTCTTTTAAAGGCTCTTTAAAAGGTTGGGCTTTCTGACTTAGGCCAGGCAGAGCATCGTACTCGCCCAGTATCCCAATAACAGGCTTTCCATTTCCATAGTCCGCGTAAAAAGCTGTTGGCATATCTGCAACATTCGATTTTACAGAAAAACCAGCTTCGTTTAGAGTTTTTGTTAAGAGTTTTGACGATTTAAATTCTTCCAATCCTAACTCAGCGAATTCCCAAATCTGATCGCTAACATCAATCAATAAATCCTGGTTTGTCTTAACGCTTTTAATTGCTTGTCTAAACATGATTTACCTAAATGTAGGCTTGTTAATATTTTTTATATTGAGTTTTTTTCTTAAATGTGAATTTCAAAAAAGCAAAATTAAAGAATATCTCCTTCTTTTATCAAAGTTTTTGAAGAGCCATCCTTGAAAGTAACTTTCATTGTTGGTTTATTGAATAAGAAATCTCTATGGGTTTTTGATCTATTCTGCCCTCCTTCCATATCTTCATTGTTCCCAAAAGCAATATGGGCTGTCTTAAGGGCTTTTTCGTCCTCGAGCAAATTTCCTGTTAATTTAGCACCTGGGTTAAGACCTATTCCTAATTCTCCAAGAATTTTAGCTTCTTCATCTACGTTGATTAGTTTTTCAATATCTTCTACTAATTGTATATCTTCACTTTCAATTTTGATAACTTTACCTTTTTCAAGAAAAATTTTCAGTGGTTTATTTACATTACCTATATCACCAATGGAACCATCACATACTATTAAACCGTCGCCCATAGTTTCTACGGGGCCACACCATACTTCACCACACGGTAAATTAGCGATGTGCGATTTATCAATAAGTTGAGTATCTGTGGAAAAACCTCGATCTTCGATGCACAATAAAATATCAGTTCCTCCCGGTGCTGTAATGTGTACTTGTTTAGCGTTTTTAAAACTGTTAATCAACTTGTTTGCAGCAGTTACCATTTCACTATAATCAATATTCATTGGACCTTCAATCATCATCGATTTAGTAATCCCGGGACAATGACCAACTCGAGCTGATTTAAAAGTAAGAATGCAATCGATTAACTTAATCCGAAAAGGAGTTTCCTCAGCCACACCTTTAAAAACATTAAGAACTATAGTTTTTCCTTCAATCAAGGAGCTTAAATCTGAGGGTATTTCTAATAATGGACGGTTATTTTCAGGTAAAAAATATAAATACGCTGTGCTCCCATACTCGATT
>JAHQWJ010000119.1 GCA_029856125.1 Promethearchaeia archaeon | reverse complement strand
GGTCTGCGAGGCTACGAATTAATTAAGAAGCACTATATGTGGCCAAATATTTTGAATGATTTGAAAAAAATAATGCTCGATTTGATTAAAGAAAAGAACCAATTAAGTTAATATAGAATTTATTGGAGAACCAAGATCTTATGATTAATATTGCGATGTTAACTCCGTTTTTCACGGGAAAGTTAGGCGGACCATACAATGTTATAATGGAACTTGCTCCAATTCTAGAGAAAAAAGGAATTGCCACTAATATATATACTACGTCAGCTATTCGGAAATTTGGACGGGCAAGAACCGAATTTTACGAAGAAAAAAGTAAAAATTTTAAAATTTATCGTTTTGATTCTTACTTAAAATTTAAGGAATATAGAACTTCGTTTAAACTACTACCCTTTTTATTGAAGAATGAAAAAAATATAGATATTGTCCATTCCCACTCTTTACGAAGCTTTCAAGAAGATAACGGATTAATTGTCTCGCTTATCAAGAAAAAACCACTAATAATTTCTGCGCACGGAGGAATCAGTATAAACTGGGATTATAAAGACAAAATTCCAAAAATGATTTCTGATAAAACAACTGGATATCTTAAAAAATATTTGAAACCACATTACATTGCTGTTACCAAAATGGAGATACCTATTATAAAGGAATATGGCGCTGACGACGATCACATACATTTTATTCCCCATGGTGTCAATACAGATATTTTTAAACCCGTTGATGGGAGTAGCTTAAAAAAAAAATTAGGTCTAGAAAATTCCGACATCATACTGTACGTTGGACGTATCGCTAAAGGTAAAGGTGTGGATAAGTTAATAAAAATCCTAAATTTAGTGATTAAAAAAAATAAAAAAGTAAGACTAGTTATTATTGGAGGAGATGCGGGATACCTCCCAATAGTTAAAAACCTAATTCAACAATACAATTTATCAAAATATGTTACCCTTGTAGGCTATGTCTCCAAATTTAACCTCCCAGAATATTATTCCATGGCGGACTTAATCGTATATCCTTCGCGACAAGAGATTTTTGGACTTGTCTTGGTTGAAGCAATGGCATGTGGTAAAGCTGTTATAGGTTCTAATATTATGGGTCCAAGTGAGATAATTGTAAATGGAGAGACGGGTTACACTTCTGACTTTATGGACTTAACAAAGATAAGTGAACAGATTATTGAGCTGTTCAATAACAGGATGTTGTTAACTCAAATGGGTAAAAAAAGTCTTGAACGAGTTAAAAAGAATTATACTTGGGAGAAAGCAGCAGATGCACACTATAAACTCTATATGAGTGTATTAAATAATAATAAAATAAAGCATAAATCATGAAAAAAAAAATAATTCGAACGATTTGGTATTTTTTTGATAAAATTCCGAAATTGAAAAACACTTTTTATCGATTTTACGCTTGGAGGATTTTTGAAATTGTTCCCTATTTTAAGAAATTAATATATAAAGCGTACGATAAATTCTGGTTTATTGAGCTGATTATTGAAAATAAAAATTTTGATCCTTCCAAGTATCAGGTTAATAGCTATAAAGTGGAACTTAACAGAATAAATCATTCGATACAAACGAGAGATAACATATTGATGAATTTGCCAAATCTTACAAACGACTGGGATTCTTCTGGTAGTTTGATCCCCATTGTTGAAACCAGAGAATACAATCTACTTGAATCTCGTTTAATTAAAAAATTAAAATGGGAAGATATTGGTGCATTTAAGGAATTTATCGATAAAATTACTTCCAATCAACTTGTCGCTGGTTGTTCAGACCAAAGAGAATTTCTAAAGTTTTTAAATACTTTGGAAAATACATATCAAAACTTCAAACCAAATAAATCTATAGAAAATATTAAAGTAGGTATAGAAAGGGGGGGAAATTTTGTTGTGTTTGATGGGTTGTTTATCATTTCCCTTCTAAAGCTGTTAAAAGTAAAAGATGTCACTGTTAAGATCGTGATCAGACACCCTTTGTGGCTCAAATTTAGCAGCGATTTCTTAAAATTTCAATCTATTCATGGAGAACTTTACCAACCACTAATCCACCCTGATTTAAGGTTTAAATCTTCCTATACGGATCAAAGATTCGTAATAATAAGTAAGAATCTAACAATTGAAAAGGGATCATTACTGGATATTGGAGCGAATATTGCTTACTTTTGCCACAAATTCGAGGATTTGGGATTTGATTGCTATGCTGTTGAAATTAGACCCAGCAATGTTTATTATATGAAAAAACTAAGAGATATTGAGGGCAAGAAGTTTAAAATAATAAATAAATCTATTTTTGATTTGAATGAAAAATTAGATTACGATATAGTATTAGCGCTTAACATTTTTCATCACTTCTTAAGAGAAAAGGGACTCTATCTGAACTTAATTAAATTTTTAGGCAGTTTGAAACTAAAGACGATGTATTTTCAACCACACGACCCTAGCGAGAAAATAATGCGTAACGCCTTCGTGAACTACGACAACGAGCAGTTTGTCAGGTTTATTATTAAACATTCGTGTTTAAACAAATTTGAATTAATAACTAAACAATCTGATGGAAGGAGCAGACCAATATATAAGATTTTCAAATAAGTTCTGGTTTTTCTTTAAAAAATTCTTTTAAAACTCTACCATCAACATCAGAAGGTATTGGTTGATCACTCAATGCCAAAATTGTTGGTGTTACGTCATAGGGAGTTATCTCCTTAATTCTAAAACCTTCTTTAATGCGAGGTCCATTAAATATAAAAACGCCGTTGTCCTCAGAATGAGAACCCGTGTGTCCGGGGTTAAAATCGATGATAGAATCTAAACTCACGGTTTTCTTATTTGGTAAATCGACTTTTAAACTTTTATTATCTCCAAAAACATCGTTTATTCTAAGTATTAACTTTTTTTCGTAAGATTTGATAGTAAAAAGTTCAACTCCTTCGCACCTAATCGACTCGATTGCGTTTTCGAAATCTCTTAACGAACCTAGTGAGTCAGGTCTCAACCGAAAAACTACGCTTTCTGTCATGTAGATGCCGTAAATGTCGTAATAAAAACCAAGTTCTCTTAATAGATTTAAAATATTGATCGCTCGAAAACTTCTTTGATTTTGCTTTTCCTTTTTTTCAAATCCATGATCAGAGCAGATAATTAAATGAAAATTGTTCTTTTTAGCATAGTCATTTACTTTCCCCACGAATTTATCGATAATTCTATAAGTATTAGGAACAACATCAGAATATTTCGACTCCTCTCCTTTTTTTCTCCAATATATATGACCAAGAGTATCAAATGAATAATCAAAAAATACAGAAAAATCTAAGGAATATTTTTTTAATAACCTGTAATACAAATTTGTATGAATTATTAATTCTAATTCTTTTAAAAGATACATCCTTTCTTCCAAGCCTTTTTTAAAAGCTAACAATATACTTCTTTTTATTATTTTAAGAAGCTGTGTTAATGGAAAACCAAATGTCATAAGTTTCCAAAAGATTTTAATCATAAAAGATATAGAGTACTTCTCTGATCGTGCTTTTTTATCTAATTCACCAATAAAATTTAGACTTTGAGGATAAGTATTTTTCTCTAAAAGTAAGGGGTTGGGTACGCAAAAACCGTCAAATTTTTTCGCAGACCAAACACTCAACGGTCTATAAACGCCGACTCTGAAGCCTTTTTCGTTTAATAAATCCCAAATTTGTTCGGTTTTTAAATCTTCTTCTTTAGAATAAAAATCTCTTATTCCATGCTTTTCTACTTTTTTTCCGGTAAAAATAGAGCAGAAAATTTTCGGAGAACTTAAAAAGCCTTCTGCTCTCATAACAGTGGAAACCCCCGTATCGATGATCTTTCGAAAATTTTTAAGTCGGTTGACAGCAAGGAGCTCATCAATCATATTCCAACTAAGACCATCTAAAGCTAAAAATATGACTTTTTCCATAAATAATCTAATTAAATGAATTAAAAAAATTTGATAAAATTTGCTAAAATTTGCTGAAAAATAAGCTGGAGATTTAAAATATAATAAAAGCCCAAATAAAAATTTTTAATTTATATGTTAATTTCTCTTATTTCTAAGATATTGGATGAGGAATATGAAAGATTCTGAGAAAGTCGGAATTATTAGCACAGATCATAGAAAATTTGCTAAAAGTGCATTTTACTCTTTATTCAATAGTTATGGAATTTTTATCTTTCAAATTATTATTTCTTTTTTTATGGCTAGACTAATTTCGCAAGAATTATGGGGTTTTTTCCTATTAGCAATGGCCTATATTAACATTGTTTCACTAATTTTATCATTTTTTCCTCCAGCTCTAACTTTCTCATTGAATTATTATATTCCAAGATACGTTGCTTTGAATCAAAATAATAATTTAAAAAGGATGATAAAAGCCTGTCTTTATCTTAAAACATTATTTGCATTAATTATTTTCTTCATAAGTGTGATTATTTTTTATTTATTGCAATCCTTTTTTTCTATGTATTTATTAGGTTACACCAACCTTTTATTTCTTTTATCACCACTTATTTTTATAATGGGATTAAGTACCTTATTAGATTCTATTTACCAAGGTTTATTTAAATATAAACTAATTTTCCTCTTAACCCTATTAAAATTTTCTTTTTATATTTCGGCTCTTATAATATGCTTAATATTTGGAATAACTAATCTTGAAATAATTGCGTTACTAAACTTATTATCATACTTAATTCCATTTTTAGTAAGTAGTCTAATTTTCATAAAAATTTATTTTAATATTAAACCTACTGGAGAACCAAAGGACTCTTTTAAAAAAATTCTTTCAAAATTAACAAAATATGGAACTCCTTTAAGTATTAACATATTCTTAAATGAGACGTGGAAACAAATTCAGACTCCTATAATAGGTGGATTTGAACCCTTAAGTACAATAACTGGTTTTACTATCTCAAAATATTATTCCCATATCTCTCTAACAGCAGCATCTTCCTTTTCCAACCCCTTAATCACATCCTTTTCCAGTTTAGATGTTAAAAAAGAACACAACCAAATTACTCAAATATATAATATGACCTTTAAATATTCGCTGTTTTTGATGTTATTAATTTCAGGGGCTCTATACATTTTAACTGATTTTTTTCTAATATTGGTTTATGGAGAATCATACTTAATTTATTCAACAATTGTTAAATTATACTTAATAACGATCATTTTTTCTGTTTTAGGAAATATCCTTATACCACTATTAAATGCAAAAAATAAAATTAAAATTCTGCCGATATTAACAACTATTAATTTATTTATAATTATACCCTTATTCTTTATTGGAATTGTTTTTTATGGTATAGTTGGCGCTATTATTGGATTAATAATCTCAAAATTCATTGTATTTCTAATTCAGCTGTTAATAAGCATTAAAATTGGAAATGTCAAAATAAAAATCAATAAAATATTTTTCCAATATTTAATATTTTTTATTTCTTTATTTTTAGCTGTTATTTTAGAAGATATATTATTCAGAGAGATACGAATAAATGTTCTCCAAAATCTCAATTTATTACTTTTTAAGAATTTAAGTGTTTTAAGTTTAATATCGTTCTTACTAATGTATTTTCTTTTAAATATACTTTTTAAAATTTTTTCTCGCAAAGAAATTGAATTTTTAGAAGCATTACTAAGTACTGATAAATTCCCATATCGCGTTATTAAGAGGTTATTGAAATTCCTGAAAAGAATCTTATAAAAGAGAGAGGGCTGAGGATTGCTTTAATAACAGATGCGTTTTATCCATTAAAGGGTGGAATCAGTCATCATTTGAATTCATTATGTAAAGCTTTTCAAAACAAAAATCATAAACTATATGTATTCAATCCTTATCATAAAAGCAATCGAGTTTATAATAATCTAATTGTAAGTATAAAGCATTTAAAAATAAATAAGCAATTTTTTTATTACCTCTTTATATCGATGAAAAAATTACTTAGAGATAAAAACACATCATTAAAAGATAAATTAAAGATAATTTTTTATTTATGGATTAATCCAAGAAATCTAGTTATCGTCTTTAATAATGTTGTTAACATCATACCTTATTTAAGAAAATTAGATGTGGACATTATAGTTGGGGGTTTCCCTTCTAAAACCCTTCCTTTAATTTTTTTCCTCTCAAAGCTACTTAATAAAGAAGCTATTTCTTTTACCTATGGAAATGACTTTTTAAAAAACAAGCCGTTGGAGAAAACATTTCATTTGAAGACAATTTATTTTAAAAATATTAACAAAGTAATAGTTTTAGGAGATACAACTAAATTTTTCTTTCAAAGAATTCATAATATAAATGAAAGGAAAATTGAAATTTTACCTTTAGCAATCTTTCCAGAGGATTACACAATAAATGAATCAAGAGAGGAATTAAGAAAAAAATATAATATTTCAGAAAAAACATTTATAATTTTAAGCGTTGGATGGCATGTTCCAAGGAAAAAATTTGATTTAGTGATTAGAGCTATAAAAATTATTAAAGAAAAGCGACCAAATTCAGATATTAAATATTTTTCAGTTGGTAAAGGGACCTCTACAAAATATTTGAAAGATTTAACTAAAGAATTAGAATTGGAAGATACAGTAAAATTTTTTGGAGAATGCGAGAATAGTATTAGAAATGAATTATACAAATTAGCAGATATTTTTGTTATGCCCTCAATTACAACAAATGATTCAATTGAGGGCTTTGGGTTAGTATTTTTAGAAGCAAATTACAATAAAGTTCCCGTTATTGGATCATATTCAGGTGGAATTCGAGACGCGGTTAAAAATGGTAAATCAGGATTATTAGTAAAACCAAATAATTTAGAGGATCTAATTGAGAAGATGTTATATTTATTCGACAAAGAAGAAATAAGAACTGAAATGGGAAAGCATGGATACAATAGAGTTATTAATGAATTTCTATGGGAAAAGAGATATTACGATTTTATTGATATCTTACAGAAAGTAATATAATCATTATTGAATAAATGGGTCTAATTAAATTGATAATTTAAATAGAATTAAAGAATTTTCTCTAAATTCACTAATTTTTCGCTTCATTTCATCCAATTGACTTATTTCTATAACGTGAACTTCAAAGAAATCTAATAATACTTTTTTAGTGTCAATTAAATGAAGGAAATATTCCAAATTTCTTTTAAAGTCCCATCTTATATATGAATATGGATATTTAACACCTTTAATATAATTATTATCATTTAGTCCTTTGTCATAAACAGATATGCTGTTTAAATCAATTTTATGTCTGCAATTTATATTAGAAATAAATTCTTTCACTTTAGGTGTTAATGGGTCATAAATTATGGTATTAATCGAAGCACCATTCAATTTTTTAGCTTCCTTATCAAATTCAAGCATAATTTTTGAAATATCTTTAGAATCAATTAAAGACACATTTGCTCCAGATAATTTGATTAACCTCTCTAATAAAATTGAGAAAAAATTTATCCCAACAATAGCAATACTCTGATTTAAACTCGGGTTTACAAGTCTAAGAATTTTCATAGCATAAGAGGCATATGGCAATACTGCGATTAGTTTTTCATTATTGATAATAGCAATTTTTACAATCTGATTAGTAGATAAAGTTAAATCAGGACTTTGTTTACATGAAATATATCCAATATGCTCATTAATTTTAAAGTTATATACATTTTGACTAATAGATTTAATAATACCTCCGCAGAAAATAGGAGTATTAATGTTTTCTCTGTGAAAAACAACATCATTTTTAAAAGTAGAAAAAATCGCATACTTATTTTCAATTTGAACAGGATCGATTATATCATCAGTATTTATCAACATTTTAATTAACTCTAAAAGTATAATTAGTTATTAATTTGAATGGTTTTATTTGTTTTTATGGATTCAATCGTTTTAAATACAATTTCCATTGATTTCATAGCATCATCTATTCCTACTAAAGAGTCTTTAAATCCTAAATTCGTCTGAATAATATTTTCTAACTCATTCTTATGACCTTTATCCTGCTTACTTAATAGTAAATTTCCAAAGTCAAAACCACTAGTATTTAATGTTATAAAATCATCAATAATAATTGCTGAATCTCCTGAATAAATTTCTATTCGTTCTTTTGACATTTTTGGGCCATTTAAATCTGTATAAACTAAATTCGCTATAGAACCATTTTCGAACTTTAGTAAAACTACACAGCTATCAAAAACTGTTGTATTTTTATGACTCATAGCCCCTCCACGAGCAATTACCTCAACTGGTTTAGAATTTATTAGAAATAATACTAAATCAATAAAATGACAAAATTCGCCAATAATTGGTCCCCCTCCTACTTTAGGGTCGAAGACCCAGTGACTTCCGGGTATGAATTGACTTGAAATTCGATAATTGATTATAATTGGGTTCGAAACATCGTGCAATAAATCCTTAGCTATTTTAATTAAAGGACTGTATCTTCTATTAAAGCCAATAACATAATTCATTTCAGAGGCCTTCACTACGTCGTATACCCTTTGACACTCTTCTAGCGTTAAACCCATTGGTTTTTCAACAAAGACATTTTTTCCTGATTTAATTGCATCAATTGTGAATTTTGCATGTGAATCGTGTCTTGTGTAGATGAAAACTGTGTCAATATCAGGATCTTTCAAAATTTTCTTGTAATTGGTTGTCGTATATTCCGGTTTGTACGTCCGTTTACAAAAATCTGCTGTTT
The DNA here is from genome assembly GCA_029856125.1 of Promethearchaeia archaeon. GTDB lineage: Archaea > Asgardarchaeota > Lokiarchaeia > Sigyniarchaeales > SOKP01 > SOKP01. The sequence goes on along the minus strand of JAHQWJ010000119.1, from coordinate 12,675 downwards.
TCTGGGAATTAGTGGAGATTGCCTTTATTTTACAATGTGGATTGGACAAAAGGAAAGGAAGATGAGCTCCTTGAGCAAAAGAACCACATCCAATTAATCCAATTAACGATTTTTTACGTATTTCTTTGTGTAATATCTCTTCTTTTTGAGCGATTATTTGTGGAGTATCCTCTTTTTCAAATTTTAATAAAATGGCAATATTTTTTGCTGGATTCATTTCTAATTTCTTATAAGCATCATTAGCATTCTCTGCAGGAATAATTTCTGATATTAAGGATTTAACATCTATTTTCTTTTCTGATATTAGGTTTAAAAAGTATTCCATATTACGTTGTTCTGTCCAGGGGATATATTTTTTTGGGTAATCAAATCCTTCGTATTCGTAAGATTCATCATACCGTCCTGGACCATAGGACCGTGAGATTAGTAAATCAACTTCTTTATAATAAAGTTTATTACGATCAACATTTATTGGGAAGGCTCCCAACATAACGATTTTACCCTTATCGCGGATTAATTCAGCAGCGTCTTCCAATGGTTTATTAGTTGTTGATGAGGCACATATGATAATAGAATCTAAACCCTTACTATCTGTCTGTCTATCTACTTCTAATTTTGAGTTGTGATAGTTAGGATTGATTAAAATATCAGCTCCTAATTTTTTTGCTAAATTTAACCGGTTATTGATTAAGTCAAAAGCAAATACTTTCGCACCTGCAGCTTTCGCTAATCCAACAGTAATCAACCCTATTAAACCAGTTCCAATTATTCCAACATTTTCACCTTGCTTAATACCTGCTCGGTGAACACCCTGTAAAGCTATTGCACCCAATGTAGCGAAAGCGGCTTCTTCAAGACTGACATTATCTGGTATTTTGACAGTCAAATTTTTAGGAGAAAATATTTTTTCAGCGTGATAGGAACCGGCACAAGCTACTCTATTATCAATTTGAAGATTTTCTATATTTGATTCTCCCACAATTCCAGAGCAACTATAACCTATTGGTGTTGAACTATTAGATGTTCTAGAATAATTTTTATAAGAACTCCTCTCTTTATAGATTTTAAATAAATTAAATACGTTTTTTATAGTATTCTTTTTTAATTCCGCAAAAATCCGCTTTCGAATATGTTTAGATCTAATGATTTGTTTATAAATTGGTAAATTCATTAATCTATTCCATTTAATTACAGATAATTCTGTTCCAGAACTTATTAAAGCAAAACTAGTATGAACTATTACCCCTTTGGTTTCAATTTGGGGCTCTCGGGCTTCTTGTAAAGTTACTTGACCATTTTTACTAATTTCCAATTTTTTCATTTTTTTATTGACTTAAAAGTAGTTGGTATATTTCTGATGCTTTATTGTGTAATAAAATATATTGTAAAAAAAATATTTTAGTAAAACTAATTGTTTGAACTTCAATGAGATTTTATTGGATTTATTTTAGAAATAATTTGTATTTTATCATTTTTCTTAAAAGAATGCCTTAAATGAATAACCAATGCATTGTTTTCATATTTTTGCCCATAAGCCGGAGAATAGAATGATTTTTGAATATTCATACTAAATTGTTGATTTGATTTTACAGTAAATAATAATTCATTATCAATTTGCAATGAATTTTTTTCAACTTTTAAATTGATGTCTTTATCAAAATGAAAGTATAGATCAATATCAGATGGCTTTTCATCGAATTTATTACTGCTTTGAAATACAGTATCTTCAATGATTAGTTCATCAAGGTTTCTGTTTGTTATAATTTTTCTTTTAACTAAAAATCCTTGATACCCATTATGGAGGCAACTCAATTCAATTACAGAATCTTTTAAATTCACTTTTCTTTTAATTTTTGGTTTCTTCTCCCAACTAAACCAACCTATTGATTGGGCTTGGTTTTTGTTGTTAATGGATAAAATGTTATGTGCCTTACTGCTTCGGAAATATTTTCTCTCTTTCCACGATCTATTGTAGGAATAATTTCCAGAATCAATAAAAATATTCTTTCCATTATAAGAGAAGATAATATTAGTAATGTCACTATGAGAGTGAGCAGCACCTAAGGCACCAAATCTTCCATAATCTACAAACAAGTAAGTAGCATTTTCTGTCCAATTATTTCTTATAATAAAATATCCCGACCTATCAAAATATTCAAATTTTTTGTTTGGTTCAATTGATTCTAATTCGTTAAACGTTTCAATTCCTTTTTCACCAAATAATAAGATTGAAATTGGGGATATTTTTTTAGTAATGAATTTTAACTCTTTTTTTCTAAATAAGATACAACCCACATTTAACAAATCAAAAAACTTATTATCTTTAATATTGGTGAGGAATAATACCTTCCCATCATCAACATCCCCAATTAAAGGAAAAAGAGAATCGGGTTTGATAGAGTGAAGTAAATAATCAAACATCTTTTCGATTAAAACCCCCTCTGATTCATCAATAAGTTTAGGATTTAAAATAACAAAAAGAGAGAAAAATTCCAATACAAACTTATGATAATTAACAGATTGCTCTATATCAACACCATCGGATCTTATTTGCAAGATTATTTGTTTTTTTAATTTTTTAAAGAATTTTTTTTCCCATTTTTTAAGTAGTTTAATCTCTTCGAATATTTTAGAGAATAAATAAACCCCAAAAAGATCCCCAACAGTATGATTTAATGAACGCTTTGCATAGAAATATCTAAGATAATAAGCATGTTGAAACAGAACTTTAAATATTTTTGAAAAGAAGTGTTTATCGTTAATTTCTTTTGATTCTTTGAAGAAAAATAGTGTTAAAATCCAAGAAATTAACCTTAGGGATATCTCCAATCCTGAAACCCAATTTATTCCATATAAAGGAGGATTTTTTTCAATCCAATCAAGAATTAATTTTTTAAATTCTATTGCATATTTCTCATCTTTAGTAATAAAATAAGCAAATCCTAAATATGGAAGAAATTGGTGTCGATTTAATTCCCAAACATATTTTACATCAATAAAATGACTTTTATATCTTGGTCTAATATTTATTTTGTCTGATTTCTCAAGTTTCCACCTGAAATCATCAAAAAAGCTATAATGCCAATCAATTTTGTCTTCAAACTTATAATTTTTTTCAAAAATAATAAATTCTTTTGAAATAACCTGATTTGCTAATTTTATATACTTATTTATCGAATTGAAGTGATTTTGGTTTAATTCTTCAATTATTTTTGACTTCTCTCTACTATTTGAATAACTAAATATCCTTTTATTAAAAAAAACTCTGTTAAATTCATCAAAATCTAGATTTTTTCCAAAATTTTTTTTTAAAATATCATTTGACTTACTAGAATTCCTTAAATATACTTTATTTTTATTAAGAAAAATCGAATTTAACTTCTTTTCTAATATTGGTTTATAGTAGTTAATTATATTGAAATATGAAACTTTTTTTAACGATTTGAGTACTTTTTGATAATTCATTTGCCAAAAGAAAAATTAAGTTGAATATAATAATATTTTTTAAAATTTTATTATTTCTCTTATTATTATTCTTTACCATTTGAAGATTTTAATATATATAATCAGAAATTGATTAAAAATTGAATTTGTCTGTAAAGCAATGACTAAAGAAATATTATACATATCATATCATTTTCCCCCTTATAGCAATATCCTTAGTAATAGAGCTACAGAATTCACAAGAAGATTAATAGAATCTGATTATAAAATCTTTGTTGTAAGTGCAAAAAATAATAAAAACGCTCCAATCGACAAAGAACTTTTAAAAGCTGTTGACTCACCCTTGATTAAAAACACTCAAGTTTACAATTTAAGTTTTTCTTCAAGCGGTATGGCTTCGAGTGTTAAAAAAATATCATTTTTGAAGGAACTTTTTAATGTCTTTCTTTTTTTCCATTGGTTGCCGTTAAGTTTCCTTAAAAGCTGCCAAATTATAAGAAAGAATCATATTAGAACAATCTATACTTCCGCGCCTCCCTTTTTTTCGTTGGCATTAGGATACCTGCTAAAAAAAATCTTTAAAATCCCACTCATAACTGAATACAGAGATCCTTGGTCAGATAATCCATATTTCTTAGGAAATGTTTCCGAATTTACAAAAAAGAATTATAATAAAATTGACAAGAAGGTATTGAAAACCTCTGACGCTATTATCGCTATAAGTGAAGGGTTAAAAGAATATCTACTAAAATCTTTTCCTTCAATCATACAAGAAGAAAAGGTTTTTGTTTTACCAAACGGATTAGATATGAGTTCTTCTTTAACAACTGATGTCGTTTTTCCTCCAACTAACAAATTAATTTTAACATTCACAGGAAAATTGTATGGTCTAAGAGACCTCAAACCGCTTATAAAAATTATATCCTCTGTCAAAGATTTAGGGAAATTAAAAGGAGTTCCCTTAGAAATTAATATATTTGGAAGATACAATTTCGAATATTTATCAAATATAATTCAAAAATATAATGTTTCAGAGTATTTTAGTTTAAACGGATTTATTCCGCGTAATGAATGTCTAAAAAAAATAGCGGAATCAACTCTTACATTACATGTTGGAGAAAACTTTGACTACCCAACAATTAGTTTTAAGGTTTGGGATTACCTGAGCATGAGAAAAAAAATAGTCTATTTAGGCAGGGTGGATTCCTTTACGGCTAGATTTCTAAAAGAAAACAATTTAGGTTTCACAATTCCGGTTAATAATCACGAAGCGGGTGTCAAGAAATTCATTTCTCTGATAGATAGATTGGCATCTAACCAAATTAACTTGGAAATCGATCCAAAGCAGCTATCAAACTATACTTGGGACAATTTAACGCCTAAGTTAATAGATATTTTTAATAAGTTTTAATTAAAATAAAAAAAAGAGATAATAAATATTCTCTCAAGTTAAATCCAATTTTTTATAAATATTCTCCTTTCTCAGGAAGTGCATTCCACGCGGCAATCATAACAAGTCCACCTACAAATGCGACAACTATCCAGAGTAAAAATGCGGCTCCAGAACCTACAGCACCTATTAGAGCTCCTGACGTAAAAGATGTAATTGCGGCACCAATATAACCACATCCATCAATAAATCCCGTTGCGGCAGATGCTGCTTTTCTTGTACTGAATTCCATCGGTATCGTAGAAACTAAAAGTGCATGAGGGGCAAAGTTCAATATTCCTATTACTAACAATACGGGAATCCCAAAGATCATATCTAGAGCGGGTAGTAATGTATACGCAAATAATGTTAACGATAGTAATATGAAAAAAACACTAATTACAGGCATTCTTTTTTTACCAACAAATTTATCAGATATCCAAGCTCCAAGAATAACGCCAATAACTCCTCCGATGGGATAGAATATGGATTTCCATATATGAAAAAATTCTCCTTCTGTTACTATTATTAATGGAAGCCAGTCGGTTAAACCATACCTAACCATATTTAAACAGAATAATCCAAATGCAGCAAAAAGAACAGTTTTCGTTTTAATTACTTTTCCAAATGTATATTTAAATCCTAGAAATTCATCATCTCGACATTCTCCTAATTCAATTTTACCTTCACATTCTTCTTCTATAGTTGGTAACCCACATTCTTCAGGAGCGTTTCTAGCCCGCAGATAAAAATGAATCGCCATAAAAAACATGATAATACCGGGAACAATAAAAGAAAATCTCCAATTTAAACTGAAAGTTTCAGTTATCAGAATGGCTATAAGCCACGATACTACACCTCCGAGTAAATAAGATGTGGCAAGTCTACTAGACCATTTCCCTCTTTCCTCTGGAGGATGCCAATTTGCTATTGTTTTTACAGAAGGAGCCCATCCCATTGATTGGAAGTATCCATTTAATCCCCATAAAAGGAATGCTAGCCAGATAAATTCAAATGCAACTCCCATAAATAAATTTATCACTGAAGAAACTATCAAACCTATAGCAATAAATTTTCTAGCTCCAACTTTATCACCTAGGAAACCGTTGATAAATTGTCCAGATGCATACGCAAGAAAAAAAGTTGTTCCGATAAGCCCCATTACTGCTGGTGTAATACCCAATTCAGTCATTAAAAGAGGTTTTGCAATAGAAAGGTTAGCGCGCCCTATATAATAAATCATGTAAGTGATCCACACTGTAAAGAAAATTCGTAATCTCCATGACTTTAATTTTTGCTTTACTTCATTTTCATTAGTAGCCATAATTTTTCAACCATTTATTAAATTGATTTGTTATATTTTTCCATCTCTAATTAATTCTTGGGCATATTCATAATCTTGTTGGGTATCAATTTCAACCCATCCATGATTTACCATTACAGCATGTATAGGATATCCTCTATCAATGAGTTCTTGAAACATATCGGTAAGATAGGCTTTCCGGATAGAAACCGCATCGTGAAATCGCTGACCTTCTGCAAATCGACAGGATTTGCTTTCTTTTGCTCGATGATAATTTCTTCGCAGGATTTCTGCTCCCTTTTTAGTAAACTTCGCAACTCCAATAAATTCTCCATCATACGCTTCAGGATTACAGAATTTAGACAGAGATATTATTTTACCAGCCTTAATTTTTACTAATTCTGCTTCATCTGTAGGATGATCATTACGATTTTCATATCTCTTTTTCCAATTTGGTTCTACACCGATACAAATATCATAGGGTGCATCCAATACTCTTTGGAAAATATCTTTTGAGAAAACACTATCGGCATAGGTACAAATAAACCCTTCTCCCATAGCCTCTTCTGCGTAAAAAAGCGATTCTAAGATGTTATTCTCTGTGTACACATCATTATCATAGTATTTAATATTGGAAAGTGTAAATTTATCTTTCTGATATCCTCGGACAATTACAATGTCTTCAAAGCCTACTGCTCGAAGTGTTTCAATCTCTCGTTCAATAATAGATTTACCATCTTCGATTTCTAATAATGGTTTTGGGAGATATTTTGTCATTTCCTTTAATCGGGATCCCATCCCGGCTGCAATTATAATTACTTTCATCTCTTTTACTTCCTTGTTTTCTTCATATCGTGTTACAATTCGTTCTAAAAGTGAAATATGCTCGTTAAATTTTTCAGATGTTTTTTTATATCCGATTTTTTTTACACTCTGATAAATTTCCTTAATATCTTCAAGATTTGAATATTTTTGTTTCGGCATATAACTAACTAAAAAGATAATTAACTATAGAAAGGCATTTACCTATAAAAACATTTAGGAATTTGATTTTCAGAGGTTTTTTTAGTTATTCAGAATACTATGAATTTTTATTTAGGTATGGAGGTTAAATTTTCATTACTTTATTAGGTATTTCAATTATTTTTTCCCTAATTTTAATTGTCTTCTCTCTCTTATTCAAAATTTTATTAAAACTCTTTGGAGAGTAAGAAGAAATTTATTATAATTCAATACTATCTTGAGATATATTTTTTACCTATGGACGATCAAAAGGTATATTCAAAAAAGTTAAAAGCCTTTCACTAGATTTCCCATCGTGGTACTTATTAAACCTGGCACTAATTTCCTCTCGAATCTTCTTATATTTAACTTCTACTTTTTCAATGTTTTGAAGCGTTTCAAGAAGAGTTTCTACATCGTAAACAATTGGTCCAGGAGCTATTTCCCTCAAATCATAATGAAGCCCTCTGCCTTTCTCGTATACTTCCAAGTCATAGGGAAATAATATAACTGGTTTCATAGTAAGTAAAAAATCAAATGTAACCGATGAATAATCCGAAATAAGTAAATCTGAGATTATTAAAAGCTCTTGTATCTCTGATGGTTTCTTTACTAAATGGATGTATTCAAGTTCGCCAAAATTGATTTTCTTTTCGTAAGCGTGCCCTTTAAATAGAAAAATTGAATCACTTTTTTTAAGAAGAGTATTTAAATCCTCTAAATCTTTGTCTTTAAAGGGAAATCTTAAACTTCCAGCGTCCCTAAAAGTTGGGGCGTATAAAATCACTCTTTTAATATTTTTGGGAATTCCATATTTCTTTCTTAGTTTTTGTTTGAATTCTATATTGTAATCAAACAATATGTCATTTCTGGGATATCCCAAATCAAGTATTTTAGTGGAATCCACCCTGAATGCTTTAGTTAAAATTTCATGCTCATATTTTCCTCTAGCAGGCGTCAAAACATAATCAATGTATTGGTTAGGGTAAGACTTTAACTTAAGAATTCTAACCCATTTTTTATAGGAATAAGTAGCGTCAAAATCTTCGGTTATATCTTTAATCACCGTGCCGTGCCAAGTCATGATTATCTCAGTTTTTGGAGAGAAATCTATAGGTAATACATCGTAAACACCATGAGTAAGAAATATAAACCTCGCCTTTCTCAGAAGCTTTATTGCATCCAAACTCAACATATAGACTACGTTATAGCCTTTATTTCTGAGTTCTACAAGCAACCCTCGCGATTTCGTAAACCATACTACCCTATAATTTGACCGTTTGTTTAGAAATTCAAATAAATATTTTGTATTATCCATATATGAATTTCCACTGTAAGCACCCATTATAATTAGGTTCTCGTCAACTTTGCTTCGAAAAACCTTAGAAATAAATTTAAAACAAAAAGGTATAACTATATCTCTTAATACCTTGTAAAATTTGCTCGTTTTCAAAAAATAATATCTTTCGAGTTGAAGATTCATATCATTCTCAGCTATTTTCAGTTCTTCAATTAAATTTAAAGAATGTTTTATCACTTTATAACTCAACGGGAGATTTTAATGGATCAATTTTTTATTGAATCCCAATCAATATAAACTCCAACTAAAGGCAATCTAGAACATAAAATTTTATGTTCTGCTTTCAAGGTCTCATTAAATAAGATATTGAACCTCGGTTACCTGAGACACGACATAATTTTCAACACTAATCAAGAATTTATCAAATCTTTAAAGAAAAAAAATAATATCTCAGATAAATATGATCGGGTTATATTATACTGCCCCACTTTTAGAGATTTTCAAACTTCAACTTTTAGATTAACAGATCAAGATCTAAATAATTTAAATACGATGCTAAAGAAGACAAATTCTCTGTTTCTTTTGAAGGGGCATCTTTATGGTTCTGTACTTTCCTTGTGAGGATATAAATTTTAAAGTTCATCAAAAAAGATCTTTGACATATTATAATCATAATGCTGACCTGTGTGAATTATCCTAAATTGAATATCATAATTTTTTAGCTCATGAATTAATGGAGCAATCTTCATGAAATTGGGTCGTGCCCCAGCAATAAAATGAATATCATCAGACATAATTAGCTTTACTTTAAAATTTCTCTTTATCTTTAATTATGTAAAAGGTAAAATTACTTAAAATTTATTGATATGTCATGATTTAATACAAAAAAGATGTTCTTTTTTTGAAAATTCTAAAATTTTGCGCTTCATCATAAATTTTTTATGTTCCGAAAACCTGAAACTTGATTGCATTTGTTCCTCCACCTAACCAAGTAAAAGAAAAGTTTAAGAAATCCTCATTAAAACTCACATTATAAGATGATAATCTAATAATGAAATAGTGGATTTCATTCATTTGAATAAAATTTGTAAACTCCGAAAACGATAAATGATCTTCTGATGGAAAATAGCTCAAATCATAAATATATAATAATGCTGCGGGAGAATGCGATAGATAAAAATCAGTTTCACCAAATCTATTTACTCCAATATTAGAATTAGATGAAATATTATCCTGGATATAAAAAATACAATCCATAATTGAATCCTCATATCTATAATCTACTTTTAAATTAACGTGGGTATAAAAATTCGATAAAATTAACAATATCCCAAAAAAAATGCTCGACAGAATTGGTACCTTGAAATATTTATTAACAAATCTATTTTTATTCTTCCAATTCCGGATTTTAACTTGCAAGAACTTCAATTTCAACCATAATTTAGAAATAATTGATTCAAATGTTTCTAATGAGAAAATTGTGAGGAAGATCAGACATGGCAAAAAAATCTCAAGAACTCTGGGGTAAAATATATCAAAAAAACGTGAATGTATAATTAATGGAAGTATAAATATAAATAAATAAGTCAATATCCCCGCTCCCTTTATAAAATAAATAAAATCTCTAAACATAATGTTTTTGCTTTTTTTGAATTTGGAGGTAATTGCTAAAATTGGAAAGCCAAAAAATACAATAAGATAAGGTATCTCTAAAATGTTATATAATAAGTTCCAGTCCTGAATATATATAGGGACATCTGGAATTGTGATCGATTGGATACTAAAATAGGATAAAAATAAGTTGTAAAAAATTATTAAATCAAAATGATAAATCAAAATAGCACTCAACCCATAAATAATCAACCCCATTATTGAAACAAGGAATATACTTGAAAATTCTTTAATTACTACTTTTTTTTTCCCTTGATAATTATAAAGTTTTATTGAATAATATAAAATTAATGCCATTACGAAATAAATTGAATAAACTGGATTGAGTAGAAATGTTCCTGATACCACAAATCCCATGAAGAATTTAGGAACATTTGTCAAATAAATTAAAAGTGAGATTAAAATTAATAAATCCGCAATTGAGGAAGAAAGAAACGCCATCGTTCGAGACACAAAATAAATATTAGATAGAACCGCAAATAGGCAGAAAAATACTAAATATTTCTTTTTGAATAACCTTTTTGTGAGCGAAAATATAACGATGAGATAAATGTTTAAAAATGGGAAAAATGATAATTTCATAAAATAAAAAGTAGTAACGAAATCCGGTGAGATCAATAAACTACCTCCACAAAAAAGAACAAACCCCCAAGGATAACTTATGCCCATATCGTTATAATTTGTTACACTATATTTCTCAAGATATAATACTTGTTTTGTCCAGAAGTAAGGATCCCCATATGACAATTGGATATTTTCCATGACTATAGGTAAAAACATTAGTAATTGCATCAAGAAGGCTATTGCTATTATCAAAATATATTTAAAAAAAGCTCCTGAATTTGTACGGATAAATGCTTTTATCCAGATCCATAAGTTATGAAATTTTCTTTCTCTATATAAAATTAGTATATATATTAAAGATAAAGCTATTAGCGGTAAATATATAGTATAAAAATTGAAAATATGGAAAAATGTAATAATGTATGATAAAACTAAATATGTTACAATGCCGATAATAAACGAAATAAAAAAATACTCCAATCGCGTTAAATTCCACTTACTTTTTCTATATTTTTGAAATATATGCAGAATTAAACCTCCTAATGATGCAAGAAGAATAAAAAATAATGAAAAGATTGCGTATGTGGTTAGGAGATGTAAGATGATTGTCATTAAAAGAAAATAATGTAGTTGGTTATAAAAATCTATTTACCTAAAAGATCGCTAGTTAAGATATCTGATAAGTATCATATCTGTAAGGAAATAGCAAGATTTTTTCGGTTCAATCAGAAAAGTTACTTGTTTATTTATCTATCTCAACGAATTTTTTTGTAATAACTGATTAAAACCAATAGAATGTTTAATAACGCTTTTTATTATAATCTCATACAAAACCATATCCATTAAGATAGATTTAAATGTGTATGCTTGATATTATAAAATAATCACCCCAAATGGCAAAACGTTTATATTTGATTATAACGAATTTATAATCTGAATTTAAAATATAAATAACAAAAGAGTACAATAATATGAATCTGAGAAGTGCCCCCCTAAATCAGACTATCCAAGAAAAATGTCAAGAAAGTCAGTTAGAGGATTCAGATTCTTACATATCCCGGCTAATCAACTCTGATTCATTAATATCCGTAATTATTCCTGTTTATAACGAAGAAAACTCAATTAAGGATGTTATAGAAAGAATCCCGAATCACCGAAAGTATGAAATTGTTATCGTGGATGATGGCTCAACCGATAACAGCGTTTCTAAAGTAAAAGAAATTAATAGAGATAATATAATAATATTGCAGCATCAGAAAAATCTTGGGTATGGAGCCGCTTTGATAACAGGATTCAAAAATGCAACTGGAAATATCATTGTTACATTGGATAGCGATGGTCAACACAAACCTGAGGAAATCGAGAAAATGATGGAACCAATACTTCAGAATAAAGCTGATTTAGTGATTGGATCTAGATATTTAGGTAATTGTGACTATAAAGTTCCACTTCTTACCCGAATTGGAGAATATTGCGTTAATATCTGCATTTTGACTTTATTTCGCCAAAGAATAGGGAATAACCAAAACGGATATCGCTGTTTTAGGAAAGAAATCTTAAATCTGTTAAGTGATAACATTTATGTCGGAATGGGATTTACTACTGAATTCTTATTTGAATGTGCGCACAATGATTTAAAAATTCTTGAAGTTCCTATAAGCCTCAGACCACGCGAGCATGGAACATCTTATGTTGATTTACTAAAAATATTTAAATCAATTCTTAACTGTATAGCAATCTATTATTTTAAAAGGTCCAAACTTAAATTCAACACTTCTTTTATGAAACATTCGATTAATACCATTCTTAAAATACTCTACAGAATTAAAAATCCTTGTCAGTGATAAATATCTATTAGTAAACAAATGGCGCTGTTTCGCAAATAGGATTTAAATAAGCTAATGGAATCATTATAACAACTTTTGTCTAAAACGATTCGAGTAATTTTAAACCTTTTTAAAC
>JAHQWJ010000118.1 GCA_029856125.1 Promethearchaeia archaeon | reverse complement strand
CTAATGTCATAGATAAAAACTTATCTGGTTTACAAATACCGTATCAAAGGACACTTTTTAATTTTTCTACTAATAAGCTGAAATTGAAGGGCTTGAAAAAACAATTAAGCTCTTTTAAAATTAATAACTTAAAACCGGAGCATATTTTTACAGTAAAATGTTTAATATCATTTCTGCGCCACCAGCATTATCCAGATATTCGGCGTTCGATTTTACTTCAATAAATTTACTCTTATATTCGTTAAAGGGCGTTTTAAGATATTCTTGAATGTGAAGTGCATCGAACGTATAACGATCGTAGCAGGATGTGGGATGAGCTCCAAAAGGCACTTTCACTACGGCATTGGTTGTTTGCATTGGTAGTTGGGCCTTTCCCTGTAGATATCTAATATCTTCTGTTTCAAGTAATCTTTCGCAGGTAATAATTGTTTTTTTTGCAGTCTTAGCCATATCATCATCCATCCAAACTGCTCCTGCTATATTTCCATTACCAAATTCATCCGCATAGGGGACATGTAAAATTGCAACATCTAAGTCTATTTTAGGGATGGCCATAAGTTGAGTGCCTGAACCCAAAGGATCTTCGAATTGTTTTATATCATTCCTAACTTTAGGGAAATCAGTGCCTATCATCCCTTTTAAAGGCATAAATGGAACTTTTAAATACGAACTTTTCAATCCTAGAGCAATTGATGCTTCACTTTCCTCGGAAATTTTTACTGAACCTGCCTCGACAGCCTTTCTATAATTCGGGGCCATACCAAATATTTCCATACCAACAAAGCAACTTTTTACTTCTGACACGCAACCCCCACCAATAAGCATATCAACATCTATCCCACCAACAAATGTACATAAAGATAAATTTTTCTTATTCTGTTTAATCATCTCTTTACAGGCACTTATTGGTTTTCTCCAAAAGGAAAGCCCTCCAATTCCAACCAAATCACCATCTTGAACATAAGTAGAAATTGCCTCATCTAAAGTCATAAGTTTACTTTTTTGAATTTTCCATCTCCTCACGTCATAGAATATTGAAATTTAGATATTAAAACAATATTTAGAAACAATTTTTGTTATGTTAAAAATATATTATATTACACTCATTGGAATGTAGAAAAAAAATGAAATAGAATTCAAATTGATTAATATATTACCTTATCTTTTTGCTTTTTCTAATTGCTTCTTTAATTTTACGAAGAATTCGGGGGTTGATATTTGATATGGAATGGGATACCTAGTTCCAGCTCTATGAGTCTTTTCCATACCTTCTATTATTTCGTCAACAATTCCAATAGGTATTGAGGCAATTAAATCCGTATCAGTTGCCATACCAAAACGCCGATCGCCAAGACATGGAAACGCAACTTGTAGTTCACCTGTAAGAATAGCATTTGAAATAGTATCGGCACAAACTCCATCGCAAAAAGTTGACATTGAAATTCTCCCTCCTCTTTTCCATAAAGAACCTTGAATTATTCTCATAATCTGAGCAGAATTACCCCAAATTAAGATTAAATCAGGTTGAAAATCAATTCGGCTTAAAGCACCAGAAACAATAGCGTTATATTGTCCGAATGGTAATTTTGGCATTGTAGCTGTAGTTTTTTTGGCAGCTTCTTTTGTTTCATTGTATCGTCCCACGAAAAAAGCTCCTTCTTCGAAAAGTTTATGCGATTTTTCAAATCCAAGAGAAATTTCAGCTAAGGGGCATAAATTATCCTCCTTTTCACAGCCCATTGTCCATCCATAATATCTGGCATAGCTGAATATTTGACAAAGTGCAACTTTCTTTTCCGTTTTTTTTAAAAATTTGATGTCATTTAATTCTTCGGGATTCCGTAATAATTTTACAGCGACGGGGAAAGTGGCTAACCGAAGATATTTATTTAGTTTTTCATCTAATTCTTTGTATTTACTCATACTTAACACTACGCATAAGTTTTCATTGTAACTTCTAATATTTATTGAACCATACTTCTTATAAATATTAATTTTCGAATAGATTTATTATGATGGTTTTTAATTGACCAAGTATTACATCATAATATAGTAAGCTTAGAGGTAATTTATCATTAGAAAAAGATTAAAACAAGGGCTAGTGCAAGTTTATTTTGGTCGGGGTAAAAGTACTATATAGATGATAGTAATGCCTATAGGTAAGACCACTGCAGCCTTAGGACAAGGTTTTCGAGCTACAGGGCATGGATTTAAGGTATATATGATTCAATTCATGAAGGGATATCCTCAATATGGGGAAGTAAAAGCGATAGAAAAGACGCCTAACTTCGAACTGAAACAGTTTGGCACGCCAGATTTAATAGCAACTCCTGGAGATATTGATTTCGAAGAAGGAAGGAAAGGCATGGAGTTTGCCGAGAAAATAATTATGTCCGATGAATATGACATAGTAATTCTTGATGAAATTGGTGTAGCCGTTGAGTATGGGATTGTAAAAATCGACGATGTATTAAAATTAATTGACAATAAACCAGAAAAAGTCGAACTAGTTATAACAGGCGGCCCTAAAATGCATCCAAAAATCAAGGAACGAGCAGATTTGCTTACTGAAATGAGAATGATCAAACATTACTATTCTTCAAAGGGTATTAAAGCTCGGATTGGTATAGAACATTAACGAGGTATAGTGAGCTTAGATATGGGAATCAAGAATTATTTATCTTCATTTATCTTAAGGTTCTCTAACGTAAAGTTTCAAGATATTCTTATAGATCACCACAAGTATCTTGGTAAACGCGAAAATTCGCTCAACATTTACAACCGCCCACCAAGAAACATGATTTTATCACCTTTTAATATGATTTTTGATCCCATGGATCGATTACTTATCGTTAATTTTGAAGAGGATCCTATTTATTACAGTATAGAACTCCAAATTTTCCACAAAATTGACAAAGAATACCCGCTTGTAGTCATGTATCGAAAGGATAACATGAAGGATATTTATTACACTAATGAGATTGTTATAAAAAATAGAAAAAAGATGGTCACTGATTTACTTACAAATGTCTCATTCAATCAGCTTGAAGATATTGAATATAAATTCCAATTTGATGAGATGGGCTTGGATGCTTACCTCTTTTTAAAAGATAAGTTAGAAAAAGAAATTGAATTTAAAATTAAAGAAAATACCCCTGGGAGAGAATTGGTTTCGATTTTAGCTCCTATTGGTGAAGTTAGTAAGAAACCGAAGTATTTCCCCATCGTTTTCCTCAACAAGTTCGGTATGGTAATCAAAAACAACACAGAAATTTTTGTCAAGATTCATGGTTTTTTAAGAGAAGCGAAAGAAATGCCTGTTCGATTGAATGGAATGAAAGTTTATTTAGCTCGCTATTCTTTAAAGCCAATATTCAGCAATTGGAATAATAATTTTAGTGGTAACATAAATCCTATAATTCTAAATCCACCAACCCTAAATATATCTGATGAAAATATAACATTTAGCCTTGTAAAGAACCATGATTACTACGAGATAGAAAAAATCTCTGGAAAAGACGAAGAGAACCATACCGTTTCTTTTGAATTTTCTCCCGCACTTCCAAATTTATTATTTCTAAGAAGTAATTTGAAAGTAAAAGGTAGATTTTCTTGCATAATTGACGAAATAAAGGGAGTTTTTGCCGGGGAATATTATTTAACTCGTACTGGAGATACTATTGAGTTTAGCATTCAACCAACCAAAGGTTGGCAACCTTTTCCTGGGAAATTGTGGCTAAAAACTTATAATTGGACTTCAAAAATACAATTTTATGACATCGACGATATTAAAATCAGTTCTTATTGGCAAAGAATAAAAGGATGATATTTTACTCGGAGCATTTTAATAATGCTTTCTTTCTGGAATAGTCTCTATAGTGGTTCGAATTTTATTTTTCATTTCATTAAAAATCTTTAGTGAACTAGTAAATCTATTCGATACTACATCTTTTAAATGCAAATCAAGAGATGATTCCAAAGATTCTAGTTTTTCAATATTTCCTTCTGTAATACAATATAAAAAGAACCGATTTTCGAGTTTTTTAAACGATAAAAAACGATATTTTTGGAAACCTGATTTTATTGAAATCCATCTTGGATAACCCTTCATGTTTCCAAGAATTATTGCTATAATTGCTTCAATTTTTGCAGTCAAGACTGCTTCTCTATAATCAATAATTTCAATTTCTTTTTTCTCTCGTTCTTCTTCAGAAATATTGTTTTCAGAATCAAGTTCAAATTGTTTTTGCTTTTCAAATTTTAAAACATCCTCTTTATCTAACATAAGCGAAATAACACCAACCGTTTCAGATGATATTCCAAAATAGTCTAATCTGAGCCAGTTATCTATATAATTAAAATTTGGTTTCTCGAATTTGACTTTTAATTTGACTGCTTCTTCTATATAATCTAAAAATATATTTATTTTAATAGACATCTGGCGTTTATCAATATTAGCCAATTTTTTAATATTAATTTTATCCTTATGTACCATATCATTGAAAAACCATGAAACTTGATTGAATATCCAATCGCTATCTTTATCTGAAAAATTTCCTATGAGAATGTGTATAACTCCATTTTTCTCAAAAAAACGAGCGATTAACTTTTTTTCTTCTCCTTCGTCCTCGTTTCCTAAAATTATCAACATTTTGTCAAGCGTTCCAGATAAAATACTCTTAGAAATAAAATCTAAATTATTTGTTAACTCTAAAATATACTTAGATTTTCTATTGTTATAATATATAGGAATTCTCTCTTTTGAAACAATTCCGTAAAAAAATAGGTTCTTGGGAATCTTTTTTTTTTCTGTTCTACTTAAATTTTTATACGATTCGATTTTAAGAGCTTTAGGTTCTATTTTTGGAACCTTTTTCTTTTTTGTTCTATTAATATTTTTTATCGATTCGATTTTAAGAGCTTTAGGTCCTACTTCAGTAAATAGATTGTACTTTCCGTACATAAATCGAAAAATTTTGATCGAAAAAAGATTACAATTTCTACAGACACAATCTTTTTGATAAGGGGCTACAAAATTATATCCACAATGTTCACATTTTAACATATTATAAATTTTATCTTCGTGTTCCATTTTCTATTTTCTTTTTTCAACCTCTTTAACTATTAATAAAATTAAGTTCGACAAATATTTACTTTTGTGTTTTTTCATTAAAAATAAATATATGAAATAATCAGTTAAGTTAAGCAAAGTAGAAAAAAAAAAGAAAAAAGTTTACATAAATACTATTGTACCTTCTCCCGAAGTAACAACTTCATCATTCTGATTTTTTACAATTGTCTCAGCAATGATGAATTTTAGTTTGCCATCTTTTTTAGTAAATTTTTCTTTTACTGTACCAATAGCGGTTAGTGTATCACCAAAAAACACGGGTTTTATGAACTTAACAGTTTGTCCACCATATAATATGCCCGGACCAAATAATTTAGTTCCTAAAACTGCTGAGATTAACCCTGAGCTCAAAGCTCCATGCGCAACTTGTTTCCCAAACATTTGAGTCTTTGCGTATTCAGGATTTACATGAATAGGGTTGAAATCCCCAGTAACTTCAGCGAATTTCATTACATCTTCCTCTGTTATAATTTTCGTGAATTTTGCAGAGTCTCCAATCTTATAATCATCAAATTTTACGGGTTCTAATGACATAAAATCAAATAATGAATTGACAGATAAAAATTTTGATGCTTAAAATACTGGCATTGAATAGAAGTTAATAACGATACATTTTGCGTGTTTTAGAGTATTACTATTTATCATAAATATGTAAATGAAACAGCTAAAACATAAACCAAAACATTCTTGAGATACAAAATATTATAGAAACTTAGTTACGGGGATTAATAATTGTCTTTGAATGAATTGAGTACTTCTAAAGGAAATTCAAGAGTTAAGAGTAGAAATATCTTAGCACTATGCATCGCTAAACTAATCCATGGATTTGGAGCAAGTATGTTTAACGTTGTGTATCAACCATTTCTACTAGACATTACAAATTCACTATTTATTACTGGAGTTTTAGTTACTTTAGGCAGTGTTATGCAATTTCTTCCCATGCCTTTAGTAGGTAAGTTATCTGATCGGATAGGGCATAAAACAACAATTATCGCAAGTATTCCACTATATATTTTAGGATTAGTGTTAATTTTCATTTCAGATTCAAATAATATCCTTTATTTAATTTTTGGAATAGTCGTATACTTCTTGGGATTTACCCTAAATAACATGAATAGTCAGTTCTTAGTAGCCGAAAATAGTGAGTCGTCGAAAGGATTGATGTATGGTCTTATATTTTTTTCTTTCTTTATTGGAAGCATCGGTGGAAATGCCTTTGTGATTTTTGGTCAATCAATTAATACGCGCGTTTTCTTTTTGTTATTTATGGGAATATTAATAGTAGAAGGTTTAATATTCTCATTATTCCTATCAACTAAATGGAAAGAACAAAAAACTGACGCATTATTAAATGAGGAACTTCACGGTGAAAAGGAAAAGATATGGCTGAATTTATTTAAGAATCCAAGGATGAGATCGATCCTTATTTTTTTTACATTAGATATTTTCATTTATGGAATCTCTCTTTCCATTTACAACGGAGGATTAAGCGACTATTACCATTTAACACCTATGGAAATATCTTTCATAATTATTTGGATGAATATTACAAATATGTTATTCCAGATTCCCGCTGGGCGTATCACTGATAAGCTCGGTAAAAAGAAATCTTTAATTTTAAGCGCAATAACGGGTTTAATTTTTTTTATAATAAATATTATAGCCTCGATATTGTGGTCTAATGGAATGAAGTTTTTTCTAATACCGTCTCTTGTGGTGGCTCATATAATCTTTGCTTTTTCAATAGTTACATTTATTCCATCGGAGCAGATTATCCTTACAGATTTAGGAAAAAATAAGAAGGCGGAATCGTATGGAGTTGTCGCATTTATTAGGGGCGTAGCATTTATTCCAACGGGTATAATAGGGGCTCTTTTAATAGAAAATGTCCATTATTTAGCCCCCTTTATTATAACATCTATAGGGATTCTTGTTGAAATCTGGTTTCTGTTCAAATTCTTCCACGAATAGTGGTTCCGCTTTTTTTATTTACTTATCGTAGAAGTGTAAAAAAACTATTCAGAAGAGAAAGAATAAGAAATAAAATAATTCGAAAATTCAATTTAATAGTTTTTAAAATAATAAATAATAAATAATTAAAGGTAGAAAAAATGGGAAAATTATCAAAACGAGTTGCTATCGTAGGGGCTGGGATGTCGCAGTTTGGACGCCTATACCCCCTCAAACGGAATCCTGATCTCTGGGTAGATGCATGGGTCGATGCAGTTAAATCAGTTGACAATGGTATAGAACCAAAAGATGTAGATGCAACATATGTTGGAAATTATTCTTCAGATTTATTTAATCACCAAGGTCATTTGGGTCCTCAGATGGCTAACCTGGTGGGTTTAACACCCAAACCCGCATCTAGATTTGAAGGAGCATGTGCTAGTTCGGGAATTGCTTTAAGACAGGCAGTTATTGCAGTAGCTTCCGGTATTCATGATGTTATCGCTGTCGCAGGAGTTGAATGTATGAACGAACTTCCAACAAGTTTAGTAACAGACGCATTAGCTACGGCAAGTGATGCCCTTTTTGAATATCCTGCAGGAGCAACATTTCCAGGGTTATATGCTACTGTTGCAACAGCTCATTTTCACAAATATGGAACAACTTCAGAAGATTTAATGAGGATAGGTATTAAAAATCATGAAAACGGAGTTGAAAATCCATTTGCTCAAATGCAAAGATCTATCGCTGAAATGATGCAACGCAAATTAAAGAAGTTGGAACAACAAGGAAAAGAACTTCCTGATTGGAAAGATGAATTTGATTATCTTAAAAGTGCTTCAAATCCGATGATTGCTTATCCTTTAAGACTGTATGATTGTAGTTTAGTCACAGATGGAGCTGCATGCGTCTTTGTTGCTGCCGAAGAGGTTGCTAAAAAATATACAGATACCCCAATTTGGATTTCTGGAACGGGTCAAGGAAGCGCTGCGCTATCCATTCACGATAGAGATGATCTAACAGGTTTCGTAGCCACTAGAGAGGCAGCAAGGCAAGCTTATGAAATGTCAGGATATGGACCAGAAGATATTCAAATAGCAGAACTTCACGATTGTTTTACTATAGCAGAACTTATTGCTTTAGAAGATTTAGGATTTTATGAGGCAGGAAAAGCCGCTCAGGCGGTGAAAGATGGAGAAACTAAACGAGATGGAGCAAGACCCATAAACACTTCTGGAGGATTAAAATCAAAAGGTCATCCTGTTGGTGCTACTGGGGCTGCTCAAGCGGTAGAAATCTTTAAACAAATGAGGGGAAGAGCAGAACGAAATAGACAAGTAAAATTTGATGTCGAACGGGCATTAACACATAACTTAGGAGGTAGTGGCGCCACGTGTGTTGTCACTATCTATGAAAAATAAGGTGATGAGAAGAAATGACAGAAGCAGAAGAAAAAGAATTTACAATTCAAAACTATTTAGAATTTATTCAAAATAAGAAACTTATGGGCTCAAAATGCAAAGATTGCGGTACCATGTATGTTCCCGTTAGAAAATTATGCACAGCATGTAATTCACTTAATATGGAATGGGTACCATTATCAGGAAAAGGCGAACTTGCGGCATTCACTTCAATTACAGTAGGTACGCCCTACTTTATAGAACTAGGATACGATAGAAATAAACCCTATTGTTTTTCAGTTATTAAACTAGAAGAGGGTCCAATGGTCTCAGCTCAATTAGTTGGTGTAGATGCAATCAATCCTGATACTATTAAAATCGGCATGTCTCTAAAGGTTAAGTTCTTAGAAAATAAACTCAAAGGTGAAGTTAAAACCGATCTGGGTTTTGAACCCGCCTAAAAACAAATTATTTATTTTTTATTTTAATTTTGTATGATAATATTTAGTAATTTTAAACAACATCATAGTGGTGTTTTTAATAAAAAAAAATTACAAACTTACTCTAATCGCTTTTATTGCGTTAATGGTAGTTATTCCTATCGTTATTCCAATTTTCCTTTTTTTCAATGATAGCGAGATCACAAACATTGATATTGAATTACACTTCAATGGCGATACTGCCTACACTTATGTAGCTGACCAATTAAACATCAATACAACTACTTTTAGAACACCTGGTACTCAAGGGAGAGAAGATTGCGCGCAATATTTTATAACTAAATTTCAAGAAATCGATCCAACGATTAATTTCATGCTTCATAATTTCACAATTCAATCAGTAGAATGTCAGAACGTTCTCTTTAAGATGAACGAAAATTATACAAATATCGTAATTTTAGGCGCTCATTACGACTCTAGAGCTAAGGCTACAAAAGACTCGACAAATCCAGATTCCCCCGTCCCTGGAGCAAACGATGGCGCTAGTGGATGCGCTGTTCTTATAGAACTTGCTGAAGTTCTGTATAGTCGAATGAATAATCTGGCTGTTCAAATCTGGTTTCTATTCTTTGACGCTGAAGATCAAGGGACCGATGTAGGAGTTGGAATTTCAGGATGGGATTGGATCGAAGGTTCTACGCAATTTGTTCTTGAAATTGACAATTTTTACAATTCGTCAAAAGAAGATTTTGACGCTATGATTCTATTAGATATGGTTGGAGGAACAAATTTGCGTTTTATTAACGAGCAACACTCAACATCCTCATTATTGGATGAACTCTTTGAAATTGGAAGGGAACTGAATTATACAAGCGCATTTCCTTCCAACCCAATTGTGGGGACTATATCCGATGATCATGTCCCATTTCTAAATTATGGAATACCTTCTGCTGATTTGATAATTAAATTTTGGAATCAACCTGCTGAATGGCCTTATCACCATACTACTGACGATGATATCTCTCACATTTCAAACACAAGTCTAGAAATCACTGGAAAAACTGTAGAACAATTCATCTATAATAATTACTATGATACAACCGATCAATATCAAGGAAATTTTCCATGGGGCGATGATTTTAACCTTTTAGACAGTGAGCTATTAATATTGCTAATGGTTAGTTTGCCAATAGTAGGTATCGCTGTTGTTGTATTAGTCTTGCGTTCACGATTAAAAAAAAAAATACCTAAATCATAAATAGTATTTCGAGAAAAAAATATTACTTTTAAATTTTCTGACCTAAGATTGCACGATGGTTAGTCTCATCGATATATATTTCAGATAAATTAAAAGCGCTGAAAACTTTTTTAATTTCTGCGACCGTAAAAAAATGATGTGGGAGTCCCTTTTCTTGGCCTACTAAGGGAATATAAGTTCTTAACTCGACTTTCTTCATATTGCTTTTCTTTACATAGAAAGCTTGGCTTAAAGGGACTGTAAGAAATATAAAGCCTTCTGTTTTTAAGGTGCGCAATATTTCATTGACAGTAAACTTAATGTCTTTCATTAAATTATGGTGAATTACTTGAATTGAGATAACAGCATCAAAAAAATCATTTTTATATGGAAACTCATGCTCAACTTTTTGACAAGTTAATTCTGAAGATAGATTTTCCTCAGTTAGCCAATTTTCTGCGATTTCCAAACCATTCGGAGACCCATCAAGACCATAAACTTCGAATCCTTTTTTCAATAAAAATAGAAGATGCCGTCCAGTTCCGCAACCTAAGTCTAAGATTCGCCGTACCCCTTTTTCCCTAAATAAATTCGCTAACCTCTCCATATCAGGGTGTGGTGTGGTAAAATATTTACCCTTTTCAGCAAAAACGTTGTCCCAGTCAGGCATTATACTATTTAATTTAATACGCTCAATTTAATGATCACATTCGTAAAAATAATGACCGTACTTTTCTTTAAAGGCTTCTGCGACTTCATTGGTTTTTGGACGAATAAATTCGTAACCATCTTTAATTGTTTCATAGGTAACGGGCAATGGACCTAACACTTCACCGTCAACTTGGCAAAGATAAGGATCATCTTCCGATTTTGCCATTTCTATTCGCACATTTTTGCTCTGATACTCAAATACATCAGGGTGTGGTAATAACGAGGCACTATACATTCTTTTAAATTGAAATAGTAATTTAAACTTACCAATATCAACAACGCTTATGTCAAATAGTCCATCTTCTACACTTGCTTTCTGACATACATACATTCCTCCACCGTATGCACCTCCATTTCCTACTGCGGTTAGGTTAGCCATTCCTTCGAAAATGTCGTTATCCATCACAACTCTTATTTTTTTGCTTTTCCATTTGAATAGTGTCTTAATAACGATAGAATTGTAGTTTTTTTCTTGGTTTTCGTTTGCCCTTTTCGCTACCTCCGCATCGAAGCCTTGTGATCCAATACCTAAAAAATATCGTTCAACACCTTGATCTGTCTTAGCAAATCCTATATCTGATTTACTTGAATAACCTTCTGCGATAATTTCACAAGCTCTCTTTATGTCAGGAGTTATCCCGATAACTGCCGGAATGTCATTTCCTGAACCCATAGGAATGAACCCACATAAAGCTCCAGAATTCGAACTAATGACGCCGTGCATAACTTCATTACATGTGCCATCACCTCCCGCACCAATAACTTTATGTCCTTCTTTAGCTAATTGACTCGCTAATTCAATGGCATGTCCAGCATACTCCGTCTCGAATAATTTATAAGACAGTTTAAGATCATCCAAACATTTTTTTGCGTATTCTATATCCTGTATTGCCTGTTTAGAACCCCCAGCAATGGGATTATAAATAATTGCTAAATCTGCTTCCATAAATTAATCACGTAATTAATCTTTGATACTTTAAATTCATTAAAATAATATAATATAATTTTAAATCTATACCTATATAAAAATTATAGTTTTGATATAATCTAAAAATAGAATAACATTTTTTTTAAAATCGAGAATTAACAGCAACTTATTAAGAGGATAGTTAATATTGTGATTTTATTTCTCTTTCCAAACGCACGAACAGCCACTACAGATGTATTTCTTTCCATAAATCCTCGGATAGTCGCAGATGATATCGTTTTTATCAATTAATTCGTGTATTTTATACCAATTTGCATCGTCGCATATTGGACACAGTCGACGCCCTTGAGGTTTTGGGATTGTTAAGATATCTCCGGATCGGCCAAAAAGACCTTCATTTTTTATAGAATTAAGCAATGTATTTTTTTTTTTTATGATTGGTACGCTTGGAGCTTCAGAAGATTCAGCTTCTGATGATTTGTGAGGTGTTTCTATAATTTCTGATTTAAAATTTTTTGTTTCGAGAGTTTTTAGGTAACTTGAAACTATCGGACTAATTTCACTCTTTTTAGGTAATCTTTCATATTCACTAATAAAATTGTCTATAAAGAGTTCAACATAATCTTTTTCAATCCTTAACCCTTTTTCTTCAACTTCTTTAATAATGTCTCCAATGATATAATCTTTTAAAATAGGATCTTCCATAATCATTTACGAATACCTCACCCTGATGAGATCACGATAAATAGGATGACCTCATCAAATCAATAATTCTAGATTAAGATTTTATGATTTAAAATACTATCTCAAAAGGGACTGGTATTTAAATATTCAACTGTAGACACCTTCTTTTATCAGAATATGCTAAATCTTTGATGGACTTAGAACAAAATTTATATTAACATCTTTATTTAATTAGACAAGAAAAAGAGGAAATGTCAAAAATATAACAAAAAATGAAGAACACCACAGAGAAAGAAAAAAAGCCCGTTTCTAGAAAGAAAATTATCATTGCTGTTGTAATGATTAGCGTTGCGTTCTTTGGATCTTTCTTAGTATATTTTATCCTTCAAATTTCATTCAACACAGAAACCCCCATAGTAGTCGTAGTCAGTGGCTCAATGGAACCTCAAATACATAAAGGTGACTTGCTGTTTGTGATGGGACGCGAACCAGAAACTATAAAAAACGGAACAATAATAGATAAAGATGGAGATATAATTGTTTTCAACGCTCAGGGATTGTGGCCCACTGCTCCACTCGAACCGATAGTCCACCGAGTGATTGATAAATACCTAGACGGCGACACATGGTACTTCAGAACTAAAGGTGACGCGAATTCGATTCCTGACGCAGCCTCAGTTCCAGAATCTCGTGTTATCGGTGTTGTAGTGGGTGGTATTCCCTATATAGGTTGGGTGAAAATATTCCTAACAGATTCTGGCTTATTAATCCCTTTATTAATCGTTATATCGGCGCTTCTTATTATCAGTATAGTGAGAGATATATATAAAGGCGATGACGATGACGATGCTCAGGATGAAAAAAATAAAGACGAGCTTGAAAATACAGAAGAAGAGCGTTAATAAATAAGGAAAGTGGAAAAAACACTCTTATTTTTAACTTGGAATTATTAATATCTTTAAACCGAAATCTCACATTTCTGTTTTATAAATTAAACTTTAATATTGTTACAAAGTTATTAGTAATCAACAATAAAATTTTGATATTGGATGATATAAATGGCATGGACACCACCTACGAAATTTACGGTAATCTTTAGCTTTTTACTCTTAGCAGGAGGATTGTTCATATTAATTGAACTCTTCTTTGCGATTGCTGGCGGCATTCTACCAGTGTTAGCTTTAGGAACTTTCAGTTCCACAGAAACTTGGGGTATTATTGGAATGGGATTAGTTTTTCTCGCTTGGTTTTTAATGTTTCTAGGAGTAAGAGTAAAAGGTTTATAATTAAAATCAACTTTTTTTTTTTTAAATTCTTTATTGACTAATGTTACGCCTCAGCACTGGTCGTATTATTAAGACTCTGAAAATTCAGTTGTTAGAAGTAAGATTAGAGATGATATTTTTCAAATGACTATATATTAATAAGATAATAAGATTTTTATGAAAAAAAATATTTTAAAAAGATGTAATAAAAATTCGTAATAAAAATCTTACGAGAGAACATTAACACAGTATACAAAAAATACAAAATTAAAACAATACAAAATAAAACATAGAGGTAAATAACATGCCAGAAGATGCAGATAAACCAAAAGAAAAACATCGGTCAAAAGAAGTAAACAGTGTTTTTGTCGGACGACGCCCTACCATGAATTATGTAATGGCAACAATGATGATCCTTAATACGGGTGAAGATTGTACCGTTAAGGCCAGAGGTAGAGCTATTTCCCACGCAGTTGATGTGTGCGAAATTTTAAGAAACAGATTCTTAAAAGGAACTGAATACAAAGACATCAGGCTCTCCACAGAACAATTAGAAGGAGAGAATGGCCAATCAAACAATGTTTCTAGCATTGAAATTGTACTTGCTCCACCAAAGTAAATAGTGGGTTTATATTCAAGACTCACTTCGTTAAAACAAAAAAACTCTCTTTTTTTTATTAATTTTACATTAATTTTTTCATGAATTAATTTAGTTGGTTAAGAACATTGAATTTAATCCTCCAATAGTAATTTTAGAATCTAATATAAACTCTTATTTTATGATTCAATGAGGTCAAAGGATGATAGAATTTGGAGAATTATTAAGGAATGTCAAAACATTTAAAAACTCTAAAAAAAATACTTTATATTAATAAAAAATCAATTTTAATCCGATTTTTTAGGACTTTACTAAAATTTAATTAAAGTATAAGAAGAGGAAGAAAAAATAATGGCAAAGGTTGACACTTTATTTGTAAAATCTAAAGTTCGAGAGCACATAAAAGCCAATAACCTCAATACATCCTCGGGTGTACTTGATGGTGATACGCTGAATAATTTGATAGTTGCGATTCTTGATAAAGCTTGTAAACGCTCTAAAGCGAACGGTCGTAAAACCGTAAAAGCGCGAGATTTGTAAGCAAACTTATAATATAAACTATCTTTCTTTTTTTTATTATTTATCTAATTTTCTTGAGCTCAGAATAGGATTCTATTAGTTCAATAATGTGTCTATCGCTATTTTCTCAAGTTTAAATACTGCCGTGCTTATTCCTGTTGTATGGTCTTTACTTACGATTATTTTATGCGTATTAATATCTGCTGGGATAGATGTGTGAGTAATTAAGAAAATTTGTGAAAATGTTTTTGATTTTATCAAATGCTTGAGTATTCTTTCTCTTCGAGTTTCATCAAGCGCTGCTAACGGCTCATCTAAAAGAAGAATATCAATTTTAGGATTTTTTTTTGGTGATTCTTTTGTGGGGCGTATTTTACTCATTAATTCGGAAATAGCAAATCGTAAGGCAATTCCTAAAGCAGTTTTATCTCCTCCAGAGAGAACTTCTATTGATTCGAGAACGCCATTGAAATTATCCATGATTTTTAGCGACAATCCTGTCTTTTTTGTTCCGGACAAGTCAATAGTTAAATCGCTATATTGACCTGAAGTAAAATCTTTAATATATTTGTTAGTTGTTAAAGCAATATTTTTTACTAAGCGCTTCACAACCATATATTCGGTAACAAACCTCCTAACTAATTCTTTTGCTTTACTAATGTGATCAAGGTCAATTTCGAATTCTCCAATCTCCTCTTCCAATTTCTTCATTTGCTTAACTTCACTCCGCAAATCCACAATCCTATTAAGATTTCCTTCGATTTTCTTTTGATTTTCCTTTAATTCTTTAATAATGGCGGTTAGTTCAGTACTGAGCTTTTTTTTCTCAATAGAAAGCATTTTTATGTTGGCAGGGTTTATATCAGCAAATTTAGACTTGTGTTCTGCTAGAAAAACATCAGTTCTTTCCTTAGCCTTATCAAAATCTAATGCTTTTTGTTGGTAATTCTGATAATCGTTCCTTAATCCTTGAATCACAGTAATCTGTTTTTTAACATAATCAAGTTTATTTTGTTTTTCATTTATTTCTAAATCCAGATTTCCAATAATTTTCGTAATAGATTTAACTTTTTCTTGACTGACCTCAATTTCTTTGTTAAATTCATTAACCATTTCGTTATAATGCTCTTTTGTAAGTTCATTTTGGCAAGTAGGGCATTGTGCTACTTCTGCATTATTCTCGTTCGTCGTAAAAAGTAAGCTATCTTCCATCTTCTTTATTTTTTTTTTGCTATCATCAATTCTGCCTTTAGTTTTCCCTAAACCTTTATAAGTTACTTCTCTTCTTTTATCAAAGGTTACTTTTAGTGATTTGATATCGTTTTCTTCGTTAATTAAAAGCGATATTTTTTCATTAATCTTGGAGATGGGTTCAAAATCTTTGATATTTAAATTAGTATTTTTGATTTTTCGTTGAAAATCGTTTTTGTAAGAGAGAGAATTTTCTTCAAGTATTTTTTGCTGGTCATACAGGCTTCCTAAATTCAAAATCAAGTCGTCTGATGGAAAATCAGAAATTTGTTGTTCATGGTCTTTTTTTGCCTTATTATTATCAGCAAATTTTTTCTCCAATTTTACATTTTCGAGTTCTACGCCAGTGATATCCTTTTTGATCCGGTCTATTGGAACTCTTTTCCTTTCTAAATTTTCTTTATTAAATTTAGCATTTTTAGATTCTCTATCAAGGAAAGCGAGCGCATCATCGATTATATTGAGTCTGAAAAGATCAATTATCATTTCCCTTAGCTCAGCACCTTTTTTATTTGCTAACTCTTCCACTTCTCCTTGTCTTACGAATACTGTATTTAAAGCTTGCTCTGTAGAAATTTCGAAAAAGTTTTCAATATTAAAGTTCTTAATTTCACGAAAAGAAGTTTTAACCCATTCAAACAATTTCGTAGTAGTGGCTCCACTTCTACCCCATTTACGATAAATATTATATTTTATGTTATCAATAGTAAAATAAATAGTTAGTTCGGCTTTTTCTTCTCCATATGCGATAAAGGAGGCTGCTTTTCTTCCGCGAAATATTTTAGGTCCGAAAAAAGCGAACAAAACCCCTTCCAGAATAGTAGATTTACCGTAAGAGTTCTTTCCACTAATTAATATTAATCCTTTTGGAAATTCTTTCATGTTTTTTGGAAGAGTTAATTTTTTATATCCCATGAAGTTTTTAAAAGTGAGATTCGTAATATGCATTTTTCATACCTCCTTCTCCTTTTCCATGTCTTTTAATGCATTTTTAAGAGCTCTCATCCCCAATTGGCTAAGTTTATCCACATTGAAATGGGATTGATCTTCAGTTAATTTCTCTGACACAAAAGTTTTAAATTCTTCATCCGGATGTTCTAATATATAGTCTTGAATTATTCCCGGACTTATATCATCTTCAAAAGATTCAGATATATCAATAATCTTCCAAATTATCTGCAGGATATTAAATTTATCTGGTTGAGAAAAGCAATCTCTTCGGATTCTTGACATCATATCGTTTATTTGCCAATTTTTTTCTATTGTTACTTCTCCCATAAAATTGAATTTTAATCTCGCAGCAGTTTTAGGATCGAACCCATCGTCCGAGATGAACCGATTCAATTCTTTGCTGATGAGAGCTTCTAAATCAGCGGATGTGTGTTGAGGGCTAGGATGAATTGGGATAATTTCAAAAGTTCTTTTGAGTAACTTACTTGTAGAGATTTCTTCAATATTTACGATTTTAGCTTTTTTGTCGATATCTATTATTAGATAACCTTGTTTTTCATTAATTTCTTTAAAATTCATTGGAAGCAAGCTTCCGGAGTAATAATGATTTTTTGATAATTTTTTTAATCCATGTTCGTGCCCTAAAGCGACGTAGTCGTAATCAAAATCATTAGAACTAATTTTCCGATGTAAAGTGTAATCACCAGCGGAGCCATGTGCAACTGCTATATTAGTATTTCCCTCGTTTCCAATAGGATGTTGATTTTCTACCCAATTATCATAAGCCGCTTCATAGACTTCGTAATCTTGAAATTCAAAATAGGGAAATAAATAGAAGCGCACTTTTTTTGCTGGAAAATCCAACTTTAATGGTTCATTATTTTTGATCGCTGTCAGTAGGTCTCTTTGTTTATAATAATGAAGATTTGAATATCTTTCGACTTGAATGTGTGATTCAAATGGTGTGTATTCATATCCTCTGAAGATTCCGTGATTCCCTTCAACATAAATGAAAGGAATTTGATTGCTTGTGTTATTAAAGAAGATATCTAAACCTTCCTTAAATGCTCTCCTCGCAGGTTCTGGTGGAGGATACGAGCTGTATTTAGATGGATGGTGAAACATATCGCCACAATGAACAACAAAATCTAAATTCTTGATTAGGGAGATGTCTGTCATGACTTTTAAAAATAAATCGTAGATTTCTTGTTCGTAAGGTTTTGAGTAGTTTTGAATTGCCCATTTGTTTGTAACACCTCTTCTCGTTCGATAACCTAAATGAGAATCTGATATTTGTACAATTTTTACCATATGCAGTCCTTATCTTTTTTTCATGTAAAATAAATGAACTTTATACCCCTAATACTTTGTGTCTCCATTTTGAGGCATATTTTTTTGTTTTGGGGTCGTATTGTAATTCTAAGAACGAAGCTTCTAGCTTATTAAATTCCGAGGCTAATAAAGTACTTGCTTCATGAGCTCCTATAAGACAAAGGGGGTATCCACGTGGGGCAAACGGAATTAGATTTTTGATAATATATAGAGCATCCTTCGTGTCTAAATCGTCGCAAATGTCAAACCTCAAAGCAGAACTATCCTGTTGCAGTCTTGTTAAGTATGCTCTACTTTTTGTGTACATTGAAAGATCTGGCATATCCACAAGAAAGTTCTTATTTTTATATATTTCTGACCAAATTGGCAGCAAAAAATTGCCCTGAGCATCTCTTAATCGGCATGTCTTTGAAAAACTATAGTATTTTATCTTGTATAACTGAATAAATCTGTAAAAAAATTCAGTAAAAGCGGTTGGAGGAAAAATGTGCTGGCGAAACATTTGAATTCCATCTCCAAGGAAGACGACATTTTCGTTTTTGCCCCAGTTGCTTATTTCCTTAA
Organism: Promethearchaeia archaeon; assembly: GCA_029856125.1. Classification (GTDB taxonomy): domain Archaea; phylum Asgardarchaeota; class Lokiarchaeia; order Sigyniarchaeales; family SOKP01; genus SOKP01. Next base: position 2,991 of record JAHQWJ010000118.1, on the reverse strand, counting down.
TTCTAATTAGTGATTTTAGTATCTCATCAGCTGTTCTTATTCTATCTACAACATGTCCTAATGTTGGATAATAGAAAGCGTGAGAGTTAATGTGATCATCTATTTTTTTTTTATAAGTTGAATCGAACCAGTCTTCTAATTTATCAACTTTATCTTTTAAACTACCTACATAGAAGTTTCGTTTAATGGTTTTTACAAAATTTTCGATTACTGTTTTATAAATAATAAGTTTATGCTCGTTATCTTCGATATATGTAGTAATAGGTTTATACATTATTTTTTCTTTTTGATATTCTCCATTCTTAAATGTGAGATGGCATTCTCCAAATTTAAATGAAGCCAATTTTGCATAAGTTCCAGTAAAAGTATTTGAGCTCTCATCAAAACCTATGATTTTGTAATTATCGCGTACATAATTCATAGACTCCTTCCCAACTGCGAGATGTGGCATTTCACTAAAGAGTAAATTAGTGTTTATTAAACTCTCATCATTGTCAAATTTATCAGTCTCGAGCTCGATCTTCTCCTCTTCAGTCCACTTAGCTCTTCTTTCTTGAATATATTCTTTAAATTTTTGAACGTCATCGTCAATAGATATTTCAGGTCTTTTTTCAAATGACTTTTCAAGTGAGATTAATTCGAAATTAAAAGATATTTTTTTTCACCTTAGTTTTTTTATATCTAATCGTTATGGAAGTGAAGTAGGTGGGGGTGCTGAAGACGCGACTTTTTTTGCAAAATTTTCATAAAACCTTTTAGAGTATTGTTCAAAGTATTCATCATACAGAGGAATTTTTAATTTTTGAAAATTAGTAAGCCAAATTCCCGAAATTAACGCTATCCCCCTAGTCCCTGTTAAGGATTCTAAATCGCTACGTTGAATGCCTCCTCCAAGCATTTGGGCTGCAACAGCTTTTTCTTTTTCTGATCGTAAGGGTAAATTAATTACGGTATTCATATTAGATAAAATGCTCTCATCTATGGGTGAATACTGCTGTGAAATCACTTCTAATCCTAGATTAAATTTTCTTCCTTGGCGCGAAATATCTTTAAATACATTATTATGTCTCATCATTTCAGGTCGTAAGATACTTGGAGCTTCTTCTATTGTAAAGATAATAATTGGTAATTCTGATGGATCTTTAACTGTTGTTCCGGTTTTAATATACACATTTTTCAAATTAGCTTTATAATTTTCATAAAAGTTTTTGGGCAAATTCTGGATTAGCTTTTTTTCAAGAGTAACAATATCCGAAGATGATTTTAGCGATTTACGTATATCAAATAATGTTCTAGCCAAGATGCTATTAAAAAGGAATTGTTCTAAATCGGATATCATTGACGCATTGAAAATAATTACATTCCCTTTTTCCAACTTGAGCACGATTTCTGGAAGTTTGCTTGCGACACTAGATTGAAACATATCAGAATACTCCAACCAGTGCATTCTTCGTCTTATCGCAGCCATAGTTTTTTCATCATGCCCTCCTGGAGGACGATAACCATCAGTTAATAAATTTTCGATGTAATTTTCTTGATCACTCCTATATGCTGAATAAATAGCTCCAGCTTGAAGATCGTTAAAAGAACCTGTAGTAAAAAGGTCTTCTGGTGTTATCTCTTGATAATTTACTAGACAAGGAGTTGCTAGGCTCTTTAATTCTGCTGGTGGTATTCCTTTATTGGGATAGAGGTAAAACCAAGAACCAAATAGATCTTTGTTGTACCCTGAAGTTTTACATATATCATTAACTCCATATTTAATACATCCCAAAGCATACTCATCATGCATGTCAATAGCGAGCATGGAGATTTTAGTCCCTTTCTCTCCGAGAATTATCTGAGCGTTATGTTGTAGCAAACCGTCTATAAAAACTTGGTTTAAATTTGATTTCCCCATTCCTGTAGCACCTGCAATAAAAAAATGGTACATTAAATATTTGAAGGGAAAATAGACCTCTACTTTTTTTTCAGATGCTAAATTACCCATAAAGATTCCATCAGGAGGGAAAATGTATCTCAAATCTTCATGGATGTCGCTTTGATCCTCTGAAATTTTCATTAAATGAGGTTGGAGTGTTCTATTTTCCATCAAATCTTCAATTAAAAAGAATACGTTGGTTACATGACTCTTTACTTCTTTTGTATTCTTATCATTTTCTATGCAGAGGATGGGACGGCCTTGAATAACATATTGTAGTTCTGATTCTAATTCTGCTTCAATGTATTCTGTCATTTTAACATTTCTTAATTTTTGGCGCGTAAATATGTAGTCTGATATTGTTTGTTCGCTAAGGACCTGAACTATTATGGTATATAGCTTATTATTACTATGATCCTCAGCATTCAATTTTAAAAAACCATGAAGATGGATGTAGTCCTTGTAAAAAATTTCAATAGTACTTTCAACAGAATTTATTCTAATTATCATGATATTTGACTCTTTTTTCAGTGATCACTACTTCATTTTATAGCTAAAAGGTTTTTTGTTCTTTTAAAGTTAATAGTTTTTACATTTTATAAATCTCATGGACTTTAGAAATTTAATAGTTTTTAAAATTACTATTATTTGGCTAATATAAAGAAAAAAACAACGGTTTATGATTTCACTTAGTTCTGTCGATTACTTTAAGAACTCCTCAATTAAGTTATATACTTCTTCAAGTATTTTTTTTTCCGGTAAGAAGGTTAATCTCATATGTCCTTTTCCATAATCACCAAAACCTGAACCATAGACCAAACAAACTCCGGTTTCTTTAAGTAAATCAACAACTAATTCTTTATCATCTTTCCATTTCTTTAATTCTTCTAAATCTAGTTTAGGGAAAAGATAAAAAGCACCATTAGGCTTAACGCATGTAATTCCTTCAATTTTACTCAGTCTATTATAGGAATAATCGCGTCTTTCTTTAAGTTTTCTAACCATATCAATGGTATGGCTACTTGAAGTTTTTAAAATGTCAATTGCTGCGAATTGGGCAATGGAACTAA
>JAHQWJ010000117.1 GCA_029856125.1 Promethearchaeia archaeon | reverse complement strand
AGCATCAAATTATTTAGTTCTTTAAACACATTCAAAACATTGTGATTCTGTAGCGCTGAGGTCCTGAAAAAACCGTCAAATTGCTTTTCTTTAACAAATCTATCTATATTAACTTCAGGAACATGGTATTTTTCTGGCACAGTTTCCAATAAATCGCTTTTACTTCCTATTAAATATTTAGGAATGTTTAAACAATCTGTGTGCTTAAGTAATTTATCATACCAAAAATCTAGTTGATCAAAAGAGCTACTATTAGTCAGATCAAAAACTAACAAAACTCCATTTGCTCCACCAAGAAATTTTGGAAGTAGTGCTTTGAAACGTTCTTGACCGCCTAAATCAAAAATGCTTAAAACATTATGTATTTCTTTAGGATTGTCCGTTTCATCTATATTTCGAATTTTTAGTTCTATTGAGTGAAAATTTACCCCAATTGTAAGAGATGTATCAAAATTAAAGGAATTAAAACAAAAACGATTAAAAAGACAAGTTTTACCAACACTCGGAGGACCAACTATAACGGTTTTGAATGTAAATAGTATGTTTTTTCCTTGAGTATGAGTTCCTATCAATATTAATACCGAATTTTATTACAAAATAACTATTATTAAAACTAATGCCAATTAGAATTAATCCTATAAAAAAAATTTTATCAATTTTGCATTAAATTATTATGATTAAATCTTTATTCTTAAAATGCTTAGAATAACTCAAACCTATTTTAAATAACAATAGATGTTTCTATAACAAATAAATAAGAATTATTATGGTTATTAAACTCCCTCCAAGCCAGATAGTAATTAGACCCCCTGTAGAAGCGTACAGTGTGCTCATTGCTGTCACTGGAGGATGCAATTGGAATCAGTGTCGCTTTTGTGGGACTTATAAAGGAATTTATGGAAGTACTCAAGATTATGCAATACGCCCCTTGGAAGATGTATTAAAGGATATAGATCTCTATGCTGAAAAAAATTATCACGGATATCCCGTCTTTTTAGCCGGTGGTAATCCTACTTCGGCACCTACAGATTATCTCGTAAAAATAATTGAATATGTAAGGTTACGAATGAAAAATGTCCCCAGAGTAAGTTGTTATGCAAAATCATTAGATATTTTGAGAAAAACTGATGAAGAATTAAAACAACTAGCCGAAGCTGGATTAGACATCGTGTATATGGGATTAGAAAGTGGAAGTAGCAAAATTTTACGAATTATGAAGAAAGGAACAAACGCAGAATCGATGATTAAAGCTGGAAAGAAGTTACTCAAATCTGGTATAAAACTAAGCTTATATGTTATGTTAGGCTTAGGAGGTAAAAAATTATCCGAAGACCATGTTAAAGGAACCGCAAGAGTGCTCACAGAGATAAATCCGACGATCTTCCGTTTTCGAACTTTAAACATTATGCCTAACACTCCGCTTTGGGGGGATTGGAAAAGTGGTCATTTTGAATTGCTATCCCCTCTAGAATGCTTAATAGAGGAGAGAGATATCATCAAAGGTTTAGGAGAAAATGTAACTTCTCAAGTCTTTAACGATCATGTTAGTAACTATTGTGGTATTGAATCTTCAAACATTAAAATCGATAGAGCTGCATTTATAAATACGTTAAATTCCTACATAAACGACCCTAAAATAAAGAACTTATCGCGAAAAAATTTGATCCAAATGTAAAGAATTAAGTTTATTTTTCGCTTAATCTATTTAACAACCTTCATTTAAAGAGACGCTATATATTTCTCTCAAACTAAATACTTAAAACTTTTAAATTAAATCTAACTTAATTACTAATATTTACAATCCAAAGTAATAAAAATATTATATCTACCATACTAATAAAACACACTTAACACCCCAAGAAAATGACAGATTACTACAGAAAGAAAGTTCACTATAACGATTTAATTGCTACATTTGACGATGTCCTCATTCAACCGGGATATACTAATTTTGAACCAACCGAAGTTGATATGTCTTCCAAATTAGGTCCACATACATTGCATTTACCAATTATCTCAGCTGCTATGGATACAGTAACTGAAGAATTAATGGCGATTAGAATGGCTCTTATGGGAGGTCTGGGGGTTTTACACCGTAACTGTCCTTATGAACGGCAATTAGAAATGGTGCGGATAGTGAAAAGAGCAAGATCCTTCGTTATTGATGATGTTGCTACAATATTACCAGATGAACCTATATCAAAAGCAAAATACATGATGGAAAACTATAATATAAGTGGAATTGTGGTAGTTGACGGGAACAATAAAGTATGCGGGATTTTCACGAAAAGAGATATCCCCTTCTCTGAAGATGAAATCAGCAAAGGTAAAGTAAAGAGTTTCATGACAAAGGAAGTAATTTCCATTGAACCTGGAGCATCAAGAGAAAAAGCGCTTGATATTCTTTTTGATTCGAGAAAGGAAAAACTACCTGTAATTGACAAAACTGGTTACTTGAAAGGTTTAATAACTAAAAAGGATTTAGCACCAGAGTTTCCTTTAGCTTCGATGGATAGTGAAGGGCATTTGATATGTGCTATAGGTTTATCCCCGAAATTTCCAGAATCAACACACGCTCAAAAGTTATTAAAAGAAATTGAAAACTATGTCGATATCTTTTTTATAGATGTAGCAGATTTCTATAAAACATCAGATATTAAAGGAACTAAAAAACTCATGGATTTTTTAGATTCTGACTTTGTACTAGGGAATATTGGAACTTACGAAGCGGCTGAACATTTAATTACAAAAGGTGATTTTGACAAAGATAAATTTATTGGTATAAAGGTTGGGATGGGTTCTGGTTCAATTTGCACAACTTCAATTCAAACTGGCGTTGGAGCACCTACACTTTTCGCTACTGCTCAGGTTGCTGATGCTCTAGAGGATTACGGCACAAAAATTAGTTTAGTTGCAGATGGTGGTTTTAAAAATCCTGGAGATTTACCTAAAGCTTTCAGTGCTGGTGCTGACCTAATTATGTCGGGACACTTTTTCGCTGGTTCAACAGAAAGTCCTGGATATGTTGACACCATCCAAGGGAGAAAAGTTAAAATATATCGAGGAATGGGCTCCAAAGAGGCGAGAACATCCGGATATGTTTCAGATCGATACACAGAAGGCTCGAAGATGCTTCCTGAAGGCGTAAGTGACTATGTTCCATTTGTCGGAGATATGGATGGCGTCTTGCTTTCATTAAAAGAGGGCTTATTGAATGGTATGATATACGCAGGAGCTAAAAGTATTGCAGAAATGAAAAAAGCTAAAATTGGTATAGTATCCTTTTCAGGGCAGAGAGAATCAAAACCCCACAATTTACTAAGCCGGTATTAAATATCCTTTAATTCCAACGCATTGTTATATCTTTTATTAAATGTCTATTAATTAACTTAAAACCGAATTTTACTATAATTTGATATATCTTTTGTTGATATTAATAATCTAAATAAATTATTTGATTAAAAATGAAGAAAATTGAACGAGCTATCATAAGCGTTTTTGATAAAGAGAATATTGTTGATTTTGTGAGATCATTAACAAAGTTCGGCATTAAAATTCTTTCCACAGGAGGAACTGGAAAACTTTTAAAAGAAAAAAATATAGCGTTTGAAAGAATCTCCGATTACACTGACTCTCCAGAGATGTTTGACGGAAGAGTAAAAACGCTCCATCCGAAAATTGAAGGGGGTATACTATATCGACGGAATCTTGAAAAAGATGTTGAGGATGCTATAAAATACAACATTCCACCTATCGATATGGTAGTGTGTAATTTATATCAATTCAAGGAGGCCATTACAAAGCCAGATATCACTTTAACTGACGCTTTAGAAATGATTGATATCGGGGGTCCAACAATGATAAGAGCGGCAGCAAAAAATTTTCCGGATGTAGTAGTGGTAGCGAATTCTAAGCATTACGACAAAATTCTCACTGAATTAACGGAAATAGGGGGGATAAGCGATAAAACTAGAGCAACTTTAGCTCAAGAAGTGTTTGCTATAATGGCCGATTATAATGCAGCTATTTCTAATTACTTACAAAGTTATTACAGCCCCGACCAAGTTATGAAACCCAATATCTTCAATGCTTATGAGAAAATACAAGATTGTCGTTACGGTGAAAACTGGGATCAAGCAGCAGCGTATTATAGAAATCTCTCATGTAATTACGGGCTTCACAACTTAAAACAGCTTGGAGGGAAGGAGATTTCGTTCAATAATTACTTAGATATTGATGCTTGTATTCAAATGCTAATGGATTTTGATAAACATGAACATGTTACTGCGATTTTAAAGCATACCAGCCCTAACGGGATTGCGATCGATAAAACGGATCAATTAATGTCTATTAAGATGGCGTTTAAGACAGATCCCCTTTCAGCCTTTGGAGGTATATGGGGTGTAAACACAGAATTAACCGCAGCCGCGGCAGACTTCATTGTGAATAAAGAAAATATTTTCGTTGAAGTTCTAATGGCTCCTTCATTTGAAGCTGAAGCATTAGAGATATTGAAGCAGAAAAAAAATATGAGAATATTAGAATATGGTGATTTACTAAACAACAGAGATTTGATCTACGAAAATTACGAAATTAGGGGCGTTTTAGGTGGAATTTTAGTTCAAGAATATGATTATAAACCTATTATAAAAGAATGGAATGTTGTGAGTAAAAAACAGGTAACTGAGCAAGAAAAGGAAGCTTTAATCTTTGCATATAAGGTTTCTAAGTGGACAAAATCTAATTCTGCTTGTTTTGCCCAAATGTACGATAAAGGAGTCTACACTATTGGTATTGGTGCTGGCCAGCAAAGTCGAGTTCATGTAGTAAAGTTAGCAGCACAAAAAGCAAAAGAATTCGGCCATGAAGAAGAATTGAAGAATTCTGTTATGGGAACGGATTCATTCTTCCCTTTTCCTGATGGTTTAGAAGCTGCAATAAATGTAGGAGCGAATTCTGTAATCAATCCCGGCGGATCTATGAGGGACGAGATGGTTATAAAACGAGCTGACGAATTAAATTGTGCTTTAGTTTTTTGTGGTAAAAGGGTTTTTCGTCATTAGAAAATTTATCATTTATTATTTAGCCTTTTTGATTTCTTTTAAGACTCTTACATGCGAACACATCTCAGCGTTTTTATATCAGTAGAAAAAAACTTTATTAATAAAAAAGTATAAGTTAATACACTAATTAGTAAAATACTTTTTTCAGTGAGCGAGGATTCTATGGATTTTTTTTCAAGAAACTTACGGGAAACTCTAGAAGCAATAAATAAACTAATAGATAATAATGTCAATTTAGTCACTACTAAAAGTATTAGAAGATGCAATCGTATTAAGGCCTCAAACCGCTCAAAGATTAATTTTATTTGGAGATCTCTTAATTATTTAGAAAAAGAAGGAATTTTAGAGATGAACGGTAAGTATTCTCCTAAAACATATAAAATAAAATCAAACCAGAAAATAGATATTGACGATATAATCTCTCAAATTGAAGAGAGCAGGAAATAGTTTTCTCTATTTATTTCAGTGTTAAACTATATGTAATTTAGCCAATATTTCTTCTAATTTTTTACGATCTTCTTCATTATCCTCTTTGATTATTATTCTTTTCTGGTAGAAAATGATATTTCCATATTTAAGCTCTAATTCGTTGAATAACTTAACCCATCTATTGAAGTTTGAGGTTAAATCTATAACTTCAGGATCTTCCTCAAAAAATTTAATATCATCTCTTTTTTCGTTTGATAATAAAAGAGATTTATATTTTTTGAGCGTAAAACCTTGTTTTTTTAAAAGACTCGAGCTAGCTTTTCTTACGAACGCTTCTAAACCACTTCTCCAGCGAACATATTTTTCGTTGATCATGTCTATCCTTTCTTGGATAAGTTTTATCTCTTGGGGGTAGATTATCTCCTCGCGTTTTATTAAAATTTTTTTTAATTTTTCAAATTCAGTATTGAATGTTTTAGTATATGCGTTTATCATTTTTTCAAACTCAAATAGAACTGTATTATAATCTTGGGCAAATATTACATCAGCACTAGCAAATGTTAGCGATTCATTATCAAAAGTTCCTTTCAACTGATTTGTACTTATTAAATTATTAAATATAGATGTTAAAACCTCTATATCCTTATCATCTAGAATTTTCCCGTAAAAAAAATCGCTAAAAGAAAACATAAAACTATTTTCTAGCATCAAATTTTCTATTCCTTTTTCAGTGTAAAAAACTAGCTTTCCTTCAAGATTATGAAAGACACCCTTAATTTTTTCATCATTTTGTAGATTTTTTAGTAAATCCTCAACGATACTAGAAGTAATATCTATATCTCCTAAATAAATCAAATTCTCAGATTTAGATTTGGCGATCAACATCGACTTTATGCCATTTTTTGATTCCTCGATTTTTGCTTCGTTAAAAATGAGGAATTCTCCTTTTTTAAAATAGGTTAATCCTAAATCATTGATAAAGTCGATAAAAAGATTATGTGGCATACCCGTTTTCTCAATATAATCGTCAATTTTGATCAGATCCTTTCCTTTTATTTCTTCCCCTATTAGTTTTAAATTCTCGTCTAATTTTGTAAGAATGAGACTTCTTTCGATGTTTAACTTTTTTGTTATTAAATTTATCTGTCTTTCTCTCTCTTTTTGAATAGTTATGGCGTTTATTTCTTCGATCTTCTTATTTAGAAATTTCGAATAATAAAAAATTTCTTTGTTTTTGTCAAATATTCCACTTCTTGTATCTATGAAACTCTCTAAAATTTGAATTAACAATACTTTTTTTATATTTAATTTCTTAGAGAGCATTGGAATTGAATAATAACCAATTAATCGAGAGTTCTCAACTTCTCTTTTAACTTTTGGTAACCCTACATTAGTCAACCATTGAGTTCCTGCTCTAAAATGACTTAAATAACCTTTTGGTAGATTTTTTATTAATTTAATAAAGTCAATATCTAATAAGCGATCTCTATAAGATTTGAGGTCAATTGTAGTATTTTTCGCTGCTTGTGTGTTAATTTGTTGCTGTATTTTTTTCAAAGAGTAGTAGGCAGCGTTATTTTTTCCAATTAGGAAAACTTTTTTAGTTGAATTCGATATATCGTTTATAATTCCACTAACAAAATCAGGAGGCAAATGATTGTATTTTTTTAAATTCACCATGCCCTTTTCTTGAAATTTTCCAATCAATTCTGATTTTAGGTTGTTATAAGAGTAAAAATAACCCAGTTTTGAATAAAACCCTTTAACGTACTCTAACTTAATCAGTGTATTTAAAAATAATCTTAATTCCTGTTCAGTATCAATTATGGGAGAAAATATCTTGAGCAATTGTTTCTTCTGCAAGTTATCCTTTTTTAGAAACACTCCTACCAATTTTTCTTTTTCCAGCTCATAAATATGAATCTTTTTTTCTTGTTTCTTAATATAAAAATAAATTTTAAGGTCTTTGCTGTTCAAACTTTTTAAATTTTTTAAGAACTTCTTTGATTTTCCTTCAATTTCAGAAGTAGGCGTTAAAAAAATATTTCTTTTCATAAGGAATGTATTTTGTATTATGTTAGTGAGCTCTTTTTTATCCATTCCTTCTTTTATCAGATCATTTACTGATGGAAAAACAATTTTTACATAAGATAATAATTCAGAGTACGCTTTCGTTTGCTCTCTGCTATAAAATTTGTTAATTAGCGATTTAATAATCGTTCGTAAATCGAATAGATTCTCAAAACTATAATCGAGACATTTTTTTAAGAGTTGAATTAAACCGACTAAATTTTCTTCGTTCTTTTCAACGCCTAGAGCCTCTATTAGATCATTTTTATAATTACATATTAAATCAGAGTGTTCGGTTGCAACTTCATGTAAAAAATAATGTATGTTATCTCGAACATCTCTGTCACTATCATTCAAGTTTGCCATAAAGTTTGGTAAATAAGTCTTAATGCCGTTTTTATTTGAAAGCATAACGAATCCTATAATAATGAGAGCATTCACTTTTGTTTTGGAATTAGTTGAACGAGTTAAATTCTCTATATTCTTTAAGATATTTTTCCCTATTAGTGTGAAATCTTGCTCTGCTAATACGCTAAGAATATAAGTTATTTGGATTTCAGATTCTTGCTGTTCTAATAAATCATTAAGTTGTTCAACGATAAGTTTTACTTTTTCAGTCTTATTTTTATCAAGGAACTTATTGAGCTTCTCAACTAAGGAATAAAGAACTTGATCTTTTTCAAACTCTTCCAAATTAAACATTATTAACGATTTATAATGTTTAACCTAATAATAATTTTTTGAAAGGGTCAATCTCTAATATATCCTCAATATCCCGAAGGATTATTGTTGGATTTGCTTTTTCTAAGCTCAATTTAGTACCATGACCAGAAAGTAATGCAATACTCTTAACTCCTGCGTTATGAGCACATTCGATATCTGTAGGAAGGTCTCCGATTAGATAAACACTATTTTTTTCAATTGGAGTTCCTACTTCCTTCTTAAGTTGTTGTAAGGCTATAATAATGGGATGACCGTGAGGTTTTCTTACAGGTGTATCGTCGCGGGAAACATAAACAGAGAAATACTCGTCTAAGCTTAGTCTATTTCTAAATAATGTTAACCGCTCACCGCTCGTATTTGACACAATCCCAAATTTGACACCATTTTTTTGTAAATCGGTTAAAGTTTCTCTCAGTTTTGGTTTTAGAGTTTCATACTTCTCATATTTAGGATACATCCTCCTAAACCTTATAAAAAATAAAATTCTTTTCCATCTACTCGGAATGTAATTCTTGAATACTCTGTAAACATTGATAATAGCCTTGATTTTGTTCTTTGAATCGCCTTCCTCAAAAAGTCTTGCTATATCAATTAATCTCAGAGATTCGGTGTTTCTCCAGTTATAAAAGTTTTTTTTAAGGTGAACTAGAGCAGCATACTCAAGAGATTTTTGGGTGATCACGCAACCGTCGAAATCGAACAATAAAATTGGGGGATGTGCCATATGTAATAAGGAGAATATAGCCAAATTCTTAAATATAATGATTAAAAAAAAAAAAAAAAAAATATCGGAGTTATTAGATTTTTAATTTGAATTTTATTTTCTGTAGATTTATGCGTCCAATTCGTCTGGTTCTATTGAGACATGGCTTAATAAATAGTCTATCTGCTTCTGTTTCTTATTAATATTGAGTACTGTCGGAAGATTTATAACATCTCCGTGGCCAGGCATGAGTGTAATTGATCCTGCGCGTAAGATAAAGAATTCAAACACATCTGGGATTTCCTTCTTGATTCTTAAGCTTTTTGTAGGCATTCTTTCTGCAGAAGAAAATATTCCTGTCTTATGATAAATTTCGTTTCTTTCAATTTTCCAGTAATCAAATCTTGAACTCAGAACAACGAGTCCTAAAACAATCGCCATTATAATAGTACATACTAAATAAAATTCTGCTGTTAAACCCGGATCAAATCCTCCTCCTGGAGAAGGAGGGGCAAACAATCCAGGAACTAAGAAGATCAACAGTAAAACTACAACGACAACAACCATAATTAACACGAAAAATTTCGAACTACTAAAATCGAAAGCAACGATAAACATGTTAACGAAAAATACGATTAGCCAGAAATTACCAAACGCCGCTTCAGGTTCGCCAACAACCATTTGTAGAAGCCACAGAACAAACGAAACAAGTGCCATAGGCCAGAAAAAAATAACTTTTGGGTAAGACCTTAAATAAACATGAATTACCGGTTTAGGTGGTGTATCAGGCATTTTATTCACAATTTTTAATTCGATTTATTTTTTTAATTTAAAATGAGGTGATTAACTTCAATATAGAAGTTTAGGTTAAAAAATGTTCTTATCAATTAAATACCAAATGGTAAGAGAATTAAGATTCTAAAGAGTATTAAAAGGTTAATGTAAAGGCGTAAAGTTAATAAAAATTAGAAAAAGCTTTTCATTGATTGAACCATCTTATAAGAATAATCTATTTGCTGATTACCGCTATCACTTATGTTCATGTGACCCGGTAGTAGATATTTAACGTCTAGATCATTTACAAACTTAATTGAATTGATTAGAGAATCTAAGGACCCTCCAGGAAAATCGTATCTTCCAAAACTCCCGCCAGTAAATACTAAATCCCCGGGAATCAAAATTTTTTTAGTTTCCTCGTAATAACAAACTGAGCCATGGGAGTGTCCGGGTGTATGAAAAACTTTCAAGCTAAAATTTGACCCAATTCGAATGAGTTCATCTAATTTCAAATCAACTATGTCTATCGGTATAATTTCTAAACCAAACATAGCTGGACTGATTCCAAGGTTACCCGGAAAAATTTTTGATTCGTCCCCCTCTCTTAATATTTTTGCCGTTTCTCCAAAAGCATGAATGGTAGGCGGATTGTTTTTTAATAATTCGATTAATGGGTAAAGACCAAGAACATGATCCACGTGTTCATGAGTTAGAAAAATCTTCGTTATTTTTTGATAATGTAAACCTAAATTTTCCATTCCTTCAATTAATCCTTTTAGACTAATGCCATTGCCAGAATCGAAGAGAGACAAATCCCCCGTAGCGTCGTCAACTAGTATAAACTGATTGCAATCTAACATAGGGGATTCCTCGAAATAATAAACATCTTTAATAACACTTCTACCTAATTTTACAGAACTGTTGGAATCAGGAAAAAACATAATTATTCAGGGTAAATATTTTACACAAAAAAACACCTCTTAACTTTAATGTTTTTCTCTTTACTCGTATAAAAACAATTAAAATTGAGAAAACCAATTAAATAATATGGAAAAGCATTCTAGCAAAAACTTGAACGAAGAGCCTAATATTGAAAATTTGAAAAAGAAGGTTGGATTTGGAATTAAATTTTGGTTAGAATTTCAAGATAATCAACGTGAAAATATTTTAGGCTCTGGATGGGCAAATCTTCTTGAAAGTATTTATATGACAAACGATAACGAACCCAAGTCTTTAACTCAAGCAGCGAAAGAATGCGGCTATTCCTACAAATATGCATGGAATATCTTACACAAGATAAAAGAGAGAACTGGGAAATCGCCTGTAGAAACCAAAAAGGGAGGTATTGGAGGGGGAGGTTGGGTAAAGTTGAACAAATGGGGTATCTATTTGCTTAAAACATATAAAAACCTCTTAGTTGAATTACAAGAAATCGAAAAGAAACTCGAAAAAACCTTCAAAATTGATTAAGAAATATAGTTTATTTTTATAATAGGTTTTCAAAACACAGTAATTACTTAGCAATTGGAGTTGTTACGAGACATCAATCATGGAAGGACTATTTAAATAACTATAAGATTCAATAAACATCTATTATAATATTGTAATTATCTGTCCTCTTTTGGAAAAATTATTTAATTAGGGAAAATCATTTTATTATATTATTGTACTAATATAATCTTAAAAATTACAATTGATTACATATGGCAATACCTCTCCCCGGAACACCAATTATAGTAGACATTGGTTCAGCGTATACAAAAATAGGATTCGCTGGAGAACCAAGCCCAAGATTTGTATTCCCAACAATCACCGGTACTGAAAAATATAAAGCAGTTATGGTTGATGTTAGCGCCCGTAACATATATGTAGGAAATGATGCTTCCAAGATGAGAGGTGTTCTGAAAATTAAACACCCAATAGATAGGGGTGCGATTATAGATTGGAATGATTACTATGAAATTTTGAATTATATCTTCTATACACTTCTACGAATTGAAAATATTTCTAATTATCCAGTATTATATACTGAACCCCCGTTTTTACAACAAGAAACTAAAGAATATATTGCTCGCGTTTTGTATGAAACGCATAGAGTAAAAAGTCTGATAATGATTCCAACACCTATATTATCTTTATTTAGTGTAGGATTAACAACTGGAATTGTAATAGAGAGTGGCGATGGTACATCGTGGATATGCCCAATTATAAGTGGGGAGATTGTAGATCAAGCTGTCCAAAAATTAACATTAGCAGGAACAGATGTTAATCAGCATCTTAAGAATTTACTGATGCGAGAGGGAATCAATATTGAGTCGAGTGCGGTAGATGAGATTATACAAGTAATAAAAGAAAAAAACTGTTTTTTTGCCTTAGATCCTGAAAATCCACCCAATTTAGAGGATAACTTTAGCTTCACTATGCCAGATGGATCAAATATTAATATTCCTAACTATCTATTTCATGAAGCTCCCGAAGTGTTATTCAAACCAAATTTGTTAGGTTATAACATTTTAAATATTCCACAAGCGGTAATTAATAGTATTCAAGCAATTGATAAGTATTACTGGAGCGACCTTTTGTCTCACATTATGCTTTCGGGTGGAAATTTATCATATTCTGGCTTCGAAGAACGATTACGCTCAGAACTAGTTCAATCTATCCCTCAACTTGGCAAAATACCAAAACCTAAACAAATAAAAACCTCGAGAAACGAAAGGCAAAAAATGAAATTAAAAGAAAGAAGTGCAAAGAAAGAAGATACATGCCCTCATTGTGGGGTTTTAGTAGATCTAACTGATGGTAAAGAATATTGTCCTTCTTGTAACGGAAGAATTATCCTGCCAGAACTTTCAATTGGCAGCACTACATTAGCTAAGAAACCTAAGTTGGATAAAGGTAATATTTACTGTCCAAATTGTAAGAAAAAGATAGAAGATGCAGCATCTATTTTTTGTCCTTATTGTGGGGGGAGCTTTCAATCGAAAACATTACCAGAGGTACCGAATGAAATAATAAAACAATCTCCTCCTGCATTGGAATTTTCTGGATTTTATGAGGATTCTGATGAGGTTGTAAGGTTTTTTGTACCCGAAAATCTTCAATTTGCGATCTTCAATGGTGCTAGTATTCTTGGATCACTTCCCTCGTTTCAAAGTTTATTCGTTACCTATGAAGAATTTAAAACTAACAGCGCTGCTTTGTACAAAAACATAAGTGAAATATTTTAGCAATACTATTTTGCTTTCAAATTTTTAATTTTATCGTAATTTGTATGATAATCCAACTATAAACTCAAAATATCGTTAATTTTAATTAATTTAAAAAATTAAATTTAGTTAAAACCAGATTGGGGTTTGTATTTAATGAAAAACAAACGGAATTTATCACTAGGACTAATACTCATTATTACTTTACTTAGTAGTATTACACCAGTAGCATTAGCGAAAACCCGGCAGAACCACTTAATTGGTTTTCTTTACGATACTCAGAATGCTGATGGTACTTTTGGTATAGCTGATCAAGATACAGCATATGCTATAGAAATTATAGATTATTACAATGCATATACTGTGGAAGTTTTATTTGAGGCAACTAAAAGTGTAGATATCCCGGAATTCAAAGAATTTCTGACAGATCAAATACAAACTATGTTTAATGATGGAAATATTGATTTATACAAGTTATTATATTATCTAGACGCTCTTAACAGAATGGAGTCTTTAGGAACATCTTTAGATTCAACTCTACACAATAATATTTATCAGTATTTAAATGAAACTAATCAAGTTGGGGGCGGTTTTGGCACCACAAATACATCAACAACAGCAAATATGATTTCAACTTTCGTTGTATATAATATTTATGCCATAATAGATGAAGCAGTTGTAAACCAGGCAGGCCATAAAACCTGGGTTCTGTCATGTAATAATACTGATGGTGGTTATGGAGGAAATCAATCTTTAACTTCCACAATAGTCACTACTTATTTTGCCGTTTATCTTGTCGATGCACTAGGAGATGTTAATGATCTAGTCAACAAAACTAAGACTTTAGATTATTTTAAATCCTTTTACATCGATGATCCTGATAACACTGCAAATTTCGGTGGGTATTTACCCGATTTCCTCGCAGATAATACTCTGTTGAGTAGTACTTATTATTGTGTTAAAGGTATTGAGCTAATAGATGAGAGTGAATTGAATAGAGTTACTACAGTAAATTGGGTTTTAAATCACCAAAACTTTCTTGATGGTGGTTTTGGTGATTGGGCTGAAGGAAATGATCAAAGAGGATCATCAGTCAGTGCATCCTTTTACGCATTTAAACTCTTAGATACCTTTGATTCGTTAGAAGAGTTAAATGAAGATATATTTGTGGTTGAATTAAACTTCTTACTTGTAATAATAATTCCTTCAATTATTGCAGTAATTATTGGAATAATCTATTTCTTCATTCGAAGGAGAAGAATATAAATCCTCTCCAACATTTTAATAAGCGTATAATAATCGTTATTTATTTGTTTGAATATCTAAATTAAATTATAGTTAATCTAATTTCTCTCTCAATAATAAATAGTAAGAAAAATTATGGGAAAAGTATTAAACGGAAAAGAATTAGCAGAAAGACTGAATTCAGAATTAAAAAACAAAATTAATTTGGATTATCAAAGAACGGGTATTAAACCAAAATTAGCAGCAATATTAGTAGGAGACGATCCCGCATCAAAATTGTATATTACTATTAAAAGAAAGACTTGTGCTGAAATCGGGATCGATTCAACTTTAGTTAAGTTAAACAGAGAATGTACAAAAGCAGAACTATTTACAAAAATCAGTGAGTTAAACAATGACACGACAGTTCATGGGATTATCTTACAATTACCTTTACCTGTGAAGTTTAAACCCTTTACTCTTGAATTCATTGAAAAAATCGATCCACTTAAAGACGTGGATGGTCTACACCCAATCAATAAAGGAAAATTATTCGATTACAACGAGGAAATCGTACCCGCTACTCCTAAAGGTATAATTACGCTTCTTGAATATTATAACGTAGAATTAAAGGGAAAGCATGTTGTTATTATTAACCGATCAAATTTAGTGGGAAAACCTTTAATATTCATGTTTTTAAAGAGGAATGCAACGGTAACAGTATGCCACACTTCGACATCAGACTTAGAAAACCATATAAAAAAAGCGGATATTTTAGTAGTAGCTATTGGTCAACCTGATTTCATTACCAAAGATAAAATTAAGGAAGGCGTTGTAATTATTGATGTAGGCACAAGTAGAGTAAATGGAAAGACTCGAGGAGATGTAAATTTCGAGGAAGTTTTAGGTACTTGTTCATGGATAACTCCAAATCCAGGAGGAGTGGGACCTATGACTGTTAGTTTTTTACTACAAAACACGTATAATGCCTATAAACGCCAAATTAGTGAATAATATCTACTCACAAATCATTTTGTATTTTGAGAAGAATTTAGAATAAAAAAGATTTCAAATTATCGATTCGTTTTATAAAGTTAAACTTATATATATTACTTACAACCTAATAAGGTTAGGATTAAACACATAGGATAATATCGCTTTAAAATGGCTATTCTGGAGCTTGGTATAAATTTAGGTGTAAGGAACATATTAAACAAAAAATACTACGATTCCGATACGGGAGTAGGATTAGATCCAGAATTAAGAGCCGGATTCCTCTCTGCACTCGAAAGTTTCACCTCTGAGGTTTTTGGAGACAATATAAATGTAATTTCTTTAGCCTCATTCAAACTAGTTTGTTATTGCGATTTAGTTGCTTTACCAAACGATGAAACCAATCAGCAACCATTAATATCTTTTGCTATAACTGAGAAAGAAACAGAATCAGAAGTAGTTAAAAAGCATTTAAAAGAAGTAAACTCGCTTTTTCTTAATAGATATTCTCTGAATGATATTTTTACGAAAAAACAGAAGTTCTTTAAGAAATTTGAAGGAAGAGTCGACGATATTATAGGAGACTTGAAATTAAAAACGGAAGATAGGTTTCGCTCCATATTCTAATTTTTTCTTTAAAGGGCATTTTTCATGAGTTCAAATATAGGATCAGAAGCGTCTGCGGCGTATCAGAAATATCTGGATGCCTCATCTATTGATGATAAAATAACGCGTTTAGAGGAATTTATTTCTTTAGTCCCTAAACATAAAGCTACGGAAAAAATTGTTGCTTTAAATAAATCTCGATTAGCTAAACTTAGAAGAGAACAAGAAGCGGAAAAAATCCGAATTAAAACAACTGGTAAAAAAGTTAGTCCTTTTTCAATAAAAAAAGAAGGAATTCAACTGATTCTAATAAGTGATTATCATTCTCCAGGTGTTGGTAAAACTTCTCTGCTAAATTTATTAACAGGCGCAGTTAGAGATAAAATTGGAAAATTCACTCCAGTTCCTGAAATTGGTATTTATGAGCACGAAAAAGTTCGCTATCAAATCGTTGACATGCCCAGCATAATGCAAGGAGCCTCAACTGGAATAGGAAACGGTAGAGAAATAATCTCTCAATTAAGAGCTTGCGATTTGATATGTTTTTGCGTAGATTTATCGCGTGATTATAAAGAGCAAATTATTTTACTTCTAAAGGAATTACATAAAGCTCATGTACGAATAAATGTCCCACCCCCTCCAGTTACCATTGAAAAGACAGGTTCTAATAAAATTCAAGTGTTTTACTTAACGAGTGAAGCTAAAGAAAATAACAATATTGAAGAATTAACTGAGAGAATTAGGGAAATAACTCATGCAGGAGGTATACGAAATGGGATCGTTAAAGTGTTCGGTAAGATCGAACTTGATCAAGTTGTCGATTCTTTAAATCCCTCAGCAGTGTATAAAAAAGCTATTATTTTGGGGACAAAAGGGGACTTAGCGCTAACTAAAAATACTTTCAACGAATTAGAGAAATCTTATTTAACTATATTTCCTTTGGTTATCGGAACGAGTGCGAAAATGAGAAAAATCCCCGGTGATTTTGGAAAAATTGTGTTAACTTACTTACAAAAAATGAAAGTCTACACAATGAATAAAGGAATAATCGCTGAAAAACCTCTCCTCATCGATTCCAGCCCCAACAAACCAACAATACGAGATGTAGCTATAAAAATACATCGTAGTTTTTACGAATCGTTCGATCACGCAATAGTAATTCGGAAAGATGCTAGACAAGAAAAGAAAAAAGTAGGATTAGAATACGAATTAAAAGAGAATGACATCATCGAGTTGCACACGAAATAATCAAAATTTAATTCGGTATCGCTCAACCTAAATAATCTTCTACATTTGAACTCATTTTTAATAACTTTTGTATGATTTCAGATAATTTGTGTTCATTTAAAGCTTCTTTATCAATCAGCTGACTAGCAATATCACGGTATATTTTCCAACCGTTTTCATTAATTAGTTTTAACTTAGTACTAAAAGAGTAGAGATTGAGATAAGCGTTTTTAAAATCTCCAGAATGGATAGGATTATTACCTAAGTTTTCAATTGCTTCATTTAATGATACTTTTATCTTCTCAAGATAATAATTCAACTTAAACTTCGCATCTTTGATTTCTTTATTCAATCTTTTTAGTTCATTTTGGTATTTTAGATAAGTAATCTCATCTTTGAGTTTTTCAGATAGGTCTATAACCGATTTTGCCATAGCTGCTTTTCTTGGGAGAATTACAGTATTCTCAATTTTGTATATCAAAAGATCCCGTTCTTGAATCAGATTTTCAATTATTTCTTTTGATAACAGTTTCCTATTAGCCCAAATGGACCTCAGTATCTGATCTGGTTGTTTGAGTAACGATTTTCGAACCGTTCTTACATTTGCTAATACTATTTCGGTTAATGGGTGATCTAATATGCCAAATTCGTCTCTATCCCCATCCCAACTAAGAAATAATTGCTCGTATTTATTTAAGAATTTAATTAATTTTGGAATTAATTTGTTGATTGCTTTTGTATCCTCTTTATCAGCAACGAAAACCATATCTATTTGGATTTTGGGTATTGATGTGATTATAACGATGTAATCGCTCAATTCTATGTTTGTTAACTCATTCGATCGATCCAGAGAGTCATTAATTACGATTTCTGAAACGAATGTTTTCATAGCTGAAATAAAAGAACTGAACATTTCTGTATTTTTAGCATCTGTGTCTTGAAAACTTTTATCGTATATCAATAATCCCGTGTGACTCTGATAAAGAAAGATTGTATAAATCATATCTACAAGTTTTTTATTAAAATCTTTATATTGAACTGAGTTTAAATAGAGTAATTATTTAATTATCGAATAATATTTCATTCTTAAATTTTTATCATTGATAACAAAATTTTCTTTACTTTAGATGAAAATATTCATTTTCTAATCTTTTCTATAATATTTGGAATATCCGAAAGATCCTCGTTATATAAAGGATCTATAATACTTACGCCCCTAGATATGTTTAAGACGCTCTCAAAAGAGTAAATTAAATTTTCTAAATAATCTGTAATATCTCCTTTGTAAATCATAATTTCCAATTCACTTTCAAGGTATTCAGCAATTTCTTTTATTGAAAAATTATTCTCAATTCTTAAATTCAAGATTATTTTTTCTAAATTCAGTCTACCGCAATCACAATATGGGTTATCTTTACAGTCGCAGTTGAAAATTTCTCTTGTCCATTTTACAACATATTTTATAAAATCATCCGAAAATGTTTTTCTTTTTTTTACATAATTAGCATCCATTAAAGATAGATTGCTTGAGCTGAAGAAATTATTTGAGGAGTATTTTGCTGGTCTATGTTTTGATAAATCAGCAACGACTCTTTTAGTGAGGTAAACATTTCTTAAACTTTTTAAATCTAGGACTATTTCACTAATCTTTTTTTCTTTTTTCTTTAGTTCTTCAATAATGCTCAAGCTCACCTCAACAGTTAGGAAAGATTTTGCAACAGATTGACCTAGAAAAGTAGCTTTGTATAGAACCCCGTTATTTAGCCGAATAAGGCGATAACTTATTAATCGATTTAAAAATCCTTCTAAATCATAATTGGCATTAATTAGGTCGTCATTAAATTTATAAATAAGTTCCTTTTTAACACCTTCATTAAACATTGAAATAAAAGCTAGAAGTTCTGTTAACGATCTGTCTTCATCGGGGTGTAGCTCAAAATCTTTGATTTTTCCATTAAGTAAGGTAATCGCAATGTTTTCTTCAGTAGTTTTATTTCTTGACGAATAATTTTTCCCTGGTTCAATAAGGAGATAGGCTCTTCCCAAGTCGTGTTTTTTCAATCTACCAGCTCGACCTAACATCTGTTCGAAATCTGCTACTGTTAGAACATTTATCCCCATCAAAAGCGATTCGAAAATAACTTGTTTTGCAGGTAAGTCTACACCTGCGGCCAACGCTGCGGTAGCAACAACGGCTGCTATAGATTGCTTTTGAAATTGATTTTCAATTACCAATCTTTCCTCATTAGTTAATCCTGAATGATATGATTTTGTTCTTATATCCTTATTTTGCAGATAAGCTGCAAGTGATTCGCACTTTTTTCTTGAATTCGTAAATATAATTGATTGCCCCTTGAACCCATAACTAGATTTCTCAAAATACGCAGCCCGTACTAATCTCGATATATTTCTCAGCTTTATTGATTCGTTGAGACATAGGATTAGATGTCGTTCGATTGGAACTGGACGATTATTATAATTAATCAATATACAATTTAGTTTTTTGGCTAATAAATCTGGTTCGCCTATCGTAGCACTTAAATATAAATATTGAGCATCGCTATACACAGACTTCAGTCTAGCAATTAATCCGTCTAAGATAAAACCGCGTTCTTGATCACTTAAAGTTTGAATTTCATCTATGATTATCGTTCCTATGGAACCTAAAAAAGCTTTATTACCGCTTCTTAAAATATGATCTATCGCCTCGTAGGTAGCGATTATTACATCTGCTTTTTCTAGTGAATCTAAATCTTCTGGTTCTTTCTTATCTAATAAAGATTCCCCAATCTTCTTTACAACTGTTAAATTAAGGGGTTTATACTTAGATTCGAATTCTACAGTTCTTAAACTTGCTAACGCCCTGATTGGAACTAAATAAAGCATTTTTCTTTTATCATTAAGTATTCTCGAAATTCCTGCCAATTCACCCACTAAAGTTTTACCTGCTGAGGTGGGTGCCATAATTAATTGATTAGAGCGCTCTTTTATGAGTCCCTTTTCAATTGAAATTGCTTGTATTGGTAAAAGGGTTAAAATTTTCTGAGCCTTTAGTAAATCTTTATATTTCTTCTGAATTTCGAGACTATCAACACTATAATTTAAATATTTCTTACTTACTTGTGGATTCCTTTCAACATCGTAGAGTGTCATCTCTTTGTTATTTACTGGATTAAAATCAACTTTAAAAGAATCCAAAACCCTTTTCGCATCTTTAAATTTCGAAATTAGATGATTAAAGAAGTTCTTAAGTTTAGGGTTTAGTTTATTAGATGAAATAAGTCCTGCAACCCTTGCTTGTTTTACTATTAAGTCTAATGCACAGTTTGAGCAAATATATTTGCTTTGTAATGATTTTATCTTAGTTGTTTCGCTCAATAAGGTAAATTTCTTACTTTCTAAACATGTTTTGCAGAAAGTAAGGTTTAAGATTTTACTATCTCCAAATTGAAGATTTCCTAACATTTCTTTTATCGGTTTAAATTCGTTTGGTTGCGTTTGATCTGAAAAGGCAACAAATTTATTTTTAGCATCAAGTAAGAATTTTTTAAACAGTCTTGGATTAATAGGTTGCGGGTTCCCATCATTTTGGAGTTTAGAAAAACTCACAGGTTGAAATTTATCTTGGTAATCTAATCCAAAAACAATAGTTCCTCTAAAAAAGGGATTACTTATGTATGAAAACGATTTACTTTTTTTCTTAAATGATTTCAGATAGAAAAAATTAAGGTTGAATGACAATTGCTTTTTGTTCTCCCAATTTCTATCAAAAACAATAAAGAAATCTTTAGTAAAGAGAGTTGTCAAAAGAAATATCACTAATTTTATACAGTAGTCTTACTATTGTTGTTCAAACTAAAAAAAACAGAATCTAAAATCCAAAAACAGCTTTAATTTTATCATAAACTTCTTTTAACTGCCTTAGTTTAGCCTCATCACCCTGATTTAAAAAATGCTCTATCCATTGGGCTAAGCCTCCTCCTCCTCCCCCTTCCATCCATTGCTTAAAATATTCAACTGCTTGACGTTCTTCTGCTGACATTATTGTTAGTTAGTATTTATTTTAATTTCTACTATATAAAATTATAAATTATTCTATTTTATATCTTTATAATTTTAGATAATAGTTAAAAATTATAATGTGATATTAAAATGCCAGAAATAAGGATTAAATCACCAAACTTAGACGAAATTTTTGAAAAATGGAAGCAGCGTGCTGTAAGAAGCAATAAAAAACAGATGGAAAAACAGTTCGGCACTAAGGGGGCTATTTTCTCATTAGACGCTATAAGTGCAGCAGAATACGTTAAAGACACACAAAAGGAAGCTGCGATTTATTTTGCGATTAAAAAAACTGTGGGGGAAGTAACTAAAAATACCGATGAAAATACCGTTCTACCACCAAAAGTAGCTAGGGAAACATTTTATTCGTTTAAGGGTAAAGGAAAAGTCAATAAAAGCGACTGGAAGGGAAATGAAATAGTACCAACCTACGAAACGCTCCAAACTATTCCATGTAAAAATTGCAAAGGGAAGGGTTACGTTGAAAATAAGTGTAGGACATGTAAGGGCACAGGAAAGATCGAAGAAAAGTTGCAAGTTTTAACTGGTGAAGAGCAAATCAAGGAAGAAAAACCATTTTCCTATTCGTGTGGTGTTTGCTTTGGTATTGGTACAAGTAAGGAACAATGTAAAGATTGCGGAGGATATAAAAACTTATATAAATACCAATCTCTACCAGTTCCTTTTAAAACTGTTGTTACAGGAATTCCAGTGCTACACAGCAGCGCACAAACTAAATATGAAAAAGAAATCGAACGGGATCTTCATCAAATGATTGAAGAAGTCGAAGGTATCCGGTTTAACGATTTTAAAGAACTTGAATCGAAGAGCGAAGCATCATTAGGGTATTGGAATAAGAACATTAAGAAAACGATAAGTTCCGCCAGCAGTGACCATAAAACCTATTCAAAAGATAAAGAAGCTCAAATCACTACACAAATATATCTATTTCCTATGATTCAAATGTTCTGTGAGACAAAGAAGGGAACTAAGTACGAAATTTACAGTTTAGGCTCTGCAAACAAATTTATGATTTACTCGAACT
>JAHQWJ010000116.1 GCA_029856125.1 Promethearchaeia archaeon | reverse complement strand
AATTAAGACAATCGGGTTCGCTTTGTGGATTCGGTGGACTTATCAATTTTGGAGAGATAATTTGGGGACAAATTGGCCCAAATTCCGTTGCTAAAAATACTCCTGGAAATCGCTTTGCGGGAACGGGAGGTTTAAAACGTAACTTTCCTACGATTCTTTCAGTGTATGGGATTCCTTTAAATATCTCTATACCCTCGTCTTTAATTCCTTGAATTTTACCTGCTTTGGTATCAAAAATTTTGGTTTTTTCCATAGTTTTTCTACCTATAATTATAAATCAATGATTTTAAAAAAGACTTGAAAACTGTTTTCTTTATCTAGATTCCTTTAATTATTCATCCTGAATTAACTCGACAGTTCCAGCGTCACCGTCAACTCTAATCGTCTGCCCATGTTTAATGCGTTGAGTACTTGTTCCGGTCCCTACAACGGCAGGGATGCCGTATTCCCTCGCAACGATGGATCCATGTCCAAGAATACCACCCATATCTGTTACTAAACCAGTTGCATGAGCGAATAGTGGCGTCCATGCAGGGTTGGTCATGGGGCATACCAGAGTAGAATCAGGCTGCATTTTATCGAATTCTACTGGCGATTTAATTAAGCTGGCCGGACTGGTGACCGTTCCAGGACTAACTGGAATACCTCTCAAAATATCACTATTCGGATCGTTCTTTACTTGTGTCTCTTTAAATGCTACACCGGGATTATTACTAGCAACTTCTGGAATGGTTCCTGGCGGATGCAATCGTTTGCGTGCCTCTCTCAACTCTCTGCGCTCAAAGGTTAATTGTTGATATTCAGGTATCGCTCTGTTCTCTTCGCGAGCGTTTGTGGCTTTGGTTAATTCTTCCGTAACCATATAAAAAACGTCATCGGGAGCCGTAATTGTACCAACATCTACAAGGCGACGTCCAAGTTCTAAAGCGAAAAGCCGAAGAACTGGCCAACCACTGGTTAAATAAAACATAACTTCCTCACGGATGAAGTAAAAACGATGGGTGAACCAATTGCGATAACGGAATTGCCAATACTGTAATCCATCGAGAAGTTGTTCGATCTTCTGTATAGCTTGTTCACGTTTCCGAGTAGCATCAATTCCATGTTTTTCTGGATTATAATTTTTAGCAGTGACCATTGTTTTTAAGGTGCCTACAAGCCCTGAAGGATCCTCAATCGGAAGAGGTTCGACAAAGTCTAAACTGAAGCCTAAATGTCCATAAATATTGAGATAGTCTTCAATAGCTTTAATCACTGGACCACTTTTAGGATGGTTTTGTAGTGTTTGCATCAGTCGTTTTGGCGGAGTTGTGACTACCAATTCAAAAAGCTCTTTGTTTGCCTGAATAAGTTTAGCGATCTTAAACATATGCTCATTAGCTTCTAAAGTTCTCGATTTAAAACCACTCAGGAAGTGTCCACTAGTGAAATTATGATCTGGGAGATTTTCTCGCAAAAATGTCTGCAGTTGATCGTCAGTCGATTTCGCAACACCAAAAGTATGACTTGCGTTACTTGACCAATACATTCCTCCAGCGGTAGCCAATTCGCGAATTCCTCTTAATAATTCTTCATCCGACGCTGTTTTATAATCAAGATTTCGCCATTCTTCCACAGTGGCAAGAAGGTCGGGCAACGCCTTTTCCTTCCATCCATTAATTTGCTTTTCATTAGCCTTAGTCTTGTTAAAGGCGATATAAGTTGGATTCTTGCTTTCGGGCATGGTCACCGCATAAGCAATGTCTTTAATATCTATTGTTTTAGCCCATTCATTATATGCTTTTAAATCCTCTGTTGAAAGATCTGCCAAGAACAAGTTCAAGTCATGCTGCTCCATCGTGGGATCGTGTTTTTTCGCTTGAGCCATTTCTTCCACCCATCGTTCTTCAATCTTTTTAATTATATTATCTTTTTCTTCTCCTGTGAGAGCCTCATCTATTTCATCCTGAATAGTTACAACCTGAGGGAAGTCAAAACGCTGATAAGCGTATCCATTTACAGTTACGAACATGGAACCGCCCCCAACAAAGTAACTATTTCGTTTTTTTCCTTTTGAAGAGGTTTCCAGACCTTCAGTAAGATACAACTCATCGAATAAGGGGCTACAAGGATCCGGGATATTTTCTACGATTTGACGTCGGGCGAGAATCCTTGCTGGTGGAGTTGGTTCCCAAATAACCTCTATGGGCTGGGGAGGAAGATTTGTGATGGGACGAGATTGTAGCATCCATAGTTTTTCATCAGATATAGCCCATTCGATATCTTGTGGAACTCCGTTAAAGAGTTCTTCTACTTCAAGTGCTGTTGATGATAATTCCTTTAGTAATTCCTCTGATAAAGACGATTTGTTGCGCTCATGTTCAGAGACATCTTGCAATACTGTTCCTTGATTGCCACTGTAAACAATCTTCTGTGCTTTTGGACCGATTATCCTTTCTTTTACAGCTTGAGTTTTACGATCTACTACATATGTATCTGGCGTTACTTGTCCTCCTACTACCGCTTCACCCAGACCAAAGCTTGAATTGATGATGAATTCTGATCTTTCACCATTCACGGGATTGGCTGTAAATAAGATCCCCGATACATCTGATGGTACCATAATTTGTACAACTACAGCCATGGCGACCACATCCTGTTCAATCCCCATTTGGTGTCGGTAACTAATCGCTCGTGGTGTCCAAAGAGATGCCCAACAATCGCGTATAGCTTTTATTAGTGCCTTAGCACCACGAACATTCAAATAAGTATCCTGTTGACCGGCAAAGGATAAGTCTGGTAGGTCTTCAGCATTGGCCGAAGAACGCACGGCTATTGCCGGATCCTGTCCATCTAAGTCTCCATATGCATGCCGTACCTCATCTACAATCTCATTGGAGATCTCTACTCCATTTATTAGTTCTTGAATACGTTTTGATGCTGATTCGAACGATATTGTTTTGCCAATGATTTCTGGCTTTGCTAGATTTATGATTGTTTTCTGTAAATCATTCTTTTCTACAAAATCCTTATATGCTGCTGTCGTCAAGTAAAAACCTGTTGGTACTTGCATTCCTGCAGATGCCATCCTTGCTAATGACTTTCCTTTTCCACCAACCATTTCCAAGGAGACATCTTTAGCGTCAATCGGCATTATATATTTAAAAGTCATTTCAATCCTCGATTTGATTTATAGTTGAGTAAGTGATGTTTACAATTTTAAATTTACGATGTGCATTTAATAAGCTTATTTCAAATATAAAATGTAAGCAAATCTCAGTAATAATATTGAAACCTAAAATTTTTATTTTACACAAATCAATACTAAAATATTAGAAAAAATACAAGAATTAACTATTATTTTTAATTTGAGAGAAGTTAAAATATGAATGAACTCAAGAAGTGGGAGTTTGGTTCTTTAGAGTGGTGTGAATTTGCTGCAAGTACAGGTGTGGAACTACTTAACCAAGGTAAATTAGATCTTAGTAAACCTGATTGGGGATTTAGCGAAGAATATACACATTTACCAAAACGTCTCTTGGCTGGGCGTGATAAAGCAGGTTGGCATTTTATGATCCACAACGGAAAGGTCAGCGGAGGAGCATCAATACCGACTGAATGTCTAGAACTTCCTGGATTTCATGCTTGTGTAGAGTGGGCATTAATAGCACATGCCTCATCCTTTATCTACGACCTCAAAGGTCAAAATAAGCGGTTTAAAGATGAAGAAATATTAAATAATGATTTGACTAATGCTGGAAAAGGTAGAAAAACAAAAATGTTGATAAGTAAACCAATATGGCCACCTGGTATTGGAGAAGCACTCATGGGGATTGATGGAGAGGGCCTTCATAATATTACCGCTAGACGACTTATACATTCACCTGAAGTTAAGGATTTTCCACATACAAAATATGGTGTACCCATTCTTACTAAGATGACGGATGAAGAAAAGACACGATTCTATAAATTATTAGGGCGTTAGATAGATAACTTTTTTACGTTTAGTTTTAAAAAATAAGAATAAATAAACGAAATAGTTATCAAGAAAATAAAAAACAAAAGTAAATTATGAAGATAGAAGATATAAAACGAGTTTTAATATTAGGATCAGGGACAATGGGAGTCCAAATTGGCATTCAATCAGCGATGCATGGATACCAAGTTAGTATTTTTATAAGAAATCCCGCGAAAAATGATTTAGTGTGGGCTGATATACATAAACGAACTGATTTGATTGTAAAACAAAAAGCAATTAGTAGGGAAGAAGCTGATCAAATGCTAAAGAGAATATATACTACAAACGATCCCGCAGATGCGGCAAAGGATGCTGATTTGCTTTCGGAATCTGTACCTGAAATAGTTTCTTTAAAAAAGGAAATATTTGAGAAATTTAATAAATTGTGCCCTAAACACACAATCTTTACTACAAATACTTCCACACTTCGACCTTCAATATTAGCTGAAAGCACAGGACGTCCTGAAAGGTTTCTGGCGCTTCACTTCAATAATCCTATATTTATTACTAAAAATACAGATATTATGGGACACCCTGGCACATCAAAAGAAGTACTTAATATGACAATCGAATTTGGTAGAAGAATTGGTTTAATACCAATCGTTCTTGATAAAGAGCAACCAGGATATATTATCAATACATTATTGCTGGGATTGATAAATAAATCACTTTCGTTAGTGGCAAATGGAATTACCACCCCTCAACAATTAGATAAATCTTGGATGAGCACTATGAAAATGGGGATAGGAATTTTCGGGATTATGGATAGTATTGGTTTAGATGTAGGATTTGGAATACGCGAAGATCATGCATTAACCTCCGGGAATAAACAAGCAATTAAAATATATGAATATCTTAAAACTAATTATATTGATAAAGGACATTTTGGAGTAAAGACAGGCCAGGGTTTCTATAAATACCCTCACCCAGAATATGAAAACCCAGATTTTTTAATGTAAAACTAATATTCTATTTTCTGTCTTCATTTATCTTTTTTTGATAAATCTATAGATAATATTGTCGAAGATATGGGAGTTGGAATTACCGATAATTATTTATGTCTTTTTAAAAAGTAAATTCTAATGAGAATTCGTTCTATTAATAAGAACAGAAAGAATTTATCCTAATTTTATTAATGCTATTTATTATTATATATTTGAGTTTTTGTACAAAAGTTACCAAGTAACAAATATTTTTGTACAAAAAATAATTAATTAGGATCTATTTCTATTTATAGAGGATTAAATATGGATTGTTATGATGATGTTCTGAAGATATATCATGAGAATAATGGGATAGACAATTACATTGATTATATGACTGATTTGATAAACAATAAATCTGAGGCATTAACCGGATTACAATTCAAAAATTGTCTTATACTCACTATGGTAATATCGAGCCCGAATTATATTGATACATACTTTAGCAAAGGAAAAGAAATTAAGGATATTGATGAAGATAAGAAAGAGTTACTATTTAAACTATTAAAATCGGAATTTATAGCTCTCGATTAGGAAAATAAATAAAAAAAATATTATTATGTCAAATTCATCTTCCAGTAAAGAAATTAAAGATTCAAATGAGAAACTTCAGGTAATTATTAATCATATTCAAGATATAATCATAGAATCAGAAATGAATGGAATCTTCACTTATGTGAGTCCTCAAGCTTATGGTATTCTTGGTTATAAACCCGAAGAGGTAATCGGATTAAATGGGTTCAAATTCATCCATCCAGAAGACTTGCCGAAATTAACTAGTAAATTTACTAACTTGATAAAATCTGGAGGTCCGATACAAGTTGAATACAGAGCATTACATAAGGATGGTCACTATGTTTATTTATCTGCAAAAGGTACCGTTGTAAAGCAAAACGAAAACATAAAACTAATTGCAGTTTTACGAGATATTACAAAAGAACGAGAAACCGAGCAAAAATATGAGCTACTTGCTAACAATATCAATGATATAATCTGGACAAATGATCTCAACACAAATCCTATATACACAAGCCCATCAGTTAAAAAGATACTTGGTTACACTGTTGAGGAAGATATTGCTCGTCCTATTACCGAAAAGTTCACACCAGAATCACTAAAGAAAATTGGAAAATTGATAAAAAAACATATAACACCCAAAAACATTAAAGATAGAAATTATAATCCTGTGCTTAGATTAGAATTAGACCAATATCATAAGAATGGATCAATAATTCCATGCGAAGTAACAGTTAATCCTATGCGAAACGAGAAAGGGATTGCCTTTGGTCTTGTGGGTATCACTAGAAACATAGCTAAAAGGAAGGAAGCTGAGCAAAAATTAAAGGAATCAGAAGAAAAATATAGAACACTCTTTGAAAACTCACCTAACGCTGTTGGCTTAATAAATACAAAAGGAATTGTCATTCAAGGCAACTCTAATATAGAAAAGATTTTTGGATATAAAAAAGAGGAATTTGTTGGACAAAACTTCAGAAAATTTCCCCTTTTCTCAAAAGAACATAGTGCAATAGTTTTTAATAACCTTAATAAGTTGATTAAAGGTGAAATACCAGAACCGCAAGAATTAAAACTCCACAAAAAAGATGGAAGTGTTATTTGGGTATCAATGTTAGCATCTATTGTAAGACTGAAAAAGGAAACACTATTTCAAGTCATTACTCAAGATATTACAAAAATTAAAAACGCCGAAAGGATATTAGAAGAGCATAATAAGGAATTACAAGAAGTTAGCAACTTAAAAACTGAATTCCTTGGCAGAGCTTCCCACGAGCTAAAAACTCCTTTAAATAGCATAAAGGGTTATGCGGAACTAATAAAATTAAAGAATAAAAAGCTTAACCAGGACCAATTAAATATGATTGAAGGGATTCAAAGAGGTTGCGTTAGACTTGAAGGTATTATACATAAACTTATTGAAAGTTCTAAATTAGAAACTTGCAAAATTGAACTACATACAAAAGAAGAAGATTTATCATTACTGATTAAACTCTGTGTAAATGAAGTACAATCCTTGGCCGAGACGAGAGAAATAGATATTAATTTAGGCATAGCCAATCTTATTTTAACTAAATTTAATAAAGACCAAATTTATGAAGTTATATCAAACTTATTAAGTAACGCCATAAAATACTCTCCACATAATACGATTATCAATATAAAATCAGAACTAAATGGCACATCTATTATTATTTCGATAAAAGATAGAGGAATTGGTTTTACAGAAGATGAAAAAATAACGATTTTTAATAAATTTGGAAAAATAGCTAGAGAAAGTAATGGATTTGATGTTTTTTCAGAAGGTTCTGGATTAGGTTTGTATATTTCAAAAAAGATTGTAGAATTACATGATGGAAAGATGTGGTTTGAGTCAGAAGGTCGGAACAAGGGTTCTAAATTTTATTTTTCACTTCCAATAATATAAATTTAGATAGATAACTTTTTTCAGTTCAAAATTAAAAAAGAGTGAAAAAAATGGAAAAGAATAATCATTCTTAACCCAGACATCAATTTATATGGAATGTATTCTAATAAGGCTTATTATGAAGGCGATTGTATGGACAAAATACGGCCCTCCGGATGTTCTTCAGCTCAAAGAAGTAGAAAAACCTACTCCCAAGGACAATGAAGTATTGATAAAAATACATGCAACAACAGTAACAGCTGGGGATTGTGAAATGCGAAGAATGAAAACCGCACTCAAGTTCCGGTACCTCATGCGCGCATATGTGGGTCTCAGAAGACCAACGAGGATAACTAAACTAGGGATGGAGTTAGCCGGGGAAATTGAATCAGTAGGCAAAGATGTAACACTATTTAAGAAAGGTGACCAAGTTTTTGCAGCTACCGGTTTTATCGGTATGGGTGCTTGGGCTGAGTACATATGTCTACCTGAAAAATCTGAAAAATCTGAAAAATCTGATCAGGCGATAATGGCAATAAAACCGACCAATATGACCTATGAAGAAGCTACCGCCGTTCCTGTTGGGGGCCTTGAAGCATTGGAGTATATTAGACAAGGAAATATCCAGATTGGACAAAAAGTTCTGATTAATGGTGCGGGTGGAACTGTAGGTACTTTTGCGGTACAACTGGCCAAGTACTATGGGGCTGAAGTGACTGCTGTGGACAGCACGAATAAATTGGACATGCTGCGCTCCATTGGTGCAGACCATGTCATCGATTACACTCAAGAAGATTTCACAAAAAGCGGTGAGACTTATGATTATATTCTTGACATAGTAGGCAAGATTTCGTCTTCACGAGCTAAAAAGACTCTAAAGACGACAGGACTCTATCTAAACGTTATAAAGGGTACGGGAGTCAAGCCGAAGCTTGAAGTTTTACTAATAATAAAAGAGCTTATTGAAGCGGGAAAGATAAAATCGATCATAGATAGAAGCTACCCGCTGGAACAGACTGCCGAGGCCAACAGGTATGTTGAAACAGGCGATAAAACAGGACATGTAATAATATCTATGAGGGATTCCTTTTGATTATCGAAGCGAAGTTATCTGGTTTTCTCTTTCTGTTTATTATAATTACAAACATTACAAGTGGTAAATTTGGCTATAAAACATTTAGTGATTTGAATTCAGACGCTAAACTGCAAGAGATTAACACCGATCCAAAAAAATTTAAAATTAGTTTCGTGCTAATCCTCATAGAACACTTTAGCATAATTTCTCTTGCTGTAACATTGTTTCTTGCTTTTAGCCCATATAACATAATACTAGGAATTGTTTGGGCTATCTCTCGAATAGGAGAAGCCTTGATCCAAATCTATGATAAAAAAAGCTACTGGGGACTCCTCGATCTAGCAATAAAATACCCAGATACTAGTGGTGCTAAAAGAGATACATTAATTGATTTAGGTCGCAGCATTCTTAATACAAAAGAGTCTCGATTCACATTTGCACAAATCTTATTCTCCATAGGTACACTCGCATACTCAATCCTGTTTGTTACTTATGGAGTTGTACCATCAATTATTGGATGGTTTGGAATTATTGCTAGCATTCTCTATGGCTTCGGTAACGGGATATTTCGAGTAAAACCTAACGTTAAAATCCTGTGGAGCTTAGGAGGGCTGTTAATCTTGATTTTTGAAGTAGTCTTGGGAGGATGGCTATTGTTTTTTTATTAAATTAAATAATAAATTTTTTTTAAAGAACGGAGATAAAAAATATTATGAAAGCGATTGTATATGAAAAATACGGATCACCTGAAGTTCTTCAGCTCAAAGAAGTAGAAAAACCTATTCCAAAGGCCAATGAAGTACTCGTGAAGATTCATGCAACAACAGTCCATCACGGGGATTCGAACATGCGAAAGGGTGAGCCAAAGGCAGCAAAACTTTATAATGGTTTAAAAAGACCAAAGAGAATAACTATACTAGGGATGGAGTTCTCTGGGGAAATTGAAGCAGTAGGCAAAGATGTAGAAGTATTTAAGAAAGGTGACCAAGTTTTTGCGTTCACCGGTTTTAGTTTTGGTGCTTATGCCGAGTATATATGTCAGCCTGCTTTACCTGTAGAAGGGAAGGTGGCAAAAAGGGGTGTGATATCTCTAAAACCGACTAATATGACCTACGAGGAAGCTGCCGCAATTCCCGCTTCGGGAATTACAGTACTGAGTATTCTTAGAAAGGCAAATATCCAGAATGGGCAAAGAGTTTTGATCTATGGAGCTTCCGGAAGTGCAGGTTCCCTTGCGGTACAGCTTGCCAAATCCTTTGGGGCAGAGGTTACCGGAGTATGCAGTACAACTAATTTAGAAATGGTGAGATCTCTGGGAGCCGATAAGGTAATTGATTACACAAAAGAGGATTTCACCAAAAGTGGTGAGCCTTATGACGTTATTTTTGATGCAGTAGACAAGATTCCGACTTCTCAAGGTAAAAAGTTTCTAAAGAAGACAGGAACTTATCTTAACATTAAGATGTCAACAAAGGTGTCAACGGATGTACTATTTTTCCTCAAAGAGCTTATTGAAGCAGGAAAGTTAAAAGCAGTCATTGATAGAACTCTACCGTTGGAAGAGATCGTAGAAGCTCATAGATACGTTGACAAAGGGCACAAGAAGGGAAATGTGGTCATAAATGTGGAACATAGTAACAAACCCTAATAAGTGGTTTCGACTGATTTAAAAGGAGGAATAAACGAATAATTAAAATCTGCTATATTTTTTTTATCCATGTGATGATTAAGTTTTATTTTTGACATTTTTAGGATATTTTAAGGTAATACTTTAATAAACTTTTTTAAACAGTTATGATAAAAAAAATATAATTAGAAATAAATTAAAACAGAGATGACAAAAAATTACACAATATAATTTACATAAAAAATACAGCAATGTGGAGTATTCCCTTTGATTATCCTAATAAAATTAGCTGGTTTTCTCTTTCTGTTTATACTAGTTTTATACGTCGTAATTCAACCAGTATTAGGTTATAAAGTAGAAATAAGTGATTTTGAAGCTGAACTACAAAGGATTAACGAGAATCGAAAAAAATTTCAACTAACGCTCGTGTTGGCGCTCATACATAATGTAAGCGTCATTACTCTTACTATAACACTGTTTTTAGTTTTTGGTCCTCCATATAACATAATACTTGGAATTGTTCTACTCATCTGTCGAATAGGAGAAGGCTTGATCCTAATCTCTAATGATAAAAACTACGGGAGTTTTCTCAAAATAGCAGGAAAATACTCAAGTAGTGATAGCGCCGAAAAAAGTTCGTTGATTGATTTAGCTCGTACCACTACCAAAGCAATTGGCTCTAGATTCAAATTTGCTATGATCCTTTGGACCATTGGTAATCTTGCATTTTCAATCGTTTTAATTACCTATGGAGTGGCACCCATCTTTATTGGATGGTTAGGTATTGTTGCCAGTATTTTAATTGGCTTAGATAATGTGATAGGACTTAAAAAACCTAACCTTAAAACAAAAACTAGCTTTCGAGTCCTATTAATTGTAGGTGGTCTGTCGGCGATTTCATTTGAAGTAATCATCGGGATATTTCTGTTGTTTTTTTAAAATAATTTACATAAAAAAATAATAAAACTGTCCCATAAAATAACGAAACCTAGCAGATTGGAAGAATAATAATGAAATCGCTTTTAGTTTTATTTTCTTATCATCATAATAATACTGAGAAGATCGCTAAAGTCTTCGCAAAAGTTCTGAATGCTCAAATAAAAACACCACAGCAAGTCAGTTCTGAAGAACTTCAACAATTAAAAAGATTATTTTAATGTTACATCCTTTCCCTATGCATATCCATTCCTTTTAGTTAAGTATAGCTAATATTCACTACAAATTTTTTTCCACTTTTGTTGTCTCTCTTATTAGATTCCCAATCTATATAATTGTTAATGAATTAATTTAAAATTAAATTAAAAAAAATAATTTTAAAAGTGAAAAATTTGTATAATTCTAAAACATTAATTGGCGAACTCTTAGGCGCACTTATAGCAGTCGTCTGGATAGCTTTTGCATTTCTCGGAGCAGGAAATATGTTGTTTCTCGTTGTAGCTATTTCCCTAACAATATTGTTGGGTACAGTATCTGGTGGACTTATTGCGTTAAGCAAAAAGGAAGTTGATGTTAAAGAAGTAATTGGCTGGTTATTTGGAGCAGCTATAGGAGTCGTTTGGGTTGCTTACGCACTACTCGATCCAAGCAATATGATGTTCCTCGTTGTTGCCATTTCCCTTACTATTGTGTTTGGGGTA
Source organism: Promethearchaeia archaeon (assembly GCA_029856125.1). Taxonomy (GTDB): domain Archaea; phylum Asgardarchaeota; class Lokiarchaeia; order Sigyniarchaeales; family SOKP01; genus SOKP01. The sequence goes on along the minus strand of JAHQWJ010000116.1, from coordinate 10,970 downwards.
TTATCTGGAGGAATAATCAAGTTAAGCGCTAAAAATAAAGGAAGCTAGAATTTATTTCTAAAATCAAAAAATAATTTTTTTTATTTTTTTATCAGCAAAGTATTATGATTGTTGGCTTGATCAATTACTTAGAACAAAATGAAAAAAAAAGAGCTGGTTGTTTTCCCAAATTTCAACTAATTGGAAAAAATTTTGATATTTTAAGTTCCAATATATATTCATTTGAGAATAAAAATGAGGATTTTATTGATTTTTTAGGTTGTTTGTTTTTTATTTTATATTCTGATTATTTCGATGGAAAATTACCTTTCCTTCTATCTAAAGGCAATAAGTTTCCGTTGAATATTTTTTTTCCAAATTTGTGAACCTTCTTTTATTAGAACGCGAATCTGTATTAAATTTAGCCAAAAAATGATTATTTTTAAATAAAAAAATAATCTATTAAAATTACCAATAAAACATAAAAAAATGAATCTAATTTTTCTCAAAGAACTCTGTGAAACTGGAAAGGTTAAATCAGCTATAGATAAAAAATATCCATTGGAACAAATAGTAGAAGCTCACAGATATGTCGAAAAAGGACACAAAAAGGGAAATGTAGTAATAACTATAGTTCCTAAATAGTGTTTTTTCTAATTCTATATAATAATCTTTGTTTTTATTTTTGTAAAAGAAGTGAATTTTGAAAAAATAACTTCTTTTTAGTCTAATGTTATTGTTATTAGATTATTTAGATTAGTTGATTAATTGACCAAGTATTTTTACATTTTTTTAATTGAATATTTATTCATAATGCGCAAGGTTATAGGATATTATCGATAAATTTAATTTTGGGCAATAATTTTCATATAAAATAGGTTTAAACAAAAAAAAACCGAACAAAAAAAAATAAAAAAACAATAAAAATGAGTGATACAAAAAAATCCCCAACATATAAAGAAATTAATTGGGTAATTTTGGGGATATGGATCGTCGTATTGATAATTATGTGGCCTATTTATTGGATGAACGCTCCAAACTTAGCGTTCTTTATCATATCACTTGTAATTACAATTGCGGGTCCAGCGTTAAATTATGGATTATTATGGTACAAGATAAATAAAACAAAAAATAATTAAATATGAGTGATGAAAAAATGACAATTTCAGAAGAATCTGATTTGAAAAAAGGAAGTTCTAACAATATAGCAATTGAGGTTCAAAATCTAAAAAAGCATTTCGATGATGTAAAGGCCGTTCAAGATATTTCTTTTAAGATAAATAAAGGTGAAATATTTGGTTTATTAGGACCAAATGGTGCGGGGAAGACTACGACTATTAAAATGATGATTGGTCTATTAAAACCGACGAGCGGTGAAATTTATGTAGGAGGGTATAATGTAAGGAATGATCTTAATAAGATCAAAGAATTGATTGGTGTTTGCCCTCAACAAGCAGCTATCTATAAGTTTCTTTCAGGACGAGAAAATATTGAACTTTATGGAAATCTCCATGCACTAGATAAAAAGGTGTTAAAAGAGAAAACCAATGAGCTCTTAGAAGCAACAGATTTTACAGAACAAAGCAAGCGAAAAGCAAAGGGTTATAGCGGTGGAATGCTGCGTCAGATTAATATGTTGATGGCCTTAATTGGGGACCCAGATATTCTATTTCTTGACGAACCTACGGTGGGTATGGATGCACGAGTACGTCGAAAAACTTGGGAATTTATCGGTTCTCTTAAGGAGAGAGGAAAAACTATTGTTTTGACAACCCATTATATCGAGGAAGCAGAAGCTCTTAGTGATCACGTTGCTATTATTGATTTTGGTGAGTTGATCGATACTGGTACGCCTAAAGAATTAATGGAAAAACACAATGTAGAAGATTTAGAGAAAGTATTTTTAAAAATTACAGGTAGAAGAATTACGGAGGGGCTTTAAAAATGAATTTACAAAGAACTATGGCACTGTTAAAATTGGAACTTAAAAAACTGATACGAGATCCAACTTATCTTTTCTCTTTGATATTATTGCCTGTAATATTAACTCTAACATTTGGGTTAGCTTTGTCAGATACTCCCACCTCCACCCCTGGAGTCAGTATTTTTGATTTCATGATACCTGGGATATATGGGTTTACGTGTGTATATATCGTCATGACTGTTGCTATGGCGTTTACTGACTACCGAAAAGATGGATTACTCGACAGAATGAATACCACACCTACAACATCCGGAGAATTTATGGGAAGTCATGTAATCGCTAATATACTAATATCTCTCTTACAAGTAGCAATTATAACGGGGTTAGCTTTAATACTAGGCTTTCGTATTAGGTCTTCGGGCTTTTTATTAGCATTTGCGTTTGTAGGATTCCTAGCGCTATCATCTGTTGGTTTTGGTCTTATCTCTGCAACATTCGCAAAAAGCTCTGGAGCTGCTGTGGGAGTATCAATGATATTTTTCATGCCACAAATGCTTTTAGGTACTTGGATCCCAATGTCAGAAGCTACACAAGTAATAGGAATATTTTTTCCAATCTATTATTCTACTAATTCAATACAAATGATCTTTAATGGTGTTCCATTGACAGACATAACTATTTGGATTAATTTAGGAGTCTTAGCTGTTTATAGTATAGTTATAGTAATTATTGGAACAGTAATATTCAAGAGATTTGGAAAAGCGTAAAATAATTTTTTTTTTTTTTAATGAAAAATCTTAATTTGAAATAAAATATTGGAAAAATAAATAAATTATCGGAGGGATTTGTATGAAAAAATGGACAGCATTTAGTATTGGAATAATTCTGGTTGTTATTTTTATAATAACTATGTTTGTATTACCGCCGTTATTAGGATGGACTTCGCCCACTATTTTAAGCTGGCAGGATTTTTTAGATTCTATTAGCACAGCAGAAGGTTTGATTATCGGGCTCGTTTCTCAAGCGATTCCCGTTATATGTGTCACAATCGGAGCAATTTTCCTCGTAATTTTTTTGGTTAAATTAATTCGTGGCAAAGAATAATTAAATAATAAAAATTTTTTTTTTTCCTTAATAGAGCGATATAGTTACTTGTATTAAATGATGTATTGAGTAAAGTGTTCCTAAAATTATTTTCATATTTTTTATTAGAGATTTAGATGAGGGATCACTTGAATTAGTTAATGATTATTCTAATAAATTTATTGAATTTTTGATTAAGAATAAATAAAGAATTAAAATTAATTACATAAAAGGTGATAAAAAATTACACAAAATATTAAAAATAAAGAGGAATCTATTGATGGTAAGCATGAAACTTTTATGAAAGCGGCTGTATACTCAAAATACGGACCTCCGGAGGTTCTTCAGGTCAAGGAGGTAGAAAAACCAACTCCCAAGGACAATGAAGTACTGATAAGAGTATATGCGACGACAGCAACATTATACGACTGTTGGGGGAGAGCTTGCACAGGTCCTCCTGGATTTGGGTTATTAATAAAATTATCGTCTGGACTCAGAAAACCAAAGAAACCAATACTTGGGACTGAATTAGCTGGGGAAATTGAATCCGTAGGTAAAGATGTAAATCTATTCAAGAAGGGTGACCAAGTTTTTGGATTCACCGGGATGAATTTGGGAGCTAATGCTGAATACGTATGTATGCCTGAAGATGGGGCAGTGGCAATAAAACCCGCTAATATGACATATGAAGAAGCCACTGCCATTCCTTATGGGGGTTTAACCGCATTGTATTTCTTAAGAATGGGTAAGATCCAGAGCGGACAAAAAGTTCTCATCTTTGGCGCATCGGGAGGGGTAGGGACTTTTGGAGTCCAACTTGCCAAGTACTTTGGGGCAAAAGTAACTGGAGTATGCAGCACCCCGAAATTAGAATTAGTGAGGTCTCTTGGAGCCGATAAAGTAATTGATTATACCAAAGAGGATTTTACCAAAAGCGACGAGAAGTATGACATTATTTTTGATACGATAGGCAAGAGTCCGTTTTCAGCTAGCAAAAGAATGCTAACGGAAGAGGGATTCTATGTTTTTACGACCTTTGGGTTGGGACGGGCTCTTCGAGTATTTAGTAACAAGAAAGCAGTAAGTGGACTCTTAGAAGAAAGAGCTGAAGATTTAATTTATCTTAAAGAACTTATTGAAGCTGGAAAATTAAAGACGGTCATAGATAAACGCTATCCGTTGGAACAGATATCTGAAGCTCACAGGTATATCGAATCCGGGCAGAAAAAGGGACAAGTAGTATTAACTCTAGACCATATTTAGGTTTTTTTTTATTTTTTTTTCCTAAAAATCAGCTAAGGGATGATGAACGAATAATATATTAGCCATCCTCCGATGATTAGTTCAAATACAATCGACAACATGCCAAAGATAGATGAGACGGTGTCATAAACCTTTAAGTTAGGTTTTACCAGTTTTGCCACATTAACTAAACCAATGCCAATGCTCGCAGCGATTCCTAACCATCCGATAAAGGGGGGTACCGCTAATACATAGGTAACTAACACGATTGATAATGCAAGAGTACCAATGGACCAACAGATCATTGCAAATGTAAATCTATAGCTTTTTGCTTTGAGAATTGTATGATATGAATCAATCAACGGATTCTTTTCCGCATCACTACTAATTGAGTATTTTTTTGCTATATTGAGAAGTCTCCAATAGTCTTTTTCTATATAGACTTGGATCAAGCCTTCTGCTATTCGGAAGATCATCCATACAATTCCAAGTATTATGTTATAGGAACTAAAAACAATAAACAATACTATAGGAAGAGTAACGACGCTAAAATGTTCAATGAGCGCTAATACGACGCTTATTTGAAACTTTTTTGGATTATTGTTAAAACTTAGCAGTTTATCGTCTGATTCATAATGCTTCGGTGTAGGCTCTAATATGTAACCAAATACTGCCATCGCAATTTGCAAAACCAAAATAAACAGATAGAGAAAACCAGATAGGAAAATTTCAATACTCAAAGAGAATCCACCAATTTTTTTTACTCAATTTCATTTATTAACATTTTAATATCACCTTTCCTTGTTCACAGCATGAAGGAACGAAACGAAAGGGATTCCAATGTTATATTATTAATTTACTAATTTTATAATGCTTAAAAATTTTGACACTAACAATATTATAAAAATTAAACTATCACTATATTATTAACATTATAAAAAAAAGTGATAAAAAATTACTCAAAATATCAATACAACACTATATTATTTTTCTGGCACAGGAAACTCATTACATACGGCCAAATGTCTTAAAGAAAAACTTGATGATTGCGAACTTCTACCGATTGCGAGTCTAATGAAACAAGATTCTATAATCGCCACATCAGAAAAAGTTGGCTTTGTTTTTCCAGTTTATTCTTGGGCTCTCCCTAAAATTGTCTCTGATTTTATTGAGAAGATAGATTTAAGTAATGCAAAATATATTTTTGCTGTTACTACTATGGGAGGTTTTTCCAAGCAGTATGTATCGCCGGTGCTGATAAAGTTATTGAAACCAAAAAACAAAGAGCTTGATGCTGCATATAATATAAGAATTTTTTCAAATAACATATGGGGATCAAAACGAATGAATCCCGTTCCTTCAAAAGAAAAAGGAGATAAGAGAATAAAGAACGGTGAATTAAAGATAGAAAAAATTGCTAAAATAATTCGTAATAATCAGAAAGGTAAGGTAAGGGAAAGTTCTATTTACCCAATGAAGAATTCTTATTACTCTTTTATAAAAGAAGTAAATACTATGGATGAAAAGTACTATACAGATGAAAATTGTAATGGTTGTGGAATTTGTCAACAAATCTGTCCCGTCGATAATATAAAACTCGTAAATGAAAAACCTGAGTGGCAGCATAGATGTCAAATGTGCACAGCGTGTCTCCATTATTGTCCCCAAATAGCTATTCAATGGGGTGAATATACTCTAGGTAGGGCTAGATATAACCATCCAAAGATAAAAATGAAGGAGATACTAGCTCAAAACCCCAAAATAAAGCAATTCTTGGGGGAATACTAATGAGTACATTTGAAAAGTAGTTATCTGAACAAGCAAAAAAAAATAATTTTTGTTTTTTTATAGATAAGGTGGATGAACACAAAACTATGAATAATATATAAGGAAGGAATTGGATTCTCTAGGATTGTTGCTGAGATGTTAGATTTGTCTAATTTTAGAGCTTTTCTAACTTGTTCTACTTCCTCGACAAATCTAGATGTCTCCTATAAGCCGGGTTCTGTAGGTTGGTCACTATAATAGGATCCCAACTGGTCGTAATAGTAGTATTCAAATCCCTCTGCTGGAAAGAAGCTATCAACGCATTCAAAAAATTCATGGGTTGCACCAGGACCTCCATGAAGGAGAAGTACTTTGATTGTGGGATTATTTCCAATCCTTTTAGTCCAGACTTTAAATTCACCGAATGGAGTCTGGATAGGTATCATTTTGATTCCACCAGTTAAAATATCTTCACGACCGGTAGTATCGTAGTAATCACTTAGAGTTTTTTCAGAAGGCATAATAAAAATCAACTTGTTTAAAATTGGTTTTTTAAGCTTTGGATTAAATTTTAATCTAATCTGTGACTTTAAGGGAACCTTTATAATAAAATGATGCCGGACAGCCAACACATCTATTTTCTTTAAATGCTCCGCAATTGTTACAGCAAGTCCCACATGGGGTATCCTCACTTTCCTGATTAAGTAAAGAAAAATTTAATGGTAAAAATATATCTTCAGGAGAATATCTATATATTAAAATATTTGATTTATGTATCCCCTCTATCGAATATAGCATACAAGATTTAAGAATTGTTTCAAAGGTCTTTTCATTTTCACCAAAAAATAATAGTGCCAGATTATATTGACCCATTACTTCAAAATAATAAATTACTCTAGGACATTTTTGATATATCTCAAAAAGATGTTCTAAAACTGAAGTCTCTACTTCCATTAATATTAATCCTAATTTATAATCAAGTTTTGAAAAATTGACTGCTATGTTTGTTTTAATAAAGTTATTGTTTATCAAACTCTCAAATCTATTCTTAATAGCAACGTGTGATAATCCTAATTTTTTTCCTAATTGTGAGTAATTTATCTTATTATCCTTTACAAGAGAATTTAATATTTCCAAATTGATTTTGTCAAGTTTGAATTTCTTCATTTTACTAATATTAAATTATTGGGTATTAACTCTTAAAAATTTACTTCCTTTATTTTACAAATATTGATATTAACAAAAACCATTGTTTAGTATTAAATTAAAAAAAAAAAAAAATTAATTTTAAATAATTATATTACATATTTATAATCGTTTCATTTTCAAAAATTAAATCGACCACATCATCAGATGCGACTAATTTAATTTCATCTGAGATGAAATTGGATAATCCACGAATATCTATATGCTCCTTACAAGCAACTACCCTTTTTTTTTGATTAAGCGCCTGTGAAACTGATTGGTTTGCTTTATTTGCGAAATAGACCGCATTCTGAAGTAAAAGGATTGTCACATCGTCGTCGTCAGTATGTTCCATTGCAAGCTCTACACCTGTAAAATCTTCACTTGTTATAAAATACAACACTTTTTTTCCCATTTTATTCAATCCTCCTAGAATGGTATGGTTACGGATGAATCCGCAATCATTTTTAATATTTCGCTATGTTCTTTAACTTCAACCTGTTCAACTAAATCGTCCTTTGTAAGGCCACGCTCGTCAAGCGACTTTTTATCAATAAAAATATCTAAATCGATATTTTTGATAAAATCGATGTGCATTGAATACATAGTTTTATCTACGTCTTTAAGAAAGGCAAACACACCATCGTTGATAGCTATAGTAATTGGCTCAAAATCACCACTGACGGCAACCGTCATTCTTAATCCCTCAACAGGATACAATGTTCCATGAGGAGGTTGCCGTAAAAGGATAACCACATTTTTTCCTTCTGACATTTTTTTTATCACCTTAACAAATTACCACGAGTCTATCAGTTTCTTCTATAATTTTCGCAAGATCTGGCGTTCCTGCCCGTTTCACATCGCCGTGTTCTTTTTTCATACAGTTTTTTATAGTTCCGCGCACCAAAAGGCATAGATTACACAACCTTATCACAGCTCCCTTGCTTAGGATTTCTTTGAAACCCTCTTCAATGTTAAAAATTCCTTCAATTTTTTTCTGATTTTCTAAGAGCGCATTCACGGCATCCATGTAGCAAAAGATATGTACGTCGTGACCTTTATCTAAAGCAGCGTTGGCTAGTTTCACTACTGTTTCAGAAGCTTGCGTTTGGTATGGGCCATCAAAAAAAAGAATTCCTAGTCGTGCCATAGTTTAAACTCCATATATATTATATTATTTCCTCATAAATAGGAAATAAGCCAAGAACCAGGCACCTAATATAATAAACGCAGTTGATACTAAACTACCGACCGAAAGAAGTGGAATTCCGCTTAATGTATTTCCTATATTACATCCCATTGCAACTACTGCTCCAAAGCCCATTGCTAATCCACCGATAAATTGGATCAATATCCTTTTTCCATCTTTTGGGGCTCTTAATTTAAATTCACCAGCAATCATTGAGCTAATAAAAGCACCTATTACAACTCCAACTACTAAGAAAGTTTCCCAAGTTAACGCTGATTCAGCACCAGTAGTCCAATATTTAAGCCAATTGGACCAACCACTAGTAATTCCTAATGCATAATCTCTACCAGTCGCAGCTGAAGAAACATAAGCAAATAACGCTAATATTCCAATTGCGAGTCCAGTAATACTCCAAGGCCATCCATTTTTGAAAATCTTTTTGCCCATATCAGAAAAATCAAACATCTTACTATCAGATGCTTTTCTCTTTTTCAGCATTGGCAATATCCAAAAGATTAATACTACAGCAATCCCAGCAATCCCGATTATGAGCATAAGTATTGGGGTAAGCTCTGAACCAAATACAGTAAGGCTTGCTCCTGTTCCTTCTTCGCTAATTTTATACGTTTGTAATAATGTTTTAATCTCTGCCCATGCTCCTGATTTTGTCACATACGCACCAATTGAGTATCCAAGTAATGCCACTAATGAGCCCATCATACCTTCACCAACTCTATATGTGGTTCCACTAGCACATCCTGCAGCCAACGTCATACCCATACCAAAAATAAATCCGCCTATAATATTTGCTACTGGGGCGAATGGTTTAGGGTTTAAATTTATGATGCCGGCAAAGGCCATTATTGCGAATCCAAGCATAGAGATTAAAATCGCAAGAATTACAGACTTTATAAGAGAGAATTCTTTTAATACAAGGATATCTCTAAAAGCAGAATTCATACAAAAGCGGCCACGTTGCAAAATAATTCCAAATATTATTCCTAGAATTAATCCAGGTAATAATACAACTAAAATATCTACCATATCTTTTTCATCCTCTAGTCTATTTGATTTTTACTACTATTTCCCATTCAGAATTGGCTGTCTTATCTACAGACAGTACATCGTGTCCCATTGATTTCATTGTTTCTGGAATTCGCTCCGCGGAAAGAGGGTAATCTATAATAATCTTTAGGACCTCTCCTGAGCCCATCTTTTTAGTCTTTCTCTTACTTTTAACATCAGGATAAGGACAGACTTCTCCTCTACAATCTAATGTATCGTTTATATCGACCATTTTTCATCAATCCATTTTGTTTCGTTTTTAAAGTTTTTTATTATTTTTTATTACAATTTCAAATAAAACAATTATAATTATGTTAAGATAGTAATAAACTTTTCTTTACGGAGATGTAGGATAGAGCGTATTTAGATAAAAATGTCAATGTATTGAGATAATACAAGAAAAATAAAAAGGATGTATCAAAATTGATTAAAAATATTTAATAACATCCCGATGAATTAATGGCAGTTAGTTCAATTTTTTATAATGAACCTTCAAATATAAATAGTTACATTTCTTAACAATTTTAACTAAAAAAGATAACAATTTGACACATTAGACAACAAAAAACTTACAACAAAAAAAAATCAACTTTAGTTCTATAACAAAATCAATTTTTTTTTGTTAGCACGACCTATCGCGCTGTTTTGCTTGGGTTAAATATCCAATCGTTTTTACATTTTTTAGAACAAAAATAGTGGTTTGGTGGTTCTTGAGCGATATTGATAAAGACAAATTTGTGGGGTCTATCATAATTTCGCTGATAGAGCTTTAAAGGTTTTCCACAATATTCACATAATTTTTTCAAAACAACCTTACTTCCATTTATATCGTCTGCGGAATCGTTTAGTAGTTTCATTGTTTCGATTTTTTAATATTTTCTATTTTATCTCTTTTACTCTTACTAGTATATTAGGTTACCTATAAAATTATTGTCTCTATAAATACCAAATAAAAAGATAAAATGAAAAAACAACACTAAAGAAAAAATTAGTTTTACTTTATTTTAAATCTGTCCGACCTATCGCTCTAAATGGTAATGCGCGATTAAAATCTTCGTAATCGAAAAGTCTTCTTCCATCTACAAGATTAGGAACTTTTATATGTTTTTTGAAGTCATCTGGATTTAATGTCTTAAAATCATCCCATTCGGTTATTAAAAAAGCGCATTCTGAATCCTTAAGGGCTTCTTCAATCGAATCGGCATACTTTATCTTATCTCCAAATTCAATCTCTGCTGTTTCTATAGCTTTAGGATCGAATCCAACGATATCTTCTATTCCTCTTTCTCTTAATTCGTTGACGATTCTTATACTGGCTGCTTGTCTCATATCGTCTGTTCCCGGTTTAAAAGCAAGTCCTAACAATGTTACTCTTTTATTTTTTAAATCTCCTGCTAATTTAAAATAAATTAAAATTATGAATTTTCAGAGCTGCCTGACGGCCATCTCTTACAGATTCAACTATAGCATAATCTTCTGGGTTACTTGAATACCAGCGTCCTCCTGTAACAAATTCTTGTGATGCCGTTAATTCTT
>JAHQWJ010000115.1 GCA_029856125.1 Promethearchaeia archaeon | reverse complement strand
CCATTTTAACATCCTCATTTAAAAAATTGAATCTTCTCTATATACTCCAAAAATATCTTTAAGAGCAGCCATAACCTCTCCTATTGAGGCATATTCTCTTATTGTGTCCATTATGTATGGCATTAAGTTTTCAGTACCCTTTGCTGCTTCTTTTAAAGCGTCCAATTTCGCTTGAACTTTCTCGTTACTCCTTTGATCTCTTAAGCGCTGTAAATTTTCAATCTGTTCTCTCGCAACATCTTCGTCTATTTTTAATAAGGGCGTTGCGCAAGGTTCTCTTAATTTAACATCGTTTACTCCAACAATAATTCGATCTCTCGCTTCAACTTCTCTTTGATATTTGTACGATGCATTAGCAATCTCTTTTTGAAAGAAATTTGCTTTAATTGCCGGAATCACACCGCCTAAGGCTTCGATCTTTTCAAAATACCTTTCTGCTTCCTCTTCCATTTTATTTGTTAGCCACTCAACATAATAAGATCCAGCGAGAGGATCTACTGTATCGGCAGCTCCTGATTCTTGAGCGATGATCTGCTGCGTTCGTAAAGCGATTTTCACTGCTTTTTCAGTTGGCAAGCAGAGTGCCTCGTCAAACGAATTAGTATGAAGGGATTGAGTTCCTCCTAAAACTGCTGCTAAGCCCTGTATCGTAACTCTAGCAATATTGTTTTCTGGCTCTTGAGCACTTAACGATACTCCCGCAGTTTGGGTGTGAAATCGCAACCTCATTGATTCTGATTTTTTTGCGCCATATTTATTTTTCAGCCTTTTTGCCCAGATTCTCCTCGCTGCTCGATATTTACACACTTCTTCAAAGAAATTATTATGAGAATTAAAGAAAAAAGAAAGTCTAGGAGCGAAATCATCAACATCTAAACCTCTTTTCATCGCAGCCTCCACATACGCAAAACCGTCGGCTAAAGTAAAAGCGAGTTCTTGGACTGCGGTTGAACCTGCTTCTCTTATATGATATCCTGAAATTGATATTGTATACCATTGGGGAACGTTCTTTGCACAATACTCAATAGTATCTATAATTAATCGCATGGACGGTTCAGGTGGAAATACCCACGATTTTTGGGCAATGTATTCCTTTAGGATATCATTTTGAATTGTTCCTCTTAATTTATCTGGAGAATGTCCTTGTTTTTCTGCTGCTACTATATACATCGCAAGTAGTATTGCTGCCGGAGCGTTAATCGTCATGGAGGTTGAAATTTTAGACAAATCAATTCCACTAAACAATGTCTCCATGTCTTTTAAAGTGTCAATCGAAACACCCTCCTTCCCTACTTCACCTAAAGCTTCATCGTCGTCAGCTTGATACCCATAAATTGTATGTAAGCTAAAAGCAACGCTCAGACCCGTCGTTCCGTGGTCTAATAAGAATTTATATCTTGTATTCGTTTGGGCAGCCGTTCCAAATCCAGCAAATTGCCGCATAGTCCATAACCGCCCTCGATACATATTAGGGTAAGCTCCACGAGTAAAGGGGAATTTACCGGGCGTTCCTAAGTCCATATCGTAATTAAAATCCTTAATATCTTCTGGAGTGTAAAAACGCTTAATTTCTATGTCGGATAGATTTGTAAATTTTTCGCGTCTTTCAGTTTTGGTCGGTTTTAAGGTTTTACTCTCATCAATTTCAGTCATAATAATATCTCTTTCCTAACAATTTAAAACAGGGTTATAATAGTTATAACTTAATTAACCTAGTTTTTGATAAGAATTCAAATGTATTAATTCTTATTATAATAACTCTTTGTTAGATACAGCGTGCTATTTCTTCAAATACAAATATTGTCAAAAATAAATATTCACTGAAGGGAGTCGATAGCACTATCCCATTTAATAAATCAAATGCTTTTGTATGCGTCGTTTATAGCAGAACAACCACCACATCGAACGCACCCCGCCTTACTTTTCAAAGGATTAATACCGTATTCTTTCATCAGTTTTGCTGCTTTTGTGTATATTTCTACCATTGTATCTGATGTGATAGTAGAAATCTTCTCTAAACCAGGAATTGATCTGACTGGAGTGATATATGGAATTACACCTGAAGCAATTACTTTTTCTGCATCTGAAATGAAATCTTCTTGAGATTCACCAAAACCAGTTAAAAGATAGGACGAGACTTGATTTTTACCAAAAACATCAAGTGCGTGCTTCCAATTTTTTTCGTACGCTTCATAGGGTATACGAGATTTGCCTGGAGTTACAGTATTTCTTAAATTTTGATCGAGAACTTCAAGATGGATTCCAATTGTATTCGCACCTGCGTCTTTTAATTCGTCAATATATGAAACATCTTCTAAAGGTTCAATTTGAATGTGAAGGGGAAGTTTAGGAAAGTTTTCTTTAACACCCTCTAAAAGCTCTATATACCTTATTGCGCCTTTATCAATTGCTTCGTCTGTACCACTCGTTAAAGTCATATGATTACATCTTGCCTCCTTTTTCGCAGCTGTGATCACTTCTGACATTTGCTTTGAATTTTTTTCTTCAATTGTTGTTCCATTCTCCAAGCTTAATTCGATGGCACAGAATTTACAACCCTCTCCACAACCGTGATATACACACTTTTGGTAAATCGTACTTGATAAACAGTCTATTCCGTGAACTAAAGCAATTTTTTTCATCGGAATTCCGTCAGAAGTAACGTACTCCGGATTGTAAAAAGTTGGATTTTGAACTAATTTTAACCTACTATGCTCGGATTTATTTTTAACATCATAAATTAAGAAATATCCGTTCTCATTTTCCCGAACAACAAGATTTGACTTTGAAGGATCATCCCACAGAGCAGCATTTACAATTGCTTGGTTCTCAAAAAGAAAATATCTCCCACCAATCGGTCCTGCGCCCCCTTTACGACCGTAAGAGATTTCGATTCCCTCATTTTTATAATGGTCAATCAATTTTTCGTCTAAAAATAGACCATTACATAAAATCTCCGTCTTCTTAACAAAAGAAGTGTAATTATTAATCATTTTAGCTGTATTTTAATAAAATTTTTTAATTATTCTTCATAGAATGAATTTAATAACATAATATAATTTTAATTCTTATTAATTGTAAATAGTACT
>JAHQWJ010000114.1 GCA_029856125.1 Promethearchaeia archaeon | reverse complement strand
AGTTAATGAAGTTGAATTAAAGGTTGGAGATAATGCTCCTGATTTTTGTCTACCAGACAAAGATAATAAAGAAGTGTGTCTTAAGGATTTTAAAGGTAAGTACGTCATCGTTTACTTTTATCCTAAAGATAATACACCTGGTTGTACCACTGAAGCAATAGGTTTTACGGGAATTTTGCCCGAACTTCAAAAGTTAAATGCAGAAGTAATCGGTATTAGCCCCGATAGTCCTGAATCTCATGCAAAATTCATTGAGAAAAAAAATCTTAAAGTAACTCTTTTAAGCGATCTTGAGAAGGATGCTATAAAATCGTATGGGAAATGGGGTAAGAGGTCCTTCAGAGGTAAAGAATATATGGGTGTTGCGCGTAGTACCTTTTTAATAAATCCGGATGGAAAGATCGCATATATTTGGCCTAAAGTATCTGTGGGAGGACATCCTAAAGAAGTACAGAAAATATTAGTAGAATTGAAAAATTAAACTGCAATCATGAGCGTTAAAGAGACTATCGAAAAAAGGAGAGCTTATAGATCGTTAGAACCAGTAAAAATTACTCAAGATATGATTAACAATCTTGCAGAAGTGGCCAAGATCTCTCCTTCTTGCGGCAATAAGCAGCCATGGCGATTTCTATTTGCTTACGATAAACAAGTATTAAAACAGCTTTTTACCGCGTTATCAGGAGGTAATAAGTGGGCTGAAAAAGCGTCAATGATTGTAGGTGTGTTCAGTAAACCTGAAAATGATTGCATGATTGGAGAACGATTATACTATTTGTTTGACACAGGCATGGCTACAGCATTTATTATGTTGCGTGCTACTGAATTAGGATTAGTTGCTCATCCAATAGCAGGATTTGATGAAACTTCAGCAAAAGAGATTCTTGGGATTCCAAATGCAATGAGGTTAATAACTTTGATAATTATTGGAAAACACTCAAAGGATGTTAATCCGGTGCTTTCTGAATCAATGAAACTAGGAGAAAAGCAAAGGCCTCCAAGAAAAGCTATAGAAGATTTTATTTACATTGATAAGTTTGAAGAACATATCAATTAATTTGAATAGGTGAATGTTATTAACGATTACAATACAGAACAAGATGAATCTAAGACTAGTATAAAGTATAATAAACTTATTACTGAGAAAAGTCCATATTTACTTCAACACGCTAAAAATCCCGTAAATTGGTATCCTTGGGGGGATGAAGCTTTCGATAAGGCTAAATCTGAAGATAAACCGATTTTTTTATCCATAGGGTATTCTACATGTCACTGGTGTCATGTTATGGCCCACGAGTCCTTTGAGGACTCCTCAGTTGCTAAATTTATGAACGAAACATTTGTTTCCATTAAAGTCGATAGAGAAGAAAGACCCGACATAGACAAAATCTACATGACCGTCTGCCAACTTATGACTGGCTCGGGAGGTTGGCCACTAACAATTGTAATGACTCCAGATAAAAAACCATTCTTTGCGGGGACATATTTTCCAAAGGAAAGCCGTTTTGGAAGGATAGGTATAATAGATTTAATAAAACGAATAGATAGTTTATGGAAGAACGAGAGAAAACAGCTATTAGAGTCGAGCGAGAAAATAATCTTTGCCTTACAAGATGTGAATACAGAATCGCCAGGAAGTAGTTTAACAAAGGGTGTTTTAAATAGCGCCTATTCTCAGCTCTCTGCAAGATTTGATAAGAAGAACGGAGGATTTGGAACATCTCCTAAGTTTCCTACGCCGCATAATCTACTGTTTTTATTGCGATATTGGAAGCGAACTGGAGACGAGAACGCATTAGCTATGGTCGAAAAAACGCTAAAACAAATGCGAATGGGAGGAATCTACGATCATATAGGATTTGGATTTCACCGTTACTCTACGGATTCTGACTGGCTTGTTCCTCATTTCGAAAAAATGCTATACGATCAGGCTTTATTAACTCTTGCTTATCTGGAAACGTACCAGGCAACAAATAAGGAAGAGTACGCTACTACAGCAAAAGAAATAATGACTTATGTCCTGCGTGATATGACATCTAAAGAAGGAGCTTTTTATAGCGCAGAAGATGCCGATAGCGAAGGGGAAGAAGGGAAATTTTATGTTTGGTCGAAAATGGAAATCAAAGAAACATTAGGGGCAGATAAGACAGAAAATTTTTCAAAACTCTATGATCTTAGTGTAGATGGTAATTTTTTAGATGAGGCAACTAAAACAAAAACAGGAAAAAACATATTGCATTTACAAGTCGGATCGACCAATCCTTCAAATTTCGATTTTGAATCTGCCAGAAAACAACTATTTGAAACTAGAGAGAAAAGGATTAGACCACATAAAGACGATAAAATATTGACCGACTGGAATGGATTGATGATTGCAGCATTTGCTAAGGCAGGATACATTCTAAATGAGCCTAAATATATTCGATCAGCCAAAAAAGCAGTGAACTTCATACTTAATCAAATGAAAAATTCTGATGGAAGACTACTACATCGTTATCGTGAGGGTGGAGCGGATATACTTGCTTTCCTAGATGACTATACATTCTTAATATGGGGTTTAATTAACCTATATGAAGCCACTTTTGATACCTTTTATCTCAAAAAAGCGGTAGAACTTAGTGAGGAAAAGCTAGAATTATTCTGGGACTTCTCTATTGGGGCTTTCTTTTTTACAGCTAAAGACGCAGAATCGTTATTAACGAGGCAGAAAGAAACCTATGACGGAGCTATACCGTCAGGAAATTCAGTTGCTATGTTAAATTTGCTTAGACTAGCCCAATTAACAGGTAACGATAATTACGAGAAGAAAGCAGATTATCTTGGAAGGGTATTTGCCAAAAATGTGCGAGCTAACCCAGTTGCGCATAGTCTAATGATGGTTGCTGTGGATTACGCTGTTGGTCCAACGTACTCATTAGTTATCGCCGGAGATACGGGAAATGAAGACACAAATTCAATGTTAGATGAGATTAGAAAACAATTTTTACCTAACAAATCGTTAATTTTTCGTCCTACGGAGAAGTTAAATCCTGAAATTGATAATTTTTCTAATTTTGTTCAATTTTTTGACAAATACGAAGGAAAGGCTACTGCATTCGTATGCATTAATAAAACTTGTAAAGCACCGACAAACGATATACACATAGCTTTAAAACACTTAAGTTCCAAAGTATAG
>JAHQWJ010000113.1 GCA_029856125.1 Promethearchaeia archaeon | reverse complement strand
TCTGTAGTTAATTCTGGAATATCTGTTCTATAATGTTTCCCAGCACTGCAATGAACGCATTTACATTGACAATCATATGTAACCGCAAAAGTCATCGCTATCGGACGAGCATGACGCAAGATACGCCCTCTTAAGACGTTCTTCATAGCGCGAAGCATCGCTCTGCTACCTACAGGTGGAGCAAAAGTGTTAGCAACTCTTTTTCCACGCCATCGGCCTAAATCATAATTTTTATAAAATTTCGCTTGAGCAATAAACATAGTGATTAATCGAAATCTGTCTACCAATGGATTTAAAAAGCCGCTACCAACAATCGTTCCATCATCAAGTTTTTTATAGCTGATGAGTTTTTTACCAAAAACTTTCCAAATTATTCTTTCTCGAATCATAATAAAATTACCAGCTAATTGATTAATTTGAGGTCTATAGTTATAAATTTTATCCTTAATCCATATAAATAATTTGAAGAATAATTGATTATACATTTCTCGCTGAAATCTGTATTATAGGCCCAGGAGCCATCCAAACCATCAGGCATTCCTACTCCTCAATAAATTTTAAAATATAGTTTAGCTATATCACATCCGGTGATATTTTTTAAGGGAATCCTTTTACGGTTAGAAGTCCCTTATCTCAATTTAAGTTGATTGCTTAAAGGTTTCGTCTACTTTCTGATTAGCGTCCTAGTAAGTTTTTTACCAATGAGACCAAGAAATGTTCCACAAATAAGACATCCAAGACTTAATATGAAAATATAAATTAAATTCTCTTCAATATTTCCGAATACATAACTAGGTAAAATTAGAAGAATTGCTAAAATAACAAAGGTCGATCCGATAATTATTTTTCGAATTAAAAGTGGAGTTTTTAATTTTTTTAACCGAACTTTCCCATCAATTAAGCCACTTAGTATTCCTATTACAGTAAAAAACGGTAAAAGTAAGGAAAGGATTATAATCGTTCCTAAAATATAACTTCTAAAAAAGGTTGGAGCAATAAGAGTTATCAATGCTAATAAAAAAATAATTGTACTAGATGCTTCCGGAAAGTGAACTAGAATTGGATGTAAATCTAAATTAAGTATTCTTTTTCTTTCTTCTGATATTTCTTCTTCATAAGGTTCAAATACACTACTAGGATATCCACATGCAGGACAGTTATCTTTTAACTTATTTTCCTTAATTACAAATCCACATACACGACATCGTAATAATTTTACCATATAAATCAACTTAAATTATTGAATATGATCAATTAATACATTATATTAAAGTACTATTAAATTAATTTTGAAATATTGTGTATTTCTTTATACATACCTGCTTTTGTTTCCCATTGCGGGGTATTTATTATACCAAAATAAGTTAGGATTTTATATTATTTCCTATCTTGTTTCATGAATTTCTATACTTTCTTAGGAAATGACTTCAATCTTATAACAGTTTCATCCCCCTTGGCCCAGTTCTTCAGATTAGCCAATCTTTCACCATTATCACCATGTTCAGGATGATCGAATGCTTGTTGAAGCTCTGGACAAGGTAGATCTGGACAAAAACCACAATGAAGATATCCTTTATCATAACAGCATTTTGCTACACTACATTCTCCAAAGAACATTTCTCCTTTACATGTTTGGCAACCCAAGCAGTTAGTTTTCACTTTCCATTCGCATATCCCACAATATGCCCCACACATACCTATTAGTTCTTTATTCATTAGTTATTAACACATCTTTCAGTTATTATTGGGTAATATATACTTAGAACGATTATCACTCATTGAGTATTTTATATAAAATTAAAATTTATGATTTTAATTAAGTTCAATTTGAATTTGATAGAATAAAAGAATATGTGACCAGATTATGAAGACCAGAGAGAGGATTTATAATTGTATTATTTTTTAGCTGAGATGTCAATTTCAGCGTTCAACCAGCATAATTCGTCATATGTTTTTGAAGAATTATAGATTTTTTCTGCTATTTCCCTAATGGCTTCTATCGATGGTTTTGAATTATATTTTGTCTGAATTTTTTCCGCTAAACTCCAACACAGTTCATCAAATGAGGGACGCTTTAAAGCGAAGTAATACGCCGCCTCTCTTATTTGAGCTTCAATCTCGGTTTCTCCTATTAAGATTGTCTTGTCTATTACTATTGGCTTGTTAAATGCTTGTAATTGTTCTAATCTTTTTTTAATTCTTCTTTCGTGGTCTTCTTTACTTTCCTCCATACCCATAATATTTTCAAATCTTTTGATTATTTATTGATTTAAAATTCTTGTCCTATAGACAATTTAGCATTAATTAAGTAAAACTATTCATTTAAATATTTTTTCTACTATCGTGATGTTTGTAATTTCTAATCTCGGTTATAATAGAGAAATTCATCTAATAACAGAATTTATCATCTTAATGTAGAAAAAAGTTTGAATTTGTTTAATTCAAGGTATAATTGAAATTATTTTTGATCACTTTAATAGAACTAGATTGATAATTAAGTAGTATTAGTTTCTTGCGGTTATTCACGAAATTTAGACAAATCCGTAAATTTAAGAAAAATACGTCTTTATGAATAATTGAGAGAATCATGAAATCATTCAAAGTAGGTAAAATTGTATTTATTGTCAGCTATCTAATTCTGGAAATTATCGCAGTCTTATTAATTATCACAACCTACCTGATGCTAGCAGAATACGAAAGTTCTCCTTCTATGACTCGGGAGCTGTCAGTTTTAATTGGGTTTTTATTTTTTCATGCCATAGTTTACTTATTTGAGGTTATGTACGGATTCGGAATTCAACAGGATGAATCAAATAGGATTTTAAAAACTCTTATTATTGCCTTTCTTCTTAATGTTTTTACTATTATTGCTGTATTCGAATATGCTGATATAAGCGTGCTCCATGGTTATAATCATGGATTTCTTTTGTATAAAACCTATAACTACTTTTTTATATTACTTAATTTAGTAGGGTTCGGAGCAAATTTATATCTTATTTTTAATCGTTTACAATAGGGAAATCATATCTTTGATAGCTCTGCTAACCAAATAGAGTTGTATATTTCGAGCGCCCCCGATTATTTCCTGAACTTTAGCAACTTCTAATGCTTTATCAATCCGCAAGTTATCTGTAAAAGCAATACCTCCGCACAACTGTTGAGTTTCGTAAGAAATTTTATGAGC
>JAHQWJ010000107.1 GCA_029856125.1 Promethearchaeia archaeon | reverse complement strand
TCATTACTACAAAGCTTTGGATTGATTCATTTAAATACGAGAAGGCATTAAAAGCGTTTAATAGAAGTCTAAACAATTTAGGATTAGACTATGTTGACCTCTATTTGCTACATTGGCCAGAACCAACTTATAGACGAGAAGCTTGGAAAGCCCTCGAAACAATTCTTAAAGAGGGTAAGGCCCGTTCAATTGGTGTCAGCAATTTTTATCAATATCATCTTGATGAATTACTAAGTGGGACAGATATAATTCCTGCGGTAAATCAAGTTGAATTTAGCCCATATCTTTATTTGAAAGAGCTTAAAGAGTACTGCGACAATAAAGGAATAAGGTTAGAAGCATATAGCCCATTAACTCGAGGTAGAAAGCTAAATGATATTAAACTCATGGATATGGCGAACAGATATAATAAATCAAGTGCTCAAATTCTAATACGTTGGGGTTTACAACATAATGTTATAGAAATTCCAAAATCATCTACAGAAGTTCACATAATTGAAAACAGCAAGATCTTTGATTTTACTATCTCCGAGGAGGATATGGCTACTTTAGATAATTTCGATGAGGGATTCTATGTAGGAATGTGGAATCCTACGCTTCCTCGATGGAAATAATTAATTGTGATAAAAAAATTTATATTTTTAAAATTTAATATTATTTTTCTGATACCAAGTTATCTCTGATATCTTTAATTCCATTCAAGCTTAATGGAGCGATCTATGCATCTTTATGATATTTTGAATTTGAGAGAAAATATTTTCTAAGAAATAGTAAAACATTATAAATTGAACTGAATGTTTATTATTCATTATTGGGGATTAATTTTAACTTTTAAGTCGAAATACAACAAAAAATATAATTTAATGGGTTCCTAATGCGTTCAGAAGAGAGATTCTTAGAGAGAGCACAAGAGGAAGAAAGAATATACAATTGGATAGAGGCTGCTAATTTATATAAGCAAGCTGCAAAATTATGCTTAGACGAGAGCCTAATTGAGAGGGCTGCGGAGTATTGTAGGAATGGTGGATATGCTCATTTACGAGCTGCTGATACTGTAGATACCGCGGAAGAATATATGGAACAATTAAAGTTTACTAGTAAAACCTATAAAGAAGGGATGGAACTTTATAAACAACTTGGAAACAAATCTAAGGAATTAGAATGCGGAGCGGAAGTATGGTTCTCAAATGGGTTACTGGCAACTTCTGATGAGCAAATTCAGAACGCCTTCCGTCTTTCATTAAACCTTTTTATACAAGCTAGTCAGATTTATTCTGTCAAAGATGATCAAGAGAGTGTTGCGAGAACATTGTCTCGGGCAGCTTATGCTATTTTTTTAATCCAATACTGCAATATCGATTATGGAGAGGTTAAGCTGATAGGTCAACAAGGAAGAGAATTTACTCAAAAGGCTTGGGAGATAGCAAAAAAAATAGGGAACGTTAAGATTTTATCTGAATCTTTTAATACGGAAGTATGGATTAATTTAAACGAAATTTTAAATATTAACTTTAAGGAAAATGAATATTGGAGAGAATACGCAGAAAATTTTGCATTAAAATGCGAGAAAAGTATGGAGATTGTTGATAGCACAGATGATCAGCTTGCTCTCGCGATCATAAATGGAGCAACAGGATGTTGGTATTGTTTCATTGGATATCAGTTCATCAAAAATGAAAAAAAACAAGATCAGTACCTTGATAAGGGAATATTGATACTTGAAAATGCATTAGATTATGCGAAAAAATCTAGGAGCAAAGCACACATAATTATGTGCATTTTTCTTATAGATTATTATGCTCTTTATGGTAGAAGAGTTAATTATCTACAGAAAAGAATACTTACTGATATTAAAGAGTGTCTAGAATTTGGGCAGATTTACAAGTTATCTAATGGTATTTTTCGCTCTATTTATAACGTTGTGCCTGCTCTCTACTACACTAATTCTTCTCAGAGGAGTTTTTTCACTCCATCCCAACGAAAAACCTACGCTGAAAAAGGAATCCAACACGCAATAGAAGCTATGGAGGGAAGTAGATCTGCTAGTATTACATCGTGGCTCTACCAAGGTTTTGTATTAGCTTACTCTCAACTCACTATTCTCGCAGATTCAAAAATAGAACAAAAGAAAAACGCCCAAAAAATGCTCCAATACGCAAAAGAGGCCGAGAGATTTGGTTTGGGGTATGAAGGAGGGTTTCCTCAAGCTGGTGGCTATAGTTCTCTTTATAAAGCATATAAAACCCTAGCTGATATCGCTAAAAAGAAAGAAGATAGAATCTCAAATCTCAAAAATGCGATAGAAGCCCAAAAAAAAACCATTGAATTTGGTATATTGTCTCGTTCTGGTGCGCTTACGGATAAAATGAGACTTGGATTACTTTACGAGGAATTAGGAATTATAACAGGAGAAAATGATATTCTTGAGCAAGCACGAGAAAACTTTCTTTATACAATAAAAGAAAGTATTGAAAGAAGTTTTTTTTCATATGAAGCTGCTAGTTATCAATATTTAGCTCGTATAGAGGATCGACTTGGTAATTATGTACTGTCAGCAGAAGCGTATAAAAAAGCTCAAGAAGCTTATACTAAGTCGCTGAAAATGATAAGTTACAAGCTTCTCAAAAATAGAATCACTAAAAAATTTAATTATGTAAAGGCTTGGCAATTTATTGAAGAAGCTAAATCGTTTCATATAAGAGAAAATCATGTGCAATCAAAGGAATGTTATAAGAAGGCTAATGAAATTTTGAAAGACTTGTCAGGATATTTATATGAAGCTTTATATTATTCTGGTTGGATATCACTGGAGGAAGCAGAGCAACTAAGTAAACTAGAGAAGCACGAGGAAGCCATCGAGAGTTTTAAAAAGACCGGAATTGTTTTTGAGAATGCCATTGGAGAATTAGAAAAATCCACAAAACGATCTAAAGTAAAATCTGAAAAAGATAGGATTCAAAAATTTGAAAAAATAGCCCGAGTTAGAATTAAGCACTGTTTGGCAAGAGTAAACCTTGAAGAGGCAAGGATTTTAGGAAAACAGGGAGAGCATATTGCAGCAGCAGAAAAATTCGCTCTTGCCTCTTCTCAACTTAGAGATATCTGTATTTTATTCAAAATAAAAAGGGAAAGAGAAGAATTAGAAGCAGTTTATTACCTATGCAGAGCTTGGGAACACATGGAGCTTGCTGAAAAGTATCTAGATCCCTTTAGATTTTCTGAAGCAGCAGCCTTGTTTGCAAAAGCCAGTAATCTTTACACTGATACAAAATTAAAATTATTAGCTTCAGCAAATTCAACTTTTTGCTTAGCTCTTGAATATGGGTGCAAATTTGATGAAACTATCGAAATGAAAGTTAAAACAGATTTATACCCAAAAGTTAAACTAACGCTAAATAAAGCAGCAAATTCTTATGAAAAGGGAGGTTTTAAAAGTGGAGCCGATTGGGCTCAAGCAACTTCTATTTATTTTGATGCCGCATGGCACTTAATCAAAGCCGATGAAGAAACTGATTTTCAAGAAAAAGGTAATCTTTTAGGGATAGGAGCACAGTATTTAAAGTCTGCTATAGAATTATTTGGAAAAGCGGGTTATAAAGATAAGGAGAGGGAAGTTCAGGATCGATTAAATAGAGTTCAAAAAGAAGAATCAATTTTATTTTCTGCTTTGAATACTATAAAAGAGCCATCAATCTCACGAAGTACAACAGGTATAGTTGCTCCTTCTTGTCCTCTTGAAAGTAGTGAGTCTCCTCGATTAAGTGAAGCTCGTCAGTTTGGCGATGAAGAAAAACGCTCAACAATCGAGAGAATGAGTGAAAAGAAATATAAATTAGTCTATAGAGATTTATTAAAGGAATATCCTAAAGTTCAAAAGCGAGAATGCAGAGTTGGCATTGCTCAAATAGGAGTATCTGAGACTGGAAATATAATGAATGAACTGTTTGAAATGAATAGCTCTGGTCTTCTAAGTATTAGAGAAAGTGAAATTGAAAAAATAAGATTAAAAGTTCAAAAAATTATTGAAAAAGCTAATACTGAAACAGTTAACGTCTTGCTCTTTCCTGAAATGTCTATCGACCTCAATTATGCTGAATTTATCAAAGACTTAGCTGATGCAGCCAAATTATATGGGATGTATATAATACCAGGCTCCTTTCATGACCAAGAAACAAAACGAAACATTAGTATGGTTTTTGGGCCAGATGGAATTCTCTGGGAACAAGAAAAACATATCCCTGCAACAATTAGCACTGGAAAGGGAAATCGCTTTAAAGAAGGAATAATAGTTAGTGATCTGCCTCGGAAAACAATAATTTGTAATACAGAGTATGGTAGAATAGTAATCGCTATTTGTAGGGATTTTCTCGATATGGATCTCAGAGTAGAATTAAAAAATTTTGAACCTCCAATTGATATAATCCTGAACCCTGCATTTACACCAGTAACAGCGGACTTTAAAGCGACTCATTTTGATGCACGGAGATCTATTTATGCTTATTCATTTTTCGCTAATATTGGGGAATTTGGAGAATCTCTTATCTATACCCCGGAAAAAGATCGAACTGAGCGAATTATTCCAGCAAAAGTTGAGGATCTGATTTATAAAGATATCGATTTATTTAAACTTCGTTCTGAGCGCAAAAAATGGGAAAAAGAGCAGGACAAAGACCGATCATTTATTCAGAGCACAAGATAGTGCTAAATTGGAAAAATTGACATAGTGTAATTCACTCTGTAATACTTCAGAAAATCTATTTAAAAAACTGATAAATTATTTTATCATTTTTCTACAATCCAATTATCTCTGATATCTTTAATAGCAGTTCCGGGCATAACTCCCTTAGGACACACTCTATTACAGACAAAAAGCTTTTCGCAAGCGGGAACAGCGTCATCTTTTAAAACTCGCGATACAACTCTTTCTTGTTTTATGCTGTCAACTCTAGAATCTCGTATAAACCTATCCGATTTTGCTAATTGCGCTGGACCTAGATAATCGATGTTTCTTGCGTTCACAGGGCACATCCAACATATTCCACATAGGATGCAATAGACTAACCGTTCGATTGTTTTCATTTCTTTAGGAGATTGCGTCGTTTCTGGAACCACATCGTTCCAATCATTTGTAAAGTAGGGCTCGACTTCCCTATAAAACTTCCAGAACGGTTCCATATCTACGACTAAATCTTTTGCAACCTTCATATTTGGTAATGGTTCGATTAAAATCTCATTTTCCTGGTCCCAATCAGATGTATCCCCAAAAACAACTTCAGGAAGATTTATTGGTTTTTTAGCGGTTTTAACCGTTGAGACTTGAGTTCTGCAAGCTAGCATTGGAACTTTATCAATCATCATTCCGCAGCTACCGCAAATTGCTCCTCTACAAGCATAACGGAAAGCGAAAGTAGAATCGTGATAATCTTGTATGTAAAAAAGAGCATCTAATATACTCATACTTTTCGATAGAGGTACTTCAAATCTCTCGTATCGAACTGATCCTTCTCCTAAATTCCTATAAACTAAAAATTTTTGCTTTTCATTCACTTTTAATCACATTCCACTTAATACTTCCTCTCTTTTACTTCAAATATACCTAACACGACTGGTTTGGTTTTTAAATTTAATCCATCTTTTACGCGATATATCATTGAATGACTAAGAAAATTGTTGTCATCTCGTGAATCGTAGTCCCAACGATAATGTCCACCTCTGCTTTCTTTTCTCCAAAGAGCTGCATACGCAGTAGCTTCCGCAATGTCTAACATCGATCGAAGTTCCAAATTTCGAAGTAAACCATAATTGAATTTACGATCTTCTGTAGAAATTTTGACATTTAAAAAGTTTTTTTGTAAGTTAACAAGAGTATCGTATGCTTTTGAAAGATCGTCGTGAGTTCTAAAAACTCCAACGTTTTTATTCATAGTCTCGCCCATGGCATTTTTAATTTCTACTGGTTTTTTGCCTGTATTATTATCCCAGCTTTTTAGTAGTTTTTCAACATTTTCTAAGGCAATCTCTTCAGCGTTTTTTACATCGCTTAAGGAAATCTTTTTTGTTAATCCAATTTCTAATAGCTTTCTTCCAATATAACGACCAAAAACAGAGGTTTCCAATAACGAATTTCCCCCTAAACGATTCGCACCGTGAACGGAAAGACAAGAACACTCACCAATTGTATACAATCCATAAAGATCTGTTTCTCCGTATACACCTTTAAATTTCGTGCCGATTCCTCCCATCGAGTAATGCTGTCCAGGTTGTACTGGTATTGGTTCTTCAATGGGATCTACCCCCGCAAAGAAGATAGAAATATCTCTTATCCCCGGTAACCTTTCTTTTATACGGTCAGCGCCTAGGTGAGTTAAGTCTAAATGAACGTACGCGTCTTCAAAACCCCTTCCCTCTAGAACTTCGATATCGTTAGCTCTCGCGACTATGTCTCGTGGAGCAAGTTCCATCGCTTTTGGAGCGGTTTTAGCCATAAATCGTTCTCCTTCTGTATTAAACAAATACCCACCTTCTCCTCTTGCACCTTCAGTTATTAATATGTTGGTTCCAAATAGCGTAGTGGGGTGAAATTGTACGAATTCTACGTCTTGCATGGGCACTCCAGCGCGAAATGCAGCACCTACGCCATCTCCAGTGTTAATTAAGGCATTTGTCGAATGTTTAAAAATCCTACCAAATCCCCCTGTTGCAAGTATAACGTACGAAGCCCGAAAAATAACTATTTCGCCTTTCGCTACATCTAATGTAATCACTCCCACGATTTTTTCGTTGACGACAATTAAATCTATCAAAAAATATTCGTTAAAAAACTCTACTCCGTGTCTTACGCTTTGTTCGTTTAACGTGTGGAGTAACGCGTGTCCGGTGCGATCTCCTGCGTAACAAGTTCTAGGAAAACCTGCCCCGCCAAAAGGTCGTTGTGCAATAAGACCCGAATCCAATCTAGAAAATGGCGCTCCCATACTTTCAAACTCTACAACAATTTTTGGCGCTTCTTTACACATGAACATTACTACATCTTGATCTGCGAGATAATCTGAGCCTTTTACGGTGTCAAACGCGTGTCCTTCTGGCGTATCATTTTTACTTTCTTCTAAATTACCCAATGCTGCATTGATTCCCCCTTGAGCCGCTCCTGAATGACTTCGGACCGGATAAACTTTACTTATAACCGCGGTGTTCCATTTTTTCGATAACTCTAAAGCCGCTCTAAGACCGCTTAAACCGGCACCTACTACAACTACATCAAATTCTTCGATTCTCATTAGAATTTAATATTCTTATATAGATTAAAAAGATTTTACTAATAATCTATAAAAAAATACGCTTAGATAACAATTGGAGTTAGTATAAGGTAGTATTAATTAGCAAATTAGTAAAATTCATTAATTTGTGAGACGATCAACTAGAAGTTCTTTAAATCCTTCGAGATCTTTCCACGAGGTTGCGCAACGTACTAAGGTTCCTTCTTCACTAATTTGAGTTAAGCCGCTATCAGTGACTTCAATCTTTAGTTCTTCAATATTCAGTAAATCCTCGGAAAAACCTAGATAAATAGCCACTGTGTCAAACAAGACTGAAGTTTTATTTTTTTTTGACAATATCAATTTAGGTATGATATTTTTTTTCCATATCTCAAAATGTTCTTTTATTAAATTAACGGAAATATTATCACACTCCTTCACGCGCTCTAATAGCTCTCCCGAGAGCACGATATCTCTACACGTATCCAACGGTGTAATGGTTTTCTCCCAAGGCGCTTGAAAAACTTCTCTGCACGCCTCAATGTTCTTTTTCACATTATACTCCCGATGTGGAGTATTTGTGCCCCAATATCCGTTACGAATACTACCGTGCATCCCTACAAAACGAGAATTCTTGGTAATTTTAGGATTCGTTTTAAGTGCCCCCGCCACAGTTCCTAAGGGTCCAATGGAGATGAGTGTCAAAGGTTCAGGAGATTCTATTATCGCGGAACAAAGAACATCCGTACCGTTTTCGTGAATAGTTCCGGAATATCGAGAAATTTCAAAATCTTTGATCCAAGAATACAACCAACCTTTCTTTCTGTTTTCTTGAGGTCCAATCCCTATAGGAATATCTGTTCGATCTACTCTTTCGAGAAATTTAGCAACTAGCTTTGCTTTCAACGGTGTGTTGTCAGATGAGGTTGTAATTAACTTAACATCTAATTCTGGAGATTTTAACAATAAACCTAAAGCCCAAGTGTCGTCAATATCTAGCCCTATGTCGGTATCTAAAATTACAGGAATTTTTTTATGACTCAAATTCGCTATCCCAATTTCTTAATTTGAAATAATTGAAAAAAAGAGAATGTAAAACTTAAATGTTTCTAGAATAACTTCATTTAAAGCTTTCAAGTAATTGGTTGAATTTCTTCTTATCTAGATCTCTTTGATATAAAGGGCGTTTATCCTCGTTATACACGCGAACATTTTCGCTGTACGGGCGTCTGCTTGGATTTTTATACAAGATTCCTAACGCGAGTTTATTAGTATCTAACGCTAATTCCATGGCTTTCATTCGATCTAAGGGATCGTGAGCTTCGTCAAGGTAAAAACTGTTTTCTTTGTACCATTGAAAGGTATTTACGCGATTAAAAGTAACGCAAGGGCACAATAAATCGACTAACGCGTAACCTTTGTGGTTAATCGCTTCTTTTAATATATCTTTCGTCTTGTCTATATCACCTACAAAAGCTCTTGCTACGAAGGACGCGTTAAGAGAAATAGCCACCGCAAGAGCGTTGAAAGGTTCGTTGATAACACCAAATACTTGAACTTTTGTTTTAAACCCTAATTGACTCGTCGGCGATGCTTGACCTTTTGTTAAACCGTAGACTTGATTGTTGTGAAGAACATTTACGATATCAGGATTATATCTAATTGTATGGAGAAAATGATTGCCTCCTTCACTTAACGTGCATCCATCACCGCTTACTGCTATTACAATGAGCTCAGGATTAGATGCTTTTATCCCCAATGCTGCAGATAGATACCGACCGTGTAAACCGTTATAGCTTTGAGCTTTTATGAAATGCGGAAACTTTCCCGCTTGTCCAATCCCTGAAACTAACACTAATTCGTGCGGTTCGATCTCTAAGTCTGTTAAAGCTTCTTTCATTACTTTTAAAGCGCTGTAATTACCGCATCCCGGGCACCACGATATTTCTACATCGTCCAAATCGAATTTTTTACTAGATATTTTCATCGCCCTCTATTATTTTTTTTAATTTTTCAAATATTTCTTCAACAGAGAAGGTGTATCCACTGTGCTTTAAGATTCTATGATTCATGTTGATGTGAGTTTCATTTTCTAACAGTTTCGCAAATTGACCAGTAGGATTTTGTTCGATGGCTATTTTTACTTCAGCTTTAATAAGATATTCGAAAACGCTACTGTGAACGGGATAAATTTGTTTGAAGGATAAGAACGCTACATCGTCTCTGCTAAGTTTTTCTAAAGCTTCTTTAATTAAATAATAATTACTCCCCCAGCTAATAATTAAATACTTAAAATTTTTACTTCCAATAAATTCGGGTGGTATTGCCGCTTTTCTTAGAAGACCTAACTTTTTAAATCGTTTTTGAACCGTTCTTTTACGTATAATAGGATCCTCAGTAATTTCGCCACATTCGTTATGAGTGTGAGAATCCGCATCGACGAGTCCATTACCATAACCTGGAACGCCTCGGGGAGAGATTCCACTATCCGTAAATCTATACCTCTCGTAGCTTGGATCAGTTTTAATTAAGTTCTTATTAATTTCGAGAGCGTCTATATTTAGAGTATTGATATTATAGTAGGAGTCGATGAGATATTGATCTGGTAAAATGAATACAGGTACGTGATATTTTTGAGTTATATTAAAGGCTTTTTGAGTAAGGTTAAAAGCGTCTTCAATAGAACCGGGAGCAAAAATTACTTTCGGAAAAAATCCGGCTCCAGCGTATAACACAAGATCGATATCTTCTTGGCAGGTTCTAGTTGGCATTCCAGTTGCGGGGCCAGGTCGCATTCCTACTACCACTACAAGTGGTAACTCCGTCATACCTGCCAAACTGATTCCTTCGGACATTAAGGAAAAACCCCCTCCTGCGGTTGATATAAAAACTCGAGCACCGGCGTAAGATGCCCCAAGTGCTTTATTGATTACGCTTATTTCGTCTTCTGACTGATCTACAATCATACCGAATTCAAGCGCGTGTTGTGCTAAAAAGGTGCCTATTCCCGTCGAAGGTGCCATCGGATAAAAACAAGCAAAATTACATCCTCCAGCAATCGCACCTAGACCTATTGCTTGCCTTCCGTCTATGATGTAATCATTAGCGACTTCTGGAACCCTATCAATTTCAAATTCTCCCTTAAAAATATGGTTTTTCAATAAGTCATCAGCGGTCTCATACCCTTTATTAGCAGCTTTAATATTGTTTTCAATAATTGTTTCTCCTTTGCTTTTAAAATTTTCAGAAAGTAAACCGTGGAGCACTTTGTTATCTGCTTTAAATAGCCGCATAATAGCTCCAAGAGCAATTATATTAGAGTAAATTTTGCCCCCAATATGTTGAGACAGTTCCTCAAACGGGATTTCAATTTTTTCGCCTTTGAGGTTTGGTAGAACCTCAATAAACCTTTTCTCTCCGATAATTAGTGTCTGAGGTGAGATCCTCTCTTTTAGATGAGGGAGTGCTTCCTCACTGAGAGGAATCAATATATCAATTCGATCGACAAACGCACGTACTGATTTAGAAGAAACCCGAATAGTTGTAGAATTAACACCACCCCTAACTCTACTCATATATTCGCGAGTTGCAAATACAAAAAATCCAGATTTCTTCAGAGTCTTAGTAAGCAAAGTTTCTACGGTCTGAACACCTTGACCCGCTGCACCACAGAGGACTATCGAAATATCATCTTTTCTCATATCAATATTTACCATAATTTTCAAAAATTTGATGTTTTCATATTAGGTTAAATTACTTTCGGTATTCTATAATTAAAAAACCTTTTTTTATACTTTATAATAAAATTATCAATAGTAGGCAAAATAATCTGGTGATATTGGAATTGGGAGATTGGAAAAAGGAATATAAAATTAAAATAAAATCTAAAGAGGAAGTTATTAGACATATTAAATCGGGTAACCGTGTTATTTTTGGCCACGCAGCGGGAGAGCCTACAATATTAGTAAATGAGCTTGTAAGACAAAAAGATCGACTTGAAAATGTAGAGATTGTCCATATGGTTCCCTTAGGTGAGGCGAAGTATTGTCAAAAGGGAATGGAAAAACATTTCAAACATAACTCGTTATTTGCTGGGGTTAAGACTCGAAAATCAATTCATGAAGGAAGGTCCGATTATACACCTGTATTTTTTTCAGAGATACCCCGATTGTTAAAGGAAAAGATCCTACCCGTAGATGTTGCTCTGATCCAGCTGTCACCCCCAGATCAAAATGGTAACCTAAGTTTTGGGGTGTCGGTTGACTACACCAAGGCAGCGGCAGAGTCTGCTAAAATTGTTTTAGCTGAGGTGAACAAACAGATGCCAAGAACAGAAGGATCTAGTATCCATATTACTCAAATAGATTTTCTTGTTGAAACGAATCACAAATTACTTGAGATACCTCTTCCAAAAATCTCGGAAATAGAAGAAAAGATTGGATCTTATGTCGCTTCATTAATACCAGATAGATCCAATCTCCAATTAGGTATTGGCGCAATTCCCGATGCGGTACTAAAATTTCTAACTGAAAAAAAAGATCTTGGTATACATTCTGAAATGTTTTCTGATGGTGTTGTTGATCTTTACGAAAAGGGCGCTATTACTAATAAATATAATAATCTTAATCCTGGGAAGTTTACCGCAACTTTTTTAATGGGGACCAAAAGACTTTATGATTTTGTTGATAACAATCCGGATGTCGTAATGCTCCCCGTTGATTATACTAATAAAATCACTATAGCTGGCCAAGTTGAGAGACTCATTTCAATCAATTCTGCTATACAAGTAGATTTATATGGGCAAGTTTGTGCCGATACTATGGGATACCAGCAATTCTCTGGGGTAGGGGGGCAAGTCGATTTTGTACGCGCTTCAAGTATTTCTAAAGGGGGAAAGTCTATAATCGCACTTCCATCAACAAACAAACTGAAGACAACATCTCGAATAGTGTCCCAACTTTATGAGGGAGCTTGTGTCACGACATCTCGTAACGATGTGCATTATATTGTAACTGAGTATGGAATTGCTGATTTAAGAGGGAAAACTGTTCGTCAACGGGCTCAAAGTTTGATAAAAATAGCTCATCCTGACTTTCGGGATCAACTTAAAGAAGATTTAAGAAAATTTGGTTAACAACAAGCAGTTATATTCTCTTTAAGCTACATCAATTCCACAATTCGGACAAATTTTGGTTTCTTTATCAATCTTATTTCCACAATTATAACATATTAATTTAGCGTCCTTATTTGTTGAAAGAACCGCTGGAGGTGTAGATTCTTCTATTGTCCTAAGTAACATAAAAAGGTGGGAAAATAGACCGTCAAACCACGACTTTTTTAGTTTTTCAACCCTCAAAATATTTCGAGAGAGAGGACTTGCTTCTACTCGTATCAGAGTTTTACCATTATTTAAATCGTATAGATTAATCCGAATACGTTTTTTCCAATTTGGATCGTGACCGGTATTCGTCATCATAGTCCCCTGTTTAGCTTCGATGAAAGTAGGAGGTGTAGATTTTTTAATTTTTGCCTTATGTTGACTATTTAACCATTGCACTGCGAGTTCGAAAGCTTTAACAACAGAGATCTGAAGAGTTTCCTCATATATCACATTGACTTTCATTAGAACATGCTTTAAAAAATATTATTATCTAAAAAATAGGTTTAGGTTTTTTATAATTTTCCCATTTTATGCATTTCTTCAATACTCATAGATTTCTCATGGTTTTTTGCCTATTTACAAAAAAGTAAGATTTTTAAGCAAGCTGGAAGTATAACTACCTATCCAATGGATATCAACTAAAAATTAAAAATAAATTCAACGATATTTGTTAAGAAAATAGAGGTTTGGAAATGACTGTGAAAATAGATTTAAAAACGGATACTGGCGAATCATTAAATGGTTTTTATGACGAACCAGATGACATAATCGAGGAGGATAGGGAGGTTAAAGAAGCTGATAAAATGGGATTTAGTCCCTACGAGGGAGGAGAAACTTTCTATTATTTTATTAAACATCTAGCGTTGCCGGGAATCGTAGTGTTGTTACTACCTCTATTATTTATATTTGGCATCTTCGAGAACTCGTTTATTGGAATTTTGGGCTATTTCTTCTCATTTATAGCGGCCATCCTTCTTTTAAGCGTTGGGAGGGAATTTCTGAGAGGGTTTAGATATAAAATTAAGAAAGGAGTGATTTATTTGCCAGGACCTTACGTTTTTAGGCGTCAAGCGGATGAATATACAACTTCCATAAATGATATAACCGAGCCAATATATAAAATAGGGTTTGTGGGAGATATTATGAAAATGAATGATTATAATCTTAGATTCCATCCTGATGTGAAAAAATTTTTTGAGGACACTCATATGATAATTGGTAACTTAGAAGGAGTATTTTCTGAGAAATGCCCGATTTTAAAACAAGCCCATACAGAAAAAATTCTCGAAGAATTAGAAGAAATTTTCCCCAAGGAAAAAAAAGAAAAGAAATGGTTATTAAGTCTAAGCAATAATCATAGTGAAGACTTTAGTAGTAAGATGTTTGATGAGACGCTACGAACAATTCAGAAAAATCCGATATTCGATGTATACGGACGAAAGGATGTTTCATCTATACATACTGATAACAACGATCTATTAATATCGTGTGCTACACAATGGAGCAATCAAAAAACATGGCACTATACTTTCAAATATAATAAACCTATCGCTAAAAATAAGAAAAATACTGGCGATGACGATTATATTTTTAGTTTTCTACAAAATTATAGATTTAACATCTTATATCCTCATTGGGGGTTCGAAAATGAAAAGTATGTTCGAACTAGATTCCAAGACGATGCAAAAGCACTACTAACAGGGATAGAAAAAGAACCTAAATGGCTCAAAAAATTCTACTCCAAAAAAAGAAAAGTTTATGCAAATCAAGAATACAAATGGGATTTAATTTTTGCTCATCACCCCCATGTTCTTCAGCCAATCATGAAGGTTCGAGATGATATTAAAATTGGCAATAAATCTATTCCATATTGTAAATTAGTGGTTTTTTCGGCGGGTAATTTCACTTCTGGGGCTAATATCATTCGAAAAAAAAAACACATTTCGGGAATTATTATGAAATGCGAAATTGGCCCTTTAGAGGGATATAATGATAAACTCGCTATTGGTAAAATGGAATGGCGTAGGACCAAAAATTTTAAAACTCGTATAGAAGATAAACGAGCAAAGTTAGTATGTATCGATAACGAAAAATATCGAACATACAATAAACCCTTACTCGTTAGTGGATTGTTTTTCTTTATTGTATTTCTAGCAATTTACTTAATCAATTTGTTTTTCTAATAATCTTAAAGAATTCAGATCATCTATAATTTTTACCATCGGTTTATTTTCTCATATACAATTTCGATACACATTATAAACCTAATTCCCGAAGTTTACGAGTAACTTCTTGTTTTTTAGTACCTTTCAGATCATACCATTTATAAAAGATTATTGCACCCACAATGCAAACAATGAAAGGAATTAATCCTTGAATTACCCTAAGACCTACCAGAGCATTAAGCTGATGAGATGCATTTATTGGGTTATAAAATGTGAGTGCGTGAATAATTGCTATTATAAAACTCTGAACCATTACAGAAGTGCGAACGAAAAAATTTCTAATACCAAGCAAAGTAGTCTCGTGATGTTTTTTTGTTTTCACAGCGATTTCATCGTAACAATCAGCCAAAACGGGCGATAACATAATCATAAACAAAGAGCCTGCTACGCCGTTTAAAATGCTTGTTAAATAGAACTGAAACGCATTCACAATAAAGAGATTTAATAATAGACTCACTCCGTAGGAAGCTAAACCTATAGCATAAGTGTTCGAATGTCCAATTTTTTTAGCTAAGCGAGCCCATATAGGCATTGTTAGAAAAGAAGATAAAAGCATTAAAATTGAACCTATACTTCTTATGTATTGCTCTTCTTGTAGAACATCATCAACAAAGTTGACAGTATTCATGCTCATAAGGCCAAACCCAATCATGAATGTAAGATAAGAGAATACAGCCAACATGAAATTTTTCTGTTTTATACCCATTTTCATAGTTTTAAAAAAGGAAATTTTTTCCGAGTTGTTATACCCTCCGATAAATCTCTCTTTTATCACTTTAGATTCTTTGGATCCAGGTATAAATACCACAAATGAGATTAAGAGTACAATGATGCTAATAAACGCAGCGATTGTGAACGATACGGGATTCCCAGGATCAATTACTAGTGACCAGATTGTAATTGCTAAGAAATTTGCTATGAATGTAAAAATCTGAGTCAATATTCCTCCTTTTCTACGCGTTGCATCTCCTCTAAAATGTGCGGCAAAAGCACCAAAAGAATGAGTTTGAAGAAGAGAATACGACATATCATATACTAACACGATAATTATATAATATATTAGAATGGGCAATACACTTTCAATCCCTGATACTTGGGGAGGTGTAAATAAGAAGAAAAATAGGACAATTGTAGGAATCCCTCCAATAATAATCCATGGCGTATGAAACCCTCGCTTTTTGGTCCACTTGAAAGGTTTATCTGTAAGATATCCTACAACGGGGTTAATCAACATACTCCATATTGTGTATATGGTATTTGCAATTGCCATATATATTGGCCATAAAGATACTATGCTTATTAAACCAAGCTCTCCTTCATAGAACGTCCAGACATAATTATTAAAAGCGATCATTAAAAAAGTATTCAAAAAATATCCAGTTGAAAACATCATCATCTTTATCAGACTTGGTTCTTCAGGCTGAGCCTGATTCACATCATTATTTGAAGTTTTCATCTTTTTTTCAGAGTTTAATCTTGATATTAATTTATTCGTTCTATTATATATTAAGATAACCTCTCAAAAAACACAAAAAATAGTATTTCTTCAAATTATATATTATTAGAATAAGTTTTATTAACGACTAAGCGATTTTAATCTTGTTCTCTATGAGATTCAACCAAATTTTCTTTCAAGGAGGTTATTATCATAAGATTGCTCGAATACGAGAGTAAGGAAATTTTTAGCACATTTGATATTCCTTTAGTTAAGAATACGTTAATTCTAAGGGGCGAAGATGTTAAGGAAAAAGTTAAGGGTTTTTCATTTCCAGCTATTGTTAAATCACAAATCGCTATTGGAAGCAGAAAAAAAGCGGGGTTAATAAAAATTGCTAAATCCGCAAATGAGGCAATTTCGCTGTGTGATGAGTATTTTAATAGGAATATAGCTGGGTTTCAGGTTGAAGCGATCCTTATTGAAGAACTAGTAACAATAGAACACGAGTATTATTGTTCTATAGCTTTAGATGCCTCTGGGAGACAATTTTATCTAATTGCTAGTAAAGAAGGGGGAATTGATATTGAAGAGGTTGCTAAAATAACACCAGAAGCAATAATAAAGGAGAGTTTTTCCTTTCAAGAGGGGGTATCTGAAGAGTTAGCAGGTAAATTCGCTCGTCAATTGGGATTTAATGGCAAACAAATTGATACCGCTTCACAAATATTCATGAAATTATGGGATATAGCTTTGAAGTTAGAGGCACAACTTGTAGAAATTAACCCACTTGTATTAACTCCTTCGGGAATAGTAGCCGTAGATGGAAAGATGATTTTGGACGATGACGCTGCGTTTAGGCAACCAGTTGTTCAAAAATTGCAGCAAAAAAAATTAACCGCACTAGAAAAACTTTCAAAACAGGCCGGATTTTCTTTTGTTGAATTATCGGGAGATATCGGTATCTTAGCAAATGGAGCTGGGCTTACTATGGCTTTATTAGATGTATTATCTGAATTAGGATTACAACCTGCGAATTTTTTAGATGTTGGGGGGGGTGCTAGTAAAGAAAGAGTATATCAAGCATTAGAGTTAATCTTTAAATTAAAACCAAGAGCGGTTTTAGTTAACATTTTTGGAGGGATAACGCGTTGCGATATAGTAGCTCAAGCAATTATTGAAGCTTTAAACAGTTTCTCAGACGCTCCACCAATGGTTATTCGATTAACTGGAACCAAAGAGAAAGAAGGAATTGCCTTACTTAAAGAAACGGGCATCGAAGCGTTTCAAGACGTTATGGAAGCTGTAGAAAAATTAGGTGAGGTGTTAAGTGAATAAAATGTATATTAGCGAAAATTCAAAAGTTGTTGTACAAGGTATCACGGGAACGCAAGGGATGTTTCACACGAAATTAATGGTTGAATATGGCACTAATATTGTCGCAGGTGTGACCCCAGGAAAGGGGGGCCAAGAGGTATACGGTATACCTATTTTTAACGGAATAAAAGAAGTGACGCACGAAACTAGTGCAGACACAAGCATTATTTTTGTTCCCGCTAGATTTACTTTAGCAGCAGCCATGGAAAGTTTAAATGCGGGGATCAAAATGACGGTTATTATAACCGAGAACGTTCCCGTGTTTGATATGATTAAGCTTGTTGAGAAAGCCAAGGAAAAAGGTTCAAATTTAATCGGTCCAAATAGTCCAGGAATGTTAATTCCTGATAAGATTAAATTAGGAATAATGCCCGGTAATATGTGTCATTACGGAGATGTCGCAATAATTTCAAAAAGTGGAACTTTATCTTATGAGATAACAAAAGCAGTTGGAAACGAAAATATCGGTGTTTCAGCATACATAGGGATAGGCGGAGACCCTGTGAGGGGAACACCTATGCAAGAAGCTGTAGCGTATTACTCAGAGGATCCAATAACTAAAACCATTGTTCTTATAGGAGAAATTGGAAGTGACGAGGAAGAAAAAACTGCAGAATACATCAAAGAGCACGTTTCTAAACCCGTAATAGCATATATTGCAGGAAAAAGCGCTCCAGAAGGGAAAAGAATGGGTCATGCGGGAGCAATTATCTCAGGAGATTTTGGCACGGCCCAAGGTAAGATAAAAGCTCTTCAAAAGGCAGGTGCCTTAATCGCGGATACTCCCTGGGATGTTCCAAAAATGATTAAAGAATTTCATTGAATTAAGAAATACGATGATAAATAAAGTAAAAGTGATTAAATCTCATCATTCAGATGTGTTGATTCCTTTTCAAGCTGAAAAAGGTGAAATTGTTAATGGTAAAGAAAAACCTACTCAATGGGAAGGATGGTTATATTGCAAAAATAAAAATGGAATTTTCGGTTGGGCCCCTAAAGCCTTCGTTATTCCAGTAAAGGATTCATCTGAAGAGTTCCAGTTCATCCGTGCTTACAATTCTTTTGAGATCTCAGCATCAAAGGGAGAATTTGTCAAAATAAAAGAAATAGAAAGTGGATGGGCAAGTATTGAAAATGAAAGTGGAAAAATGGGTTGGATTCCATTAGAAAATCTTGATACTACTAAACTTTAGAATAAGTTAGAAAAAACCTATCTGTTCTTGTAAATTTCTAAACAGTTCAGAGAGAGTTGGGTGTGCGTGTATTAACTTTCGAAAAGTCTGCATTCCCTTTGGTAGATGAATAAGAGGGACAATTTCATGGATTAAAATATCTGCTCCTTCTCCAATAATGTGGCACCCTAGTATTTGATCCTCGTTATTATAGAGTAATTTCATGATGCCACGCTTAAGTTTCATTAAATGCGCTCTAGAATTTTTTGGAAAAACGGTTTGAACAACATTGTATTCAACTCTATCCTCTATTAATTGTTGCTCCGTTTTTCCTACAGAACCAATAGGAGGATCTGTGAACACTGCGTAGGGTATATTTTCAAAAGTAACAGGAATTTTAGTTTCGTTAAACATATTATGAATAACAATTTTGGATTCCCTTAGAGCCATGTGAGTAAATTGCGTTTTACCCAATATATCTCCAATCGCATAAATGTTAGGTTTAGAAGTTTGAAGAAATTCGTTAACGATGATATTTCCCCTCGCATCAGTTTCAACACCGGCTGCTTCTAAATTAAGCCCTTCAGTATGTGCTAAGAAACCCGTTGACAGCATGACTTTTTCTACTTCGATTTTATCTCCCTTATTTGTTTCCACGAGAATTTTATCTGATATTTTAGATACTTTTGATGTGCGCGAATTAGAATAAAAGATTATACCATCCTCTTCATAATATGTTTTTATTGCTGATGATACTGCTTCATCCGCTGCAAAGATAGGGAGAGGGTTTGTATCAATTATGTAGACTTTGCTGCCAAAGCTGTTAAATACATTTGCAAATTCTAAGGAAATAAATCCTCCTCCTACAAACACTATTGATTTCGGAATTTCCTCGATATTAAATATAGTTTCGTGCGTTAAATAATCGACATCGTCAATACCTTCAATGGGAGGAATAAATGGTTTTGTTCCAGTAGAGATTAAGATATTGGTTGTTGTATGAACTTCATTTCCTACTTCCACAGAGGAGTCGCTTATACAATGTCCCCTTTCCTTTATGTAGTCAACATTCTTAAATTCCGCTATTTGTTTTTCATTATCTTCTATTGCGTCGCGTACCAATTTATTAGTGTATTCAAGTACTTTCTTAAAATTCAATTTTGTATTTTTTACTTCAACACCAAAATTTTCCGCTTTAAGTGCGAGTTTATACAGATGGGCAGCGTATATCATCGCTTTAGCGGGAATACAACCATTTTCTATACATTTTCCACCCAAAGCACCATCGCCTAACAAAAGAACTTTCTTTCCATACCCGGCAGCGATTTTAGCTGATGGAAAACCAGAAGTACCAGCACCAATAATAATTAAATCGTAATGCAATGTTGAAATCCTTCTTTTAGTCTAAGTATTTAGGATATTATTATCATGATGTTCATTTAAATTAATTGTTTATTATCTATAAAGTGCCCAGTTAAGCTCAAAATCGAATCACCTTTAATTTACATCATACTAATCCTTGAAAAATTTAAAGCATTTGCCATACAAAAGGGAAAAGAATCCCATATTAAACATGTAAGTAAAATTTTTATTAAAGACGAGTTTACACTTATTATAAATCTTTGACATAATATTAAAAATAAAATATAGGAAAGAGAGAAAATTGTGTGCTCAAAAAAATATCTATGAGTATGACGCAAAAAAGCTCATAGCGAGCGAATTACCAAATTATTATCCAGATTTTAAATATCATAACAAGTTAGTCATTATAGACTGCGAAACTGACTTAGAGAAAGCAATCTCTGAAAATCCTTGGATTAATACAGAAAAAGTAGTTGTTAAACCTGACCAGCTTTTTGGAAAAAGAGGGAAGGCAAACTTACTCTTGTTAGATGCAAGTTGCGATGAAATGAAAGATTTCTGTTATAGCAATTTGGATAGGGTCTGCGAAATTGGAAATGTTAGGGGCGCATTGAAGCGTTTACTTGTAGAACCTTTCATTCCTCACGAAAAAGAATACTATGTTTCAATTACAAACGAACGAGATGGAGATGTCATTCATTTTAGTTTTGAAGGAGGGATTTTCGTGGAAGAAAATTGGGATAAAGTCATTCACATACCTGTGCCTATTGGAATAGACATTAATTCATTTGATTTAGGGAGTAAAATGCCAGATTTAGGGGAGTCTAAAGGAGTTTTAATTCCGTTTATTAAGGGACTTTATCAGGTGTTTGTCGATCAAGATTTTGCTTTTCTTGAAATCAACCCCTTCGCAATCACTCAAGATAACAAAGTGGTTCCATTGGATGTTAAAGCTAGATTAGACGATACTGCTATGTTTCTTCACGCCGATACGTGGGGAAATCCTAACAATCCGATTGATTTTCCAGCTGGTTTTGGACAAGTTATGTCTGAAAAAGAAGCGTATATACGGGAATTAGACGAAAAAACAGGTGCTTCCCTCAAATTAAAAATATTGAATCCAGTCGGTCGAGTTTGGACTATGGTCGCTGGTGGAGGGGCTTCAGTTATCTACACCGATACAATTGTGGACTTAGGATTAGGAGAAGAATTGGGGAATTACGGAGAATATTCTGGCAACCCATCACGGGAATACACCGAAATTTACGCTCAAACAATCATAGATCTTATAACAGAAACTCCTGACCCCGCGGGGAGATCAAAATATCTCATAATTGGTGGAGGAATTGCTAATTTTACTGATGTAAAAGCTACTTTTACTGGAATTGTTAGTGCCATCAAGAATTCAGTTGAAAAGCTAAAAGAAGCCAAAGTTAAAATTTATGTGCGAAGAGGTGGACCTAACGAAAAACAGGGTCTAGAGCTAATGAAACAAGTTGGAGAGGAGACAGGAGTTCCGATAGAAGTATATGATCGATACACACACATGACAAGAGTCGTAGATTTAATTAAACAAGCAGAAGAAGCGGGAGGGGCTTAAAATGGAAGATTACGAACTTTTTAATAGGAATACTCAAGCAATAATCTACGGATTTCAGAGAAATCCTATTCAAAGAATGCTTGATTTTGATTTTGTGAGTAAAAGAGAAAATCATTCAGTGGCAGCAATAATCAGACCAACTCAAACTGCTGCAATCAGTTATCACAAGGTTTTTTTCGGAAATAGAGAAATAGTTATACCTATTTATAAAACGCTTGATTTAGCTATGAAAAAACACCCTAACGCTGATGTGATGATAAATTTTGCTTCCTTTAGATCCTCGTACGAAACTAGTAAAGAAGCTCTTGAATCTGATACAATTCGCACAGTAGTTATTATAGCTGAAGGCATTCCTGAAAGACTAAGTCGAGAATTAATAAAAATCGCAGAAGAGAGGAAGAAGAATATTATTGGTCCAGCTACCGTAGGAGGAATTGTAGCGGGGGCTTTTAAAATTGGAAATACAGCAGGAACTTTAGAAAATATTACACTTTCCAAATTATATCGACCAGGCTCAGTTGGCTTCGTTTCAAAATCAGGTGGCTTAAGCAACGAAATGAATTTTATGATAAGTCAAACAACCGATGGTGTATATGAAGGCATAGCTATCGGCGGTGATAGATATCCGGGTTCGAGATTAATCGATCATTTAATGCGATACGAAGCAAATCCTAAAATTAAAATGTTAGTAACATTAGGAGAGATCGGTGGAACTGACGAATATGCGATAGTGGACGCTTTGAATAACGGAAAAATAACAAAACCAATAGTAGTTTGGGTAACGGGAACAGCGGCCAAAATTTTACCTAAGGGATTACAATTTGGACACGCGGGTGCGATGGCTGACAGCTCGAAAGAGACTGCAGATGCGAAAAATCGAGCTTTGAAGGAAGCAGGAGCAATAGTGCCAGACTCATATGAAGATTTGGACAAAGAAATAAAGAAAACCTTCGAAAAATTAAAACAAGAAGGAGTGATTCAACCTATTGAAGAATTTGAACCACCAGCAATTCCAATGGATTATAACACAGCTGTTCGATTGGGAAAAGTTCGAAGACCCACTGATGTAGTGGTTACCATTTCAGATGACAGAGGAGATGTTCCTACTTTTGCTGGTATCGGATTAGACACAATAATTAAAAATAAAAAATCGATAGGATATGTAATCGGTTTATTATGGTTTAAGAAAGAGTTACCAGTGTTTGCCCAAGAGTTTATTGAAATAGTCATAAAATTGACGGCTGACCACGGTCCAGCAGTTTCAGGTGCTCATAACGCAATAATTACCGCACGCGCAGGTAAAGACTTAATGTCCTCGCTTGCTTCAGGTATCCTCACAATCGGACCAAGATTCGGTGGAGCAATTTCGAACGCAGCTAAATATTTCAGAGAAGCTTTACAAAAAGGAATGAATCCATTAGAATTTATGGGTTACATGAAAGAGGTAGTGCAGATTAACATCCCAGGAATTGGACACAGAATAAAATCAGTTCAAAATCCTGATGTAAGGGTTCAATTGTTAAAGGAGTTTGTGCTTAAAAACTTTGAAAAACATCTTCATCTTGATTACGCTCTTGAAGTTGAAAAACTTACTACGTCCAAAAGAAATAATTTGATTTTGAATGTAGACGGATGTATTGGAATTACCTTT
The DNA here is from genome assembly GCA_029856125.1 of Promethearchaeia archaeon. Lineage (GTDB taxonomy): Archaea > Asgardarchaeota > Lokiarchaeia > Sigyniarchaeales > SOKP01 > SOKP01. Next base: position 109,798 of record JAHQWJ010000107.1, on the reverse strand, counting down.
TTAGACTTACTCGAAAATTTGGATTTTACTCAAGAAGAAATTGAAGATGTAATCCATAGTGAAGCATTAAACGGTCTTTTTGTGCTTGGAAGGACAATTGGAATGATGGGGCATGTGTTCGATCAGAAACGCCAAAGAGCTGGCTTATATCGCCAACCGTGGGATGAAATATTATTCTCAGATTAGTTTAAACATAATCTAAGATATTTTTTACTTATTTCTTTTTACAACTTAAATTAATAAATCGGACAATTCGATCAATATTACTTTTTTTCTTCGTATCCAGAACCATAAGGCAAACCAAAGATTCCAGATTTGACCATAGGAGCGTGAAAGTTACCTTTAGCCCAAGGAGCGGGAAATCTTTGTGCAATAGTTGATGAGGTCAATGCTATAATAAAGATAAAGATAAATATAGCATAATTACTCCAAATAGTAAGAAAACCTAAACTAATTAGTGAATTGGGTAAGTGGCAGGCAAAGGTTTTAATGAGAATCGATTTAGGCGTGTCATGCTCGGGACTAACATAAATATCCCAGAAATACGCGTGTATGAAAAACTGCCACGCACCAATGCAACTAAAGCTTAAAACATAAATTGCCCACGGAGGAATACTTAACAAACTCCAAAGGTGGTAAAATGAAAGAAGAAGTCCCCCAGTACTAAAACCCCAAATAATACCAAATATGATTTCCGAGCCAAGATAATATTTTCGGTCGAATTTAAGAGTACTCCTGGGCCAGATAATCGCATATGCTATAAAAACAAAGATAAAGCAGAAAATTAAGTATGACTTCCAATAAGGGTTTGAGATTTGCTCCGGAGTGAATAAAGATCTACTAAATATTTGTTCAAGCGTTCCAGAAGCAGCAATAAATATGTTACAGAAGCAAAAATAGATAAATGCTCGTGTCCATGCGGCACCCGGTTTCCAAACATCAATAGGAAGCCCTTTATATTTGATCATATAAATTCCAATCATTATTCCACCGAATATGGCAAAACAGGTAATGAAAATGGGTATCAACATCTTATATTCACCTAATGAAAAGCATCATAATTTAATCTAACATACTTTTTTTGAACAATTTTTTATAGGTATTCTTTAATTTTAAACATCGGGATTCATCAAAATACCTAACTCCTAACTCTTTTTAGTCGATTGAATAGAAATTGCTTGCAGTTCTTAATTCAATTCGTGGATACTTGTGGGAGAAAATTAATCAGTTCACTTTTTAAGAGATTAGAAATTACATACATAGAAAATGATTTTTTAAATAATCAATAAACGAATAGGGAAAAATAAAAATGGACAAAAGAATTGAAGACGCAAAAAACCATTTTGAGAAGTTAGTAAAAGAACAGTTAGAAAGAGTCGAACGAATGAAAAGAGCGGGAGACTGGGTCGATTACACAACGATAAAACCGATTATCATTGGTCTCGTTGGTGGTGATGGCATTGGCCCGTATATTACAAAACATGCGCAATCCATTTTGGAATTCTTGCTAAAAGAAGAAGTTGAGGAGGGAAGTGTTGAACTTAGAGTAATCGAAGGTTTGACTATTGAAAACAGAGCAAAAGTAATGAAAGCAATACCTGACGATGTATTAGTAGAAATAAAGAAATGTCACGTCCTACTCAAAGGGCCTACTACGACTCCACGAAAAGGAGATAAATGGCCAAACATCGAAAGTGCTAATGTTACTATGAGACGTGAATTGGATCTTTTTGCAAACGTTCGCCCAGTAAAAGTCCCTGAAAAGAACATAGATTGGATGTTTTTCAGAGAAAATACTGAAGGTGCTTACGTACTTGGATCTCAAGGATTAAACATTTCTGAAGATCTTTCTATTGATTTCAAAGTTATAACAAGACAAGGGGCAGATAGGATAATTCGACTTGCGTTTGATTACGCTAAGAAGAATAACATCAATAGAGTAACTGTGGTGACAAAAGCCAACGTAGTTAAAGCGACTGATGGAAGATTCCTTGCGATAGCAGAAGAGATCGCGAAAGAATACCCAGAAGTTAAGTGGGACGATTGGTATATCGACATTATGACTGCTAAATTGGTAGATCCCGCAAGACAAAGCCAATTCAGAGTTTTTGTGGCGCCGAACCTTTATGGAGATATCATTACCGACGAAGCCGCACAGATTCAAGGAGGCGTTGGAACGGCAGGCTCTGCTAACATTGGAAAACAATATTCTATGTTTGAAGCAATTCACGGTTCTGCTCCACGAATGGTAGACGAGGGAAGAGCCCAATACGCAGATCCTTCGAGTATTATCAAAGCAGCGGCATTACTCTTGAATCATATAGGATATATCGATAAAGCTAAACAATTAGAGATGGCTCTGGATGTTTGCGCTCTATACGAGAAGAAGGTAGTACTAACTGGAAGAGATAATGGGGCAACAGGAGAAGAATACGCGAAATATGTTACGGAAACAATTCAAGATCCTAACCTTGAGCAAAAGTGGAATGGATATCAATAAAAACTTCAGAAAATTTAATCAATTTTTTTAATTCACAATTTTTTTCATTTATACATCCTTTGAATAAGACTATTCGTTATCTTTCTGCAAAAAACTATTTTTAAGAGATAAAAATTGGACCATAGATATTTTATTAATTCCTTACCTTTTTATTATCTAAAACTAGATTTGAAGGTTAAAATTCAATGGAAAAAATATGGTTTATTCACAATACTAAGTTTGGAAACTCTGAAAAATTAGCTAATGAACTGGCCGATAAGCTAAAAGCTAATTTTGAAGTTGACGTAGGAAGTGTAAAAGAGGTTGATCTAAAGGCAATCGGGAGCGAAAAACCTATCGCACTAGTTCTTGCGGCTCGTCTTGTAGCATTTCAGATCGATATGGGTATTCGAAAATTTCTTAAGAAATTGTCTGATGCTTTAGCGGAGCCAATTCCTAAAGTAGCAGTTTTTTATACTCATGCCTCTCCATGGGCTGATAAAAAGAAAAACCAAATGGAAAAAGCATTAAAAAAGGCAACATGTATCGGAGAAATTTGCCCTGAGTATTTAGAAGTTAGAATGCAAAAAATTGAAGGGCCAGCTGAAGAAGGTTACGGACCTAAAGTTGATGAATTTGCACTTAAATTAACTTCCTTTATCCAATCATAATTTTTTATTTTTTATTCTCGATCCACTTTCTTTGCTGAATTAATAAGGGTCTCAAATATAATCGTTTTAAATCAAAAATATTAATTCTTGTTCGGTTAAGCAACAGAGTCAGGTTTCCTGTTTAGATAGGAAGGTCTCGATATCCTTGATAAATTTCAAGGTCCCTCGCTCGATTTGTTTTGTTAATGTGTCTAATTCACGAAAATCGGGGCTGTCAATTAAAATGTGATCTAAAATCGAATCAACGCCTATGGTCGTTGATGCAAGGTGGTATTTCTTCCAATTGTTTTCGTTAAACAATTCCAAGTATTTTGTTTGTATTTTTTTATTATTTCCTGCAAGCCAAACTTCAAATCGAAATGTGCCATGAATAAAAAGGATCACAATTTTCAATTTTCGAGGTTTTAATGATTTTGGGAAGAAGTGAAAATATGTTATATCCATGTATCCAGGATAGATGTTATTCGATACAAGAAAATCAGGATATTTGTCGTTAAAATGTGATCTCAAGTTTTTAAAATATTGTATCAATCCGTTATACGCCTTTTTAATGTCGCCCTTCTTTAGCTGTTTTTTGTATTCATACATTGCGTCATGAAATACCATAGTTCATTCCTCCCTCAAACTACAAGGCTTAGTTGTTTTAGTTGCTATTGAATATGATAAAGAAAAAGAGTGAAAATTATCTTTTATAATTTTCTTTGATTTAGATGTAAAGAAGAAATAAAAAGAAAATAGATTAATTTGCTGATTCCTTATATTCTGCTAATTCTATATATTCTAGAGCTTTATCCTTGATCTTCTTCATGGTTGAGGTATCCGTTGTCTCTTCTAAGTAATTAATTGTAAAAGTTAGTTTTCCAGCGACTGTCACCACAGGAATTACGAGCTCAATAAATGGAGTAGCCGATGTAATAAAGATGAATCGATCTAATTCTAAGGAGCCATATTTTGTAGGATAATCCATTTGACCAAGATTTGTAATTGCAAGTCCTGGCAATTTTGGTATTTGCTTTTTTGCCCTCTTATTAACGATATTTTTCTCATTAGTGCTAAATGCATGAATTTTTTCATATCTACTATAATCAGAAGGTACTTTTTTACCGAAGAAGCTAAAGTTCCGAGCATCTACAAGAGATGGATCGATTAATTCAGTAAGAGCCGCAAATTTAAATATTTTATCAATATTGAGGTTATCTTTCAGGCCTTTATCAAACATCTTAGCATTTTCCCAGAAATTCTTTTTTGGATTGTTGGTTATTTTAAATTGAAATCCTGCAACATAAAGACCAAAATTTTCACCAACAGGTTTCTTATATCGATTGCGTGTGTTCACAGGAACCATAACATTTTGCTTTCCTCCCTTAAACGGACTTAGGATTGAAGAATGGGCTGCAAGAAATGCCATATTTAGAGCAGAATTTACAGTTACTTCATTTTGCCGACATTTTTCAACAAATAAGGAGGTTTCATTTTCATTCAATTCCACAGTAATTATTTTAAAAGTATAAGCATCCAAAAACGCTTTAAAGAGATTATCTTCGTCCTCGTCATCGAACACAACTTTGTCTTTTCCCCAGATAGAATTCATTTTCTTAATCGCAAACTGCATTGCTTTTCCAAGGTTAATCTCTGATTGAAAGTTTTCAGAGGTCGCTAAGGGGGGCTCTTGCATTTCCTGAACATCTCGATTAGCGTCTCCTAAATACATTAAGATATCACGGGCTAAAATAGTCAATGAAGTTCCATCGCAAATAACATGATGACATACAATAATAATTTCAGAAATCTCTTCAGATTGTAATAATACAAATCGAACTAAAGGTCCTGTTCCTAATTCAAATCGAATGCCATACTCTTTCGAAAGCTCTCGATTCCAATCACTCTCTGAAGTTCGTTCAACAATCCTTAGTTGGTTTTCTGGAACATTTTCTGTAGTATACCATGCATCATTATTTTCATCAAGATAAATTCGGACTCCTAATAAAGGGTGTTGCTGTCTTACTTTATCTAATGAAATCCTTAAATCTTCTTCAGAGATTAGTCCTTTTACTCGAGCTACTAATGAGATTATTTGGTTTGGAGCCCTAAAAAACCTTCTCTCAAAAGAATTTAACATTCTCTCAAATTTTTTATAGTGTATTGATTCAATTTGTGTAATTTTTACCACCTATTTTTAATTTTTAATTTATTCGATCGAACATCGATCGATTTTATTATCTAAGATTATAAAATAAAAAACAATATATAAATATTTCGATCAATGATCGAGTTTCTTAAAGATTTTTTTATTATAATCAGTTTAAAGCTTTAAAATGTTATTTTATATTGTCGAACATCGATCGATATATTTATATACTAAGATGTTCTACATATTATATAATGCCAGTTAACTTATCATTAACAAAAGAAAAGATATTAGATATTACAGAAGAGCTAATAGAAAACAAAGGTTATGTCAATGTTAGCGCTCGAGGTATTGCAAAAGAAGTAGGAATTAGCGTTGGAACTCTTTACCATCATTTTCCAAGAGGCAAAATGGAGATTGTTTTAGCGATGGGTGAAAAATACAGTGAACTATTAGGCATGTCAGAATTTCTTGCTGATCCAAATGCAGATCCTAGGATTTGGTTACGCAAAAACTTAGAACTAAATCAAAAAAAAAAGGCATTCATTACCGCAATGGAAATAGAAGCTATGTCCCGACCAGATGATGTTCAAGCACTAATCAATGAGAATATCGCAAAAAGAAAGGAAACACAAAAAAGTCTTCTCCAGGCTTTTAAAATGATGGAAAAGTTTGCGGGGAAGAAAATTAGTATTGAAAAGGCTAAAACGATGCAGAAAGTACTTAAGGCAATTATGAGACGTCACATTGTTTTTGGAAATCTTTTTGGTTCAGATGATGAGTTCATTGATCTTTTTCTCAAAATAGCACGGACGATAGCCGAAGATTGATAAATTAATCATTATATTTCTTAAGATTTATTGATCTAACTCCATGAAGAAAAATCTGATTTCAATGAAAATTCCTTTGAAAAAAAAATTTTAAATCTTTAGACCGTAATCAATGTGATTTTTACTAAGGATATGAATATTTAGCATTTTGATTTGATTATACCATTTTTAATCATCACTATTTTTAGATATTATTACAGAAAAAAAAAAGAATAGAAAAATTATTGAGTTTTGAAAAATTTTTCAAAGCATTCAAGGTTTCGGAACTGCATATATAAATCCAGTCCTAGAACCTGAAGAATATTTATCATAAAATTCTAAATGTTCTGGTTGACGATCAAATAAGGTAAATTTCATTCCATCTAAACCTTTCTTTATTAATCTTTTAGCTATTTCAATAACGTATGCCTTCCAATACTCGAACTTATAATCTCTTGTAGCTGTAAATCGTGTATTAATAATATTATTTCTATCTGGTTCATAAGAAAGAACTGCGCCAGAGGATACTAATTCATCATTTTTGAAAATAAGGATCGTTTCAAGTTCCTTAAGGATATTTTTAACAAAAATTTTCACTGCTTCTTCATTTGGAAAGGTATTATTGAAACCGGGTTCAGACATGCATAATTCAAAAAGTGCCTCCTCGTCATCAGAAGTTCCGATTTTAGAGGTATAACCACTATTATCGAGTTTACTAAGGTTTGTAATATCCAAAAAGTAAGTTTTATACTCGTTTTCTACAGTACAATTGTTCTTTTTTAAAAAATCCCGTACATCAGTCCAGGAATCTTGGATTACCCCACAAACTATTTTAAATTCAGGATCACGTGTATTTAGATAATTTACCATATTTTTAAACATCTCATCCTTAACTTCTTCAGGACAATCAGTTGTTGACCAAGGATACCCGATGTAAACCTGTTTTGTTTCGACTACTTTCCTTGTTTGAATATATGCAATTGGCTTATCATCATAAAATGCATATTGGACGCCTTTATTATCAAAACCTTCGATCCTATATCTTTCTTTGATCTGGTCGGCTGTTGCATTGCCAGGGGTTCCATATTTTCCAATTGCATTATTGTATAAATCGGCTTGAATCTGCTCATAATCATTATCAGGTTCATAGAATTTGTAAATAATTCCCATTCTTGTTCCATTCCTCTATTTTATTTCTACTTATTCTTGCATATTGTAAGTTTAACTTGGCATGCACCGTTCAAATATTTATTTATTATGTTTAACAAGAATTTTTTCAAAATCAAAAGGGAACAATTGACAAATTCAAATCACTTGAATCGAATGGAAAGGTAAATTCAGCATCTGATTTCAATGAAAATTCCTTTGAAAAATCTAATCTATTACATTCCTATGTGGAGGTAGCAATATTTTTTTCTTTTATTTTCTTTTTTATTCAAGAATCCTTCTCTTGCATCATTTTCTCAAGAATTTGAGCAAAAGAAAGTTATAAAAATCTATTCGTATTAAAAACAATATTGTGGTTAAAATTACTTTCATTGGAGCAGGTTCCCTTGTTTTTGGAAAAAACTTACTAACAGATCTCCTTATGTTTCCAGCGCTTCAAGAAGATACGATTCTTTGTCTTGAAGATATTCATGCCGAGAGATTAGACTTAATGTTTCGGTATGTAAAAAAGTTCAAGGAAGATTTTTTCGATGATAAAGATATTACAATTGAAAAGACAACAAATCAAAAAAAGGCAATCGAAGATGCGAAATATGTGATTGACTCCATTCACGTAGGCGGACTGGATGCCTTTAAGATAGATGTCGAAATACCTTACAAGTATGGCGTTTCTCAAGCAGTAGGAGATACAATTGGCCCGGGTGGCGTTTTTCGCTTCCTACGCGCAACAAGCGCCTTAAAATCAATTCTGCAAGATATGCAAGAAATCGGATACAACGCCAATAACGACGGAGTTAAGCCTTTACTCTTAAATTACGCCAATCCTATGGCAATGAATACTTGGTATTGCAACTCGATCGTTCCAGACTCCACGTTAGGTCTATGTCACGGGGTTCAAGGTACGGCAATGATTTTACGAAGTTGGGCTGGTGTAAAACCTGAAGATTTTAGTTTTCTCTGCGCTGGTATTAACCACATGGCTTGGTTTCTTGAAGTATGGTATAAAAATGCGGAAGACCCAAATTCCGTGTGGAATGATGCATACCCGTTAATTAAAAAAAAACTCAAAGAGAATCCAAAGTTAGGAGAGAACGACAAAGTCCGCTTAGACTTGATGAAAGCTGCGGGAGGATATTTCATGACAGAGGAAACCCGACATACTAGCGAATACGTTCCTTATTATCGCAAATTACCTGATTTTCTAGAAAAATTTCAGGGAAGCTTAACAGGCAAGATAGAGCAAGCCGCCGATTATTTAACGCAAGTTAAAATGCAGGGTAGATTCGAGAGAAGCATACTAAGGGCATTAAAAAAGCAAAAACTTCCCTATAAGAAAGTGGCCACAGGAGAATATGCTCCATTCATCATTAATGCCATGGAAACAAACGAAACTTTTGGATTTAACGGAAATGTAATTAATAAAGAAGCTAGCTTGATTACCAATCTTCCTAAAGACTGCTGCGTTGAAGTCCCTATTTTTGCCGATAATCACGGGTTACATCCTCAAGGAGGAATTGTCTTACCAACTATATGTCAAGCGTTGTGCACTTCTAATATCATGGTACAAAAAGCAGCAGTTGAAGGCGTCCTCGAAATGAATCGAGAGAAGATTTATCACGCAATATTACTCGATCCTAACACCGCTAGCATGTGTTCAACGACGCATATCTATGAAATGGTTGAAGAAATGTTCGAAGCTGAAGCAAAGTGGATTCCTAAGTTCTAAAAATTAAAATCTTTTTTAAAACACTAAAATTGTTATGAATAAGCTTAAAAGGACAGTACTGAATCTCGGTCTTAAATATATGAAACCAAGGATTCTTGATAAAAAGCTACAATATACGATTAAGGATTATAATCTCCCAAATCCCCTAATTTTTGAAAGTGGAGAGGAAGTTATCGATAAAAACCAATGGATCGAGAAGAGAAGGGCAGAAATCTTACGCTTATTTGAAGAAAATGTGTATGGTAAAATCCCTACTGAAGCGGTTGAAGCTAAATACAGCATTATAAATGAAGATAAAAATGATTTAGATGGATTAGCAACAAAAAAGGCAGTTAAAATTACTTTAAAGCGAGGAGGACAACAGATTAACGCTAAGCTACTGATATATATACCCAATAATGTAAAAAGACCTGCCCCTGCTTTTGTAGGTCTACCAAATTGGTGGCGTGGTTTCAAGAAATTGAAACTTTGGCCATTCAAGCATGTATTGCAAAGAGGATATGCGCTCGCAACAGCAAGATTCGGGGATTTTGATCCTAATAGCGATGATTTTTCAAATGGGGCTCATCCTCTATTTTATAAAGAAGGACAAAATCGACCTTTAGAAAATGAATGGGGTACTATTGGAGCATGGGCTTGGGGGCTAATCCAACTCATGAATTATTTCGAATTTGATTCGGATATCGATCAGAAACGCATAGCTGTTATAGGACACTCTCGAATGGGAAAAGCCGCTTTATGGGCGGGAGTTAACGATGACCGCTTCTCAATGGTCATATCAAATAATTCAGGTTGCTGTGGCGCTGCTTTATTCCGAAGTAAAAGAGGAGAGACAATTAAGAGGATTAATGAAGGTTTTCCTCATTGGTTATGCGCAAACTTTAAGAAGTTTAATAGAAGAGAATTTGATCTTCCTATCGATCAGCACATGCTTATTGCTTTAATCGCACCTCGACCCGTTTATATCGGAAGTGCACAAGACGACTTTTGGGCTGATCCTATAGGGGAATTTCTTTCTGCAAAACACGCAGGACCCGTATATAATTTGTTTGGGAAAACAGGATTGGGTGCTGAAATACTTCCCAAAATTAATGAGCCTATAATGAACACGATAGGTTACCATATTCGGCAAGGAGGTCATAAATTATCTTTATATGATTGGGATAGATATATGGATTTTGCTGATTTGTATCTATAGGAAATAATAATTTTATATTAAACTTTTTTCTTTAATCCTTTTATATATTCTTTCTCTTTTTGCCTATGCACTTCTTGTAAGTGTCGTTTTTTTATTTGCCATTCCTTCCCCTCAAGAGGATTAAAATATAATGAGATAACAACAATGAAGATGCATATAATAGGTACGATCGTTAATGCAATTATAACTCCCGTGGCAACCGTCGCTGGTTGATTTGACACATCGACACCTTGTTGATATCCGAATAGTCCAATTATTCCTAATAATAGAGAGTGACTAATTGATACTGCGGGTTTGGTGATAAGAGCATTTACTCCTGAGTACGTAGTTTCCCTTCTTTTACCCGTTCGAATCTCATCATTATCTATAGCCTCTCCCATGAGCGGCGATTGATTCACCAAGAACATTAACAAACCCACACCTATGAAGGCTATCCCAAACGAACCAATTTCAAACGGAATTTTTGAGTTCATTGCTAATCCAATGAAAAAAGTCATTAAATAACCAATCAATGCTATTAACCCTCCTAAGATCATCACTTTCTTGAGCCCCCATGCTCCAATCTTGCTATTCGCCCAAATTCCTAGCACTATTAAAACGATTAAAGCGGGAAGAAAAAAGAAAATTGTAAGTTCGCTAAAAATAAAAACGTAATCAAACAAGTAGATAAATCCGTTAAATAGCATCTCAGATATGATAGTCATGAAAAATATGCTGACTTCTATTATCAAAAAAGGCTTATTTTTTAGCGTTTCAGTTATACTCTTAATAAACCCAAAAGCCTCTTCTTTTTGTGTGTAAAGCCTTTCTTTAATTAAATAACTGCTAGAAAAGATAAGCAAGCCGGATATAATACCAAATATGGTAACTACGATTTGAAAAACAAGTTGATTTGGATGATCGCCTGATAAAAACAAAGGTTCCATAATCCATCGCGATATCATTCCAACTGATCCAAAAGCCACGGTAAACAAGTTAATTTTATTTCTTTCTTTTGCTGTTACCGCCATTTCAGCTGGTAAACCAAATGTAATAAGACCCGTCATACTGAAAAAAGTGTCAAATACAAACAGCATCAATAAATGATTGAGAAAAAGACCAAACTCTCCTTGCATGAATGGAAACCACACCAAAATGAACGATAAAGCGTATGGGATGGCACCAAACCGTAAATATGGGATTCTTCGGCCCCATCTTGTTTTAGTCCTCTCTTCAAGGATGCCAATGATAGGATCGTTTATCATGTTCCATACTATGAATAATAACCAAGACAAAGCTAAGAGCGACGGATTAGCACCGTATACTTTAAGATAATACACATCTATCGTTCCTAATCCAATTGCCGACATGAATGAACTTCCCATATTAGCAAATCCAACACCAAATTTAGATTTAAGCGGAACATGTTCCTCGTATTCAACTTGTTTTGAGCTTGTATCTACATCCGCATTCTTTTTCATTTAAGTAAGCTCCTTGTTTTTCATACGATCTATTTTTTATACTTTTAACCAAAAATGATATTATATGGAATAAATCGGTAAATATATAACTGCTTTTTTTGCGAGATATAAAGATTAGGGAGTGGGTTGTCATTCCCGTAAGACTATCAATAACTATTATTATATATCCCCAATTTATAATAATAAGAATAAAAGGAATACTATTAGAATGGTTTCTAACTATGCAGAAAAAGAAAGTTGTTATTATTGGCGCTTTAGGGATGGATTTTCACGTGTTTAACACAGTCTTTAGAGACAACGAAGAATACGAGGTTATCGCATTCACTATCGCTGGAGAGCAGAATGTAGGCACAATTGAGGGGGCAGAAAGAAAATATCCGGCAGAATTAGCAGGAAAACTATATCCAAAAGGTATCCCAATGCTTCCGGAAGAACACCTTGAAGAAATTATCATACTTCATCAAATAGATGAGGTAGTGTTTGCGTATTCTGATGTTTCGCACGATGAATTAATGCATAAAGGCTCTCGCGTGTTATCTGCTGGGGCAAATTATAGATTAATTTCTGGAAAGTTTACCCAAATAAAATCTAATAAACCAGTTGTAGCTATATGTGCAGTTAGAACTGGATGCGGTAAAAGTCAAGTTTCTAGAGCAACCTACAGGTATTTAATGAGTAAGGGTTATAAGGTTGTAGCAGTAAGAGAACCAATGCCCTATGGAGATTTAATAAAGCAAAATGTCATGCGTTTTGAGAAGTACGAGGATTTAGATAAATACGATTGTACAATTGAAGAACGAGAGGAATACGAACCTTACATTGAGCAAGGACTTGTGATTTATTCTGGAGTAGATTACGAAAAAATTGTTAGAGAGGCGGAAAAAGAAGCAGATGTAATCATATTTGACGGTGGAAACAATGAATTATCGTTTTACGTTCCAGATTTACTTTTCGTCGTTGTAGACCCATTAAGACCGGGGCACGAGATGAAGTATCATCCCGGCGAAGTAAATGCCCGATCTGCTGACGCATTTGTTGTAAATAAAATGAATAACGCTAAACCAGAAGACGTAAAAATCGTTGAGAATAACTTAAACAAATTAAATCCTGACGCAACAAAAATATATACAAATTCGGTTGTAACTGTCGAAGGTAATCCCGATTTAAAGGGCAAAAAAGTAATTGTTGTAGAAGATGGGCCAACTTTGACCCATGGTAGTATGTCTTACGGAGCAGGTTTTGTCGCAGCAACCAACAGTGGCGCAATAATTATAGATCCTAAACCATATATTGTAGGTACTATGAAAAAGGTATTTGAAGAATTTCCACAGATCACACAGATAGTTCCAGCTATGGGATACAACGACCAACAAATTAAAGACATGGAAGAAACGCTCAATAAAGCAGAATGTGAACTTATAATTGATGGCAGCCCGATCGACCTTGAAAAATTAATTAATAGCAATAAACCTATTATTAGGGTTTCTTACGATATAGAAGCTGTTAAAAGCCCGACAATTGAAGAAGCCTTAGATAAATTTATTGAGAAGAATCTGAAGTAAATTTCTTTTTTGATTTAATTTAAGGGGCTATTTAAAATCATTACAAGTGCCTCTTTTTTAGTCATTTTATCTCAATTTATTCAATTTTAGAACGCTAAATTTATATAGACAAAATTACTTATAGTAGGTAACTTACTAATGGTAAGATAATTACTATTAGTAAACTTAATAAATGACTTGTAATAACATTAAATGAATAATTAAGCTGAAATTGGTGAATTAAGATTTCCAAATTATCTAGAAGAGAACGCGAAAAATTACAACGTCGTAACGATATACTTAAAGCTGCTGAAAATAGGTTTTTTAAAAAGAGTTATGATGAGGTTTCCATGGATGATATCGCTGGAGATCTAGAGCTTTCTAAAACGACGCTCTATTTGTATTTTAAAAATAAACCTTCGTTATATTTTGCTGTAGTAATAGAAGGTGTGGTTATCCTTAGGGATACATTTAAAAATGCTGAAAAAAGCGAGACTACTGGGTTAGGAAAATTAATGAGTATAATTCGGGCTTACTTTGATTACTCACAAATTCACTCAGACTATTATCGTCTTAATCTTTCAGCGAGAGTCCCTCGTTTTATGAAAATGCTTCAAAACGACGAGAATGACGATACAGAAATTGAAAACGCAGAGGAATATATTGTATTAAAAAAAGAATTACTTGATATGTTAACGAATGCTGTCAGTTTGGGAATTAACGATGGTACAATAAGAAAGGACTTGGATCCAATACAGACAGTAATGTTCTTGGGTTCTACCATTGAGGATATAGTTCATCTATCTCCCGTAAATCAATTACTCTTAGAAACATATGGCATCACTGCTGAGGGATATCTTCAACACTCAATTGACGTGTTATTACAAGGATTAGCTAGAAAAAATTAATTGAAGGAAGATAAAAAAATGGAAAAAACCAAAATATTGATTGCATATGGTACTCGTTATGGAGCGACAACTAGTACCGCAGAAGAAATATCCAAAGTTCTTCAAGGCGAAGGATTTGAGGTAAAAGTTGTAAATCTCAAAGAAGAGAAGGTCAAAGATATCTCAAAATTTGAACTTGTTATAATTGGAAGTGGAATGAAAATGGAAATGTGGACGAGTAAAGCTAAAGCATTTTTAAACAAGTTTAGCATTGAGCTCAAGAAAAAGAAAGTGGCACTCTTCGTGTCTTCAGGAGCGCGAGCACTCATGGAATATAAAGGAGAACATGATGAAATTATTAGAATTACTAAAAAATATCTTGAAGATAAAGCTTCTAAGTATGATTTGAATCCAATCTCAATGACTATGTTTGGAGGTATCTGGGATTATAATCAGATGGGTAAAATTTATAGAAAATTCTTAGACGCAGAAAGAGAAAATTTCATCCCGGCAGGAATTAAAGAAACAGAGCCAGGAGTTTACGATTCAAGAAATTGGGATGAGATTCGTAAATGGACTAAAGAGTTAGCTAGTCAGATTTAAAACAACACTAAACATATCAAAGCAACTTAAGAACCTATTAATTTTTTTTAAATTACAATTTTAAATCCATTTAAATAATATTTAATTCTAAAGTCTCATTAAATCATCCATAATTTAAAGTCATGTTTTTAATATAATAATTAAAATTTAATTGAGTGAAATTCTATGATTTTGGCAGAAAAGAACTATGAACTCCACGAAGTCCAAAAAGGGTATACTAACAGAACACTCTACATTAATCTTACCAATAGCGAGATTCAGATAAAGCCAGTTACCGATGGAATGAAAGAGAATTTTATTGGAGGGAAAGGTTTCGATCTTTGGCTTATGTGGAATGGACTCCCGCAAGATAAAATAGTAAAGTGGAACGATCCTGAAAACGAAATATGCATCTCTTCAGGACCATTAGGAGGAAATATCTTTTACCCAGGATCGGGAAAATCTATAGTTACAACAATATCACCCTTAACAGATATTATCGTAGATTCAAATGTGGGGGGATATTTCGGGCCGTATTTAAAATTCTCAGGGTTCGATGCGCTTGAAATTCAAGGGAAGTCTCAACAAGAAGTTATTGTGTACATTGATGGCGTTGAAGGCGTTATCCAAATCAAAACCATTGAAGCATCTGAAGAATTATCAAAGTATTCTCACGAATTGACCCAGCAACTTACTGAAGTATACGCACAAGATGATCGTGAAAAACAACGAGTTTCCATCGTAAGTACTGGCCCTGCGGCTAATCATACGAATTGGGGGTTATTAAACTTCTCGTGGTACGTTCCGGGTCGTAAATGGGCATCAAGCAAACAGGCTGGACGAGGGGGAATTGGGACCGTTTTTGCTGATAAAAACATTAAAGCTTTGGTGTGTCGTTCTCCAAAAGTTTCCGTTGGATCGAATAATCCCGCTAATTTAGAAGAAGCTAGAAAAATAGGGATAGCACATACTCAAGAAATAATTAAACTTGATCCTGTCCAGAATGAAATGCGCAGAGTTGGAACGGGGCATCTTCCCGATATTATGAATGTTACTGACCTTTTACCAACAGAAAATTTTCGATTCGGAAGACATAAAGAAATTAGTGGAAAAGATATCCCGTATAGTAGAGAAATAATGAGGGAGATATACTCTGGAAAAGAGGGAGGAGACGGTTGTTGGATTGGATGCACTGTGAGCTGTTCTCACTATTCAGATGGATATGAAGTTCGAACGGGTCCTTTTAAAGGACAAAAATTAATTGTTGACGGTCCAGAATACGAGACTATAGCTGGTTGTGGCTCAAACTGGGGCGTATGGGACCCAAAATGGGTTTTAGAAGTAAATTTCTATTGCGATACTTACGGATTAGATACTATTTCAGTAGGTACAGGGATAGCCTTCGTTATGGAGTGTTATGAAGCGGGTATTTTAAATAAAGAAAGAACTGGAGGTTTGGATTTAAATTTCGGAAGTGTTGAGGCTGCGGTTGAATTAATTCATCAAATGGCTAAGGGTGAAGGCTTTGGAATTATCGTTGGAAAAGGTATAAAATATATGAAAAAATATTTTGTCGAAAACTATGGGGCAGATCCACAATTTGTGCAGGATATCGGCATGGAACACAAGGGTTTAGAATTTTCTGAATATGTAACCAAAGAATCGTTAGCACAACAATGTGGGTATGGATTAGCAAACAAAGGTCCACAACACGACGAAGCTTGGCTTATTTTTGACGATGTTATTCGAAATTCGATTCCAACATTTAAGGATAAAGCTAAAGCTCTACAGTATTTCCCAATATGGAGAACTTGGTTTAGTTTATGCGGTTTATGCAAGCTGCCCTGGAACGACATCCAACCAACGAGTCAGGCAGATTACCCTATCAAAGATCCTAAAACGGGAGAACTAGTCCGCGCTAAAATTCCTGATCACGTAAAATGGTATACACAA
Source organism: Promethearchaeia archaeon (assembly GCA_029856125.1). Classification (GTDB taxonomy): domain Archaea; phylum Asgardarchaeota; class Lokiarchaeia; order Sigyniarchaeales; family SOKP01; genus SOKP01. The sequence continues at coordinate 93,197 of JAHQWJ010000107.1, read as the reverse complement.
TATTTTTCAGCGGTGACTGGTCGCGAATCTACAATAGACGATCTCCTCTTGATGTCTGAACGAGTGTATACCTTTCAAAGAATATTTAACATCAGACAGGGTAAAGGTCTTCGAGAACACGATTCTAATTTACCATATAGGGCTGTTGGACCTGTCACTCCGCTTGAATACGAAAGTCGAGCAGAGAGATATGATAATCAGTTAAAAGAGATGAAGATCGATATTATGGGTAAATCTACTGGAGAAAAAATCAAAATACTCCGTGAGCATCGAGAAGAACAGTATAAAAAACTCCAGGATGCGGTTTACATTGAACGAGGTTGGAGTAAAAACGGTTGCCCTACTATAGAGACTGCAAAAAAGTTAGGAATAGATTTTCATAAAATAATTGATATTATAACTCCTTATCAATAAACTAATATTAAAATTTATTTTCCTCATACTTTACTTAATTTTTTTAGAAAAAATAAAAAATTACCAACTATTTTTATAATTATATTTTATCACCGTTTTTTAAAATAAAACTACTACCTAATGAAGTGAATCTAGCCTTAAAATCTCAGAAACCACAACCCAGTAGTGCAAAATCAGAATTTATATTTGAGAATGATGACTTTTTAAAAACCAGACAAAAAGGAATAAAATCTTGGTTGGTTAAACACATTTTTTATAAATCTAACAAGTATTTTATGATATTATTCTTCGTTCTGATGATAATTTCGTCTTATTTAGCTTCGTTCATTTATGTCATAATCGGAAAAGCTATTGATGTTTTCCCTACGGCCCAATCATCTCAAGTTGTTAGCTATACTTTTTTGGTATTGTTTATCGGATTGGGAAGTCCTATTTCGGGAGTGTTAGCAAGAACATTTCGGGAAATTGTTGCTCAGAGAATTGAGAGAGACGTACGCAGAGAATTCTATTTAAGTTTGCTAGGCAAAAGTCAATCATTTCATGATAAACAAAGAATAGGAGACATAATGGCTCGGGCTACTAATGACGTAAGATATTTGAATTTTTTAATTTCTCCTGCGATAGGTATGATTATAAATGCAGGAATCAACCTAATCGTTCCTATATATTTTATTGGTTCTACCTATCGCCTAGAATTAGTATTAATTCCATTGATATTTAGTGTTATCTTTATATTATATCTTCGCAGATTTCTTGGACGTTTAACTCCTTCAACGGTACTTAGGCGCATTGCTTTTGGTTCTATGAACACTATTCTAAATGAATCCTTGAGCGGGATTGAAATAGTGAAATCAATGTCTCAGGAAGAAAATAGCATTGAGAAATATAAAGATAGTGCTTTGAGTTATCGAGATATAGGTATTGAACAAGGCGATATACAAGCAAAGTATTTACCTATATTGCTCCTCTCAGTTACAATTACTATAGGTCTAACTATTGGCGTGCTTTATAATAGAGCCGGTATTCTGACCGTTGGTGATATATTAGGGGTAATAGGTTTACTATTGCGATTGCGGTTTCCTGTCAACGCTTCAATAAAGTCATTCTTTATGGCAAAAGAAGCAATTGTGGGAGGAAATAGGCTTTTAGAAATTATGAATCAAAGTTCAGAAATTTACGATGCTGATGATGCTATAACTAAAAATATTGAAGGTGCTCTAAAGTTTGAGAATGTATCATTTTCTTATCCAGGTACTCAAAACAAAGTTCTCAAAAATATAAATTTTGAAGTATCGGAAGGACAGACTATAGCAATCGTAGGTACAACAGGTTCTGGAAAGACTACGCTTACGAAAATGATTTCAAGGTTATATGATGTCGATAAGGGTCGAATTTTAATTGACGGGATAGATATTAGAAAGTATTCTCTTCAGTCTCTTCGCGACCAAATAGCTTATATTGAACAGGATATTTTTATCTTTTCAGATTCAATTTTAGATAACATTACCTTTGGGCGAGATTCCACAAAGGAACAAGTAATAAACGTCGCAAGAGAGGCGCAGGCTCATGAATTTATAGAAGATTTACCTAATCAGTACAATACAGAGGTTGGTGAAAGAGGAGTACAATTAAGTGGCGGAGAACGCCAACGAATTGCAATTGCCCGAGCTTTCCTCACAGACCCAAAAATATTAGTTTTGGATGATTCTAGCTCCTCAATAGACTCAGAGACTGAGGAAAGGATTCAAAAGGCTATTTTCAGGGTTCTACACGGAAGAACTACCTTTATCATAACACATAGGCTTTCCCAGATTAGATGGGCAGACTTAATAATAGTGTTAAGTCAAGGTGAGATTGTCAATCAAGGATCGCACGAATATTTACTTAAAAATTCAAAAGAGTATCAAAAAATCTTCATTAAACGATTTGACAAAACCTTAGATGAGCTTTTGGGAGGTGCCTAATTAGAATGTCTCCAAAAATTGGTTATTTTGGACTAGGTGAAGAAGGTTACGACAGAATCTACTCTGATAGAGAATTATTTTCAAGAATTTTGAAACTGTTTAAACCATATAGGCGTTCTATGACAATTATAATTACTTTTATTTGCCTTTCTTCAATAACTTATGGATTAACTCCGTATCTTATGAGTTTAATTATTAAGCAATTAGAGACGCAATCAGATCCCCTTATTTTAATCTTTTTTATAATTAACACTTTAATATTAAATTCATTAGGATACCTTTTTAATTATGTGAACAGACGCACAGGAAACCGAATGGTATATGGAGTTTGTTATAATTTACGTAGACAAACTAATCTAAGAGTTCTTGAGCAAGATTTATCGTTCTTCGATAAATATCCAACGGGCAGAATTGTGAGTAGAATAAACTCAGACGGAGCAAAGTTTGGTGGATCAGTTACTATGTTTACAGAATTAATTTCTTCTTTCCTAATATTTATGATTGTATTCATTCCGATGATTATTGTAAGCCCCTTGTTAACTGGAGTATTTATGATAATCGTACCTTTTGTTTTTGCATTTACTTTATCTTTTAGAAAAATAACAAGAAGAAAATCAGTATATGGCCAACGTTCCTTAGCACAAGTAAATGCCTTCGTACAGGAATCAATGGCAGGAATTCAAATCATCAAAAGTTTTCGTCAAGAAAAAAGTCAATACGATAATTTTCAAGCAATAAATAAGCAATCTTACAAAGTAAATATGAGTAGAGCTTTATACTTATCAATTCTTTTTCCGAGCTTAGATATTCTCGTAGCAGTTCTCTATGCTTTATTAATATTTTTTGGAGGTAATTTAATTCTCCAAGGAGAGTTAAGTGGTTCGGATATTTATTTATTTCTTCAGAGTTCGCTCCTTATGTTCTCGCCTATACTTCAAATTGCAGGTTTTTGGGCTCAATTTCAAGATGGTTTATCAGCTGCAGAAAGAATCTTTGCTCTTCAAGATTCTCAATCCTATATTAAACAAGGAGGTTATGTTTTGGATTCAATAAAAGGCAGAATAGAATTTGATAATTTAGGATTCGAATATGTGCCTGATAAACCTATTTTCAAGGATTTCAATTTAGTAATCCAACCAGGAGAAACCGTTGCGATTGTAGGTCACACTGGAGCTGGAAAATCAAGTCTGACTAAAATTTTGCTCCGCTTATATGAGTTTCAATCAGGAGATGTGCGAATAGATGGACATAGTATACGTGATATTTCACTTTCGGAATTTAGGAGATCTGTTGGTTTTATACCACAAGTTCCATTCCTCTGGGCGGATACGATTGAAAACAACGTTAAATACGGTTCACCAGAGGCTTCTCATGAAGATGTAATAAGGGCTTTAGAACGGTCAGGTGGTATGGAATGGATAAAAAATCTTGATAATGGATTGAAAACATTTATTCTAGAAAGAGGAAAAGTTCTTTCAATGGGTCAACGGCAATTAATCGTATTTGCAAGGGTATTGTTACAAAATCCATCGATATTAATACTAGATGAGGCAACAGCATCTGTAGATCCTTTTACGGAGCTTCAAATTCAAGAAGCAATGGAAAAAGTAATGCAAGGAAGATCTACAATCGTTATTGCTCATAGGCTGACAACTGTAAGAAATGTTGATCGCATAATTGTATTAGACCATGGAAAAATCGTTGAAGAAGGTAATCATGAAAGTTTAATGCGAAGAAATGGTTATTATGCAAGGTTATATAACACTTATTTCAGGCATCAATCATATCAATTCATTGAAGATGTCAAATCTCCTTGAACGGAAGAGATTTTATAACTATTTTCTGGGCACATCATGGACGGAATGCTTTTTAATTCTATTTTTTATTTTGATAAAAATCAATATAAATTATTAATCCTTATAATAAATTCCAGATGGAGTTTATAAATAACCACCCGATTATAGACATAGATAAAAAGAAAGAAATTGAATTTACATTTGATGGAAAATCATTAATTGGATTTACGGGAATGGTTATATCTTCTGCTCTATTTCTAAACAATATCAAAGTTTTCGGCCATCATGTCAAAGATCGAAGTCCTCAAGGAATTTTTTGCGCAAATGGTCAATGCTCTCAATGTAATGTAATAGTCGATGGAGTGTCAGTTAAAGCTTGTATGACGCTTTTAACTGAAGGTATGACAATCGAGAGTTGTAATGGTCTACCAGAATTACCCATGGAAGATGACCATGTTGAAATTAAAGATATAAATATAACAAATACTGATGTTCTCGTAATAGGTGGTGGACCTGCAGGACTATCTGCTACAAAAGTTTTAGGAGAAAATAATATTGATGTTATTTTAGTGGACGATAAATTAAGATTAGGTGGAAAATTAGTCCTTCAGACTCATAAATTTTTTGGTTCTCAAGAAGATGTATATGCGGGCACACGCGGTATAGAGATAGGAAACATACTTGGTGATATAGTATCCAACCTTAAATCTGTAAAGATTTGGGTTAATAGCATAGTTTTAGCAATTTTTAGTGATGGATTAGTTGGTATTATAAAAGACGCGGACGAATATATTTTAATTAAACCTAAGTACTTATTAATTGCAACTGGCGCGAGAGAAAAGATGCTCGTCTTTCCCGGTAACACGCTTCCTGGAGTGTATGGCGCTGGTGCTTTTCAAACTTTAGTAAATCGAGATGTGATAAAAGCAGCGGAAAATGTATTCATTGTTGGAGGAGGTAATGTCGGGTTAATAGCAGGATATCACGCGATACAAGCTGGGATAAATGTTGTAGGTTTAGTTGAAGCTTTATCCCAATGTGGGGGATATAAAGTTCACGAAGACAAATTAAAGTGGTTAGGTGTTCCTATTTATACGAACCATACGGTGATATCCGCAAACGGGCAAGATAAACTTGAATCCATTACTATTGGGAAGCTTACAGATAGCTGGGATATTGAACCCGGCTCCGAAAGAACATTTGCTTGTGATACTCTATTAATCGCAGTTGGATTAGATCCTGTAGATGAGTTTTACCATAAAGCGCAACAATATCATATGAAAGTATGGATTGCGGGTGACGCCCAAGAAATAGCTGAAGCTTCTGCAGCAATTTTTACCGGCAAAATTGAAGCGCTAAAAATCTTAAAAGAAATTGGAGTTCCAATTACGGAGAATCTTGAAGAGTTAGAAGATTTTGCTAATATAATGAAAGCAAAACCTCCAGATCCTGTTCATACGGAAGTGATAGGAAGGGAAGAAGGTATCTTTCCACTATTTCATTGTAATCAAGAAATACCGTGCAATCCTTGTACGAGTGTGTGTCCTCAGGAGCAAATCAAGACAGTTGACGACTTGATTACTCAATTACCATATTTTGTCGACGACGAAGATTGTATAGGCTGTGGAAAATGCGTAGCGGTTTGTCCGGGATTAGCTATCACCTTAATTGACTATAGAAAAGATAAAGAATCTCCAGTAGTTACTTTTCCTTTAGAATTAACTTCTGAAAAGATGGAAGTTGGTCGAACAGTCATGGTGGCTAGTAACGAGGGAGATTTAGGAGAGTTTGAAGTGACTCGAGCAAGATTTCTTAAAGAATTTCCTAAAACTCAATTAGTTTCAGTTAAGTTGCCTTCAGAAATTGCTAAGACTGCAATTGGCATTAAACTAATAAAATCAGGTTATACCGAGGCAATGGACCTCTATCAGCAACCTTACACCGATGACGATATTATCGTGTGTAGATGCGAAAGAGTTTCGGTAGGGGAGATACGAAAATGGATTCGTTATGGAGTACATGATTTTAACGAATTGAAAGCATTAACTAAGGCTGGGATGGGAGCTTGTGGAGGAAAAACTTGTACTTCGCTAATTAATAGAATTTTCCGAGAAGAAGGGATAAAACAAGAAGAAATTACCCCCGGCACAAAAAGACCGTTGTTTGTAGAAGTTCCTATGGGTGCTTTCGCCGGAATAAAAACAAAGAAAGGAGGTAAATAGTTTTGGTGGAGTACGACGTTATCATTATAGGAGCTGGAAGTATCGGCGTCCCAACTGCTTTAGCTACGGCAAAAGTTGGACTTAAAACGCTTGTTCTTGATAGTTTACCTTCAGTTGCTCAGGGCGATAATAAACACGCAATAGGGGGTATTAGAGCAACTCATTCACTTAAAAGCAAGATTTGGCTATGCCAAAGATCAATAGAAATTTTTGCTTCTTGGAAAGAATTGTATGGAAACGATATTTGGTGGGAACAAGGTGGTTATTGTTTTCTAGCGTTTACTAACGAACACGAACAAATGTTAAAAAATACGGTTCGACAACAAAAGGAATTTGGATTAAATATTGATTATGTAAATGCAGATAAAATTAAAGACTTGGTTCCTGGAATAAATAGTGATAATTTATTAGGTGGCACATATAGCCCTGAAGATGGAAATTCATCTCCTTTATTAGCCCTTCATGCGTTTTATCGTAAATCAAAGGAATTTGGAGCAGAATATAACTTTAGCGAAGAAGTAATTGATATCGCTACAAAAAATAAAAAAATCACAGGCGTAAAAACCAATAAAGCAGAATATAAAACTCAAACAATAATTAATGCAGCAGGAGCTCACGCTAAAGATATTGGTAACATGCTAAATATTGATTTACCTGTTGTTCCAGAAAGCCATGAGGCAGGGATTACCGAACCCGTTAAAAAATTCTTTTCTACAATGGTTATTGATATTAAACCTGCTACAGATGAGAAGTTTGGAAACTCAAAAAATTATTATTTCTATCAAAATAAAGAGGGTAAGATTATATTTTGTCTTACGCCAGAACCTAACATTCCCGGTATTGATCGTCGCGAAACTAGCTCGTTCTTACCACAAATCTCAAAAAGAATGGTTAATTTACTGCCGCGTTTAAAAAACATCAAAATTAGAAGGACCTGGAGAGGATTATATCCTATGACTCCAGACGGAAACCCCATAATTGGTAGAATCGACGATATTGAAGGTTACATTAACGCAGTTGGTATGTGTGGTCAGGGTTTCATGCTTGGTCCTGGACTCGGGGAACTCCTAAGTCGTGAAATTACAGAAAAACTAAATTCAAAAGATGAAGAAATGTTAAGAGAACTTGCTTACAGTCGCGATAACCATAAAATAGAAGATTTAAAGTAAAAAATATAAAGTATTATCTAATAAATTCATTGATGTTAAAATGGTTCGACATTTATTAAAAATTTCTGACCTTTCGAAGGCGGAAATCAAGAAAATAATCAATAAAGCTTTAGAGATTAAACAAAATCCCCACATTTTTGATTCCACGCTTAAAGGAGAAACGCTTTTAATGATATTTGCAAAGCCTTCCTTAAGAACAAGAATCTCCTTTGAAGTAGGGATGCAACAATTAGGAGGTCACGCTATTTTTTATTCAATAAAGGATTCTCCTCTTGGCAAGAAAGAAAATATTCACGATACTGCAAAGACCGCCTCAAGATTCGTTAACTTGATAGCCGCAAGAGTGTTTAAGCGACAAGATGTTAGGGATTTAGCTCAACACGCGGAAGTACCGGTAATCAACATGCTTGACGATTTTGCGCATCCATGCCAAATGATGGGAGATTTCTTAACTATAAAAGAGAAAAAAGGACGATTGGATAATCTTAAAATTAGTTATTTCGGAGACGCGTATAATAATGTAACTTACGATTTAATGCGGATTGCTGCCATTTTTGGTTTGACCTTAGATGTTGCTTGCCCTGTTGGATCTGAATATACACCTGAACAAGAAGTACTTGATGAAGTCTCTCAAATATCAAAAGAAACGGGTGCACATATAAATGTAATTCATGATGCCTTTAAAGCTGCGAAAGACTCAGATGTACTATACACAGACTCGTGGATGTCTTATGGTATTCCTGTTGAAAAGGAAGAAGAACGACGGAAAATTTTCATACCATTCCAAGTCAACTCACAGATAATGGAAACTGCGAAACCAGACGCAATTTTTATGAACTGCTTGCCAGCCAAACGAGGTTATGAACAAACTGCTGAAGTTATAGATGGACCTCAATCGATTGTATTCGATCAGGCAGAAAACAGATTGCATGGCCAAAAAGGGATTATGCTCTTTTTACGAGATAAATTTTAAAATTTTTCCTTTTCATTTGATGATTGATATTGTACCACATTGAAGAGAAAAGCTTTAAATAAGAAGTAAAATATTATTATTTTTCATTTGCTTTTATATCGTTTGTTGTAAAGGTTCTCTTTAATGAAAACGCTAATTGTTGCACTTGGAGGAAATGCTCTCATAAAACCGGGAGAAAGAGGAACGCCCGAACAGATGATTAATAACTTACAAGCACCTATAAAGCAGATTGCTAAATTGTCAGAAAAATACAACATTATTATTACTCATGGTAATGGCCCTCAAGTAGGCGCACTACTTCTACAACAAGAAGCGTCGGATGAGATTACAAGAATGCCTTTGCAGATATTAGTTGCTGAAACTCAAGGACAAATAGGTTTTTTAATTGAATCTACCCTCGATGAAGAATTAATGCGACTTGGTACTGATCTGGAAAAATTTTTCTTAACAGTTTTAACTTATGTTGAAGTTGACCCTAACGATAAAGCGTTTACTCACCCTACAAAACCAATTGGGCCGGCATACAAAAGAAAGCGTCCAGGATATGTGAAAACTTCAAAAGGATGGAGACGCGTGGTCCCATCACCAAAACCAATAAGGATAGTACAATCTCGAGAAATTAAGAAGTTAATGCAGGAGAATTTTATCGTTATATCATGTGGTGGTGGTGGAGTTCCCGTAATTAAAGAAGGGACTCGTTTTCAAGGGGTTGAAGCTGTAATAGACAAAGATTTAGCCAGTGCAAAATTAGGAGAACAGATAAGTGCAGATATCCTAATAATTGCTACAGATGTAGAAAGAGTCGCTTTAAACTTTGGAAGAGTTGATTATAAATATCTGGATAAGGTATCAACCTTGGATGCTAAAAATTATTTAAAGCAAGGTCATTTTCCTCCCGGAAGTATGGGTCCTAAAATTCAAGCAGTTATTAACTTCTTGGAATCTGGTGGCGAGCGAGCGATTATTACATCAATTGAAAAAATAAAAGATGCATTAGAGGGTAAAGCAGGAACGCATTTTTATATTGAAACTAGTTAAATTCTTACGTTTTATTATAAGAAAATAAATATTGATTCCTTTATTTTTCTAAGAATAGAATTGTAGAATTATCAAAATCACTCACGTTCAAAGATATGTTACCCGCCTGGTTAAGTTTTATCATAATAATTGGTATAGTTATGGCACTTTCTAAGTATGAATTAGGGATTGTACTAACTTTGGGAGCGTTAGGTTTTGCAATTTTGGCGGGAGTTGATTTTTTGCAATCTTTAATCAATGTGTTAACAGATCTATCGATAATAGCCTTAATCATTATTATGATACTTATTCCTATCTTAGGAGGAATAATGGAAGAGTCTGGGTTAATGATGGAGATGATTCAAAAAATGCGAATTTCAAGGAAATCTTCTCTTATGATGATACCGGCGTTATTTGGATTATTACCGGTGCCCGGGGGTGCATTAATGTCCGCTCCTATTGTACAGCAGATAGATTCTGAAGAGGATGCGAATATCAAGGTCTCAATCAATGTATGGTATAGACATATGTTGATTATGATTTATCCAATATCTTCTGCTTTGATCATAGCCAGTAAAATCACTAACATAAACCTCTATATACTTGTTCTTGGGCTATTACCTGGTTTAATTGTAATGTGGGTAATAGGATACATTATGCTGGTTAGGAATGTGTCTCCTTATACAGAACAAGGAGAAAGGGATCTTAAACGAGCGTTTCTCAATTTATTACCAATTCTTATTGCCCCAGTTTTCGATTTTGTTGGAAGGACATTTTTTAATTTCTTTGTTCCAGAATTATTCCTTCTTCTTGGTCTCATTATTAGTATTTGGCTGGCGCTAAAATTTGGGAAAATGAAAGTTTCAAGTGTAAAACCCATTTCAAAAAAGATGAAAATTTGGCGTTTTCCATTAATTATTTTTTCGATGTTTATATTTTTAGAGGTGTTTGTTCTTTCTGGTGCTCCTGAGGAAATTGCTAGCGTAGATTTATCAGTTTTTCTTCTTATATTAATCGGCTTTCTTCTTGGGTTCGGAACGGGACGTATCCAATTACCCATTTCAATTTTACTCCCCATTTATTTAGCACAATTTACAGTTCCAATCATGCCATTGCTTGATTTCATCTTTATTTACACTTCAATTTTTTTAGGATATCTAATTACTCCGCTTCATCCTTGCGTTGCCTATAGTACAGAATATTTTAAAACAGATTTTATAAAAGTTGCAAAAGTCTTAGGCAAACCGATTTTCATATCTTTTATACTATTGCTTGGTTTATACGGTGTGTTTTTAATTATTTAATGCTAACTGGAAAAAAGAGATATGAGAAAGCCGAATTCATTAAATAACTAAAACGTCTTCGATAATTTTAAGAGCCCAATCGATTTGATCCTTAGTTATAATTAACGGTGGGGCAAAACGAATCGTAGTAGAATGAGTATGTTTAGCTAACACACCGTTATCTTTAAATAATTCTACTATGTGTCTAGCATCTGATTCAAACTCGATCGCCATCAACAATCCTTTACCTCTAACTTCTTTTATCGGCACTATAGTCTTCTTTTCTGCTATATTACTAAGACCGTTTAAGAAATAGGTTCCAAATTCTTTGGACCGTTGTGCTAAATGATCGTCAATATGAACTTCTAAAGATTTTAAAGCGACAGCTGATGCTAAAGGGTTTCCACCAAATGTGCTTCCGTGAGTTCCAGGTTTTATTACATCCGGACCAATAATATCTCGTGTAGTAACTACGGCAGAAACGGGATAAACGCCTCCACCTAACGCTTTTCCAAGTAAAATAGCGTCAGGTTTCACATTTTCGTGATCACAAGCAAATAATTCTCCTGTTCTTCCGAAACCTGTTTGAATCTCATCAGCGATCATTAGAACATTGTATTTTGTGCATATTTCTCTAACTTTTCTAATGAAACCTTCTGGAGGTACTTTAACTCCAGCTTCTCCTTGAATAGGTTCGAATAGAAACGCAGCTACGGTTTCAGCACCGATTTCTAAAATGCTATTTTCTAATTCATCAGCATCCCCATAAGGGATCGTAACAAAACCGGGAGTGTAAGGACCAAAGTTACCGTAGTATCTTACAGCCTCAATATCTGTACTAAAACCCGCAATAGTGATTGATCTCCCATGAAAGTTGTCTCTGCAGATTATAATTTTGGCTTCGTTTTTAGGAATTTTCTTTTTAATATAACCCCAAGCTCTAGCAACTTTCAGACCAGTAGACACTGCTTCAGTTCCAGTGTTCATAGGTAGTGCCATGATTCCGGAATTTTTTGGATCGTTGATATGCGGTCCTACAACTTCGCATAGCTTTTTTAAAAAAGGGCCCATCACATCGTTATAAAAAGCACGAGATGTTAAAGTGACTTTATCGGCTTGCTCTTTTAAAGCTTTTACAATTTCGGGATGGCAATGGCCCGCGTTTTGAGAGGAATAGGCAGATAAACAATCTAAATATTTTTTTCCTTCCGGATCGTAAACCCATACTCCTTCTGCCTTTGAAATAACAACGGGAATAGGATGATAGTTATGAGCGCAGTATTTGTCATCCATTTCCATATAATCTTTTGAATTTGGCATAAAATTTCACTATTGGTTTTATTTATTAGTATGAAAGTAAATATATATTATTTTTTGAATAAAGAGTTTTTATGTTACTGTTAGATAATATTGGGAAATGTGTGGGTATAACTAATGCAATAAATTAGAAGAAAGATTAACATATCTTACATAGAATTAAGAGAGAGCGAAACTTTAATTTCTTGATCAATTTTATTAGATTAAAAAATTTATATAAAAATAAATATAAAAAAATTAAGTGTAAAATTACATGGCGAAAGTAAGAAGCAAAATTGCAAATGTTTTTAGTTTACTTAAACAGATGATTGATGATAATCCAGAATATAAAAAAGAAATTTATAACCAAGCAACTAATTTTGTTTTTAACGCAAGATTACTTTTTACAGCTGAAGAAGATGAGAATCAAAGCGTCTCAATAATTTTTAATAATGGAAATATCGAAGTTATTAAAGATACTATCGAAAACCCAACCCTCACCTTAAAATATAAAAAAGTAAAAGATTTGGGGAAACTCCCTCGAAGTAAACCTGAAGAAATTGTTAATATGCTTTTGAAAAATAAACTACATACGATTGGAAACATGAGTCAAATGACTAAATTCTTCTTTTTAATGACATATGTTTTGTTAAAACATAAAGACGCTTACGATCAACGAATTCAGAATATCCAAAAAGAAGAGACTATTCCATTTGTACAATTTGAAGATTTCTCGTCCGGAACAGAACATATGAAGAATACTATACTTAATTATAAAACTGATAATGTGAAATACTTAGAAGATCTTTACTTGGGAAAATATCAGTTAAAGGATTTTAAAAGATTAAACTATTTGAAATATATACGTTCAGTTTCTAATCTTGAAGTTTGCCCAGAAAGATCTAAATTAATTACCGAAATTTGTAAAAGAGAAGGCTATACGCCAGAAGATGGGAATAATGATCATCCTGGCTTAAAAATGGGGAAAATAGTCAACTATCTTCTTTCTCATAAGATGCCTATAATTCAAGAGTGGGATTATTTACCAGGTACTTCAACCACAAAAAGATTAGGTACAATGATATATCCAGAATTTGGGGCAATGATTTTCTGGCCGGAACTTTATTCGATTGATAATCGCGAATTAAATCCCCATCTAATAGATCAAGAAGCTATTGATATTTTAGATGATGAGGTTTTTCCTTTTTGGATGGATAGAAATATTAGAGAATATGTTAGAACAAAAAATGGTAATCCCTTATCTCAACAAATGGATGAACATTTTGTATTTTATTTCATGTGGAAAACTCAAGCTATTTCCCACACCATCCCTGGATTTCCCGATTTTTTAAAAACTGGTATAAATAAGTTATTGAATGAAGCTGCCTCTAAAGAAAAAGAAACAACTGATTCAAAAAAAGAAGATTTCTATAAAGGAATCCAATTAGCGTTAACTGGTGTTTTAAATTATACAGCAAATTTAGCAAATGAAGCAGCACATAAAGCAGATACAATCGATGAACAAAATGCTTCAGAAATGCTGAAGATGAGAAAACAGGAATTACTTCACTTAGGACAACTATTGTTGAAAGTACCTGCTGAAGCCCCTAAAACCCTTGAAGAAGCAATCATCTCAATTTGGATAATGTGGATTGCACTAACTCAAGAGAATGCTCATATGGGATTGTCACTTGGTCGTTTAGATCATTGGTTACAACCATATTTTGAAAGTGATATGGAAAAAATCACATCAGATAAGCAGAAAGAAGAGTATATTAAGAAAGCAATAGAATTAATGGGATGTTTCTTTCTCCGTGTTTCAGATCAAGCTCCTTTAGTTCCAGATGTTGGAAATTATCTATTCGGGGGGAGTAGCCAAGATTTTGCTCTGACAGTTGGCGGTGTTGATAAAGATGGTAAATCTGCAGTTTGTGATATGACATTTATAATTTTAAAAGTAACAGAAATGCTAACCTTGAGAGATCCAAATTTAAATGCTCGTTACTATCCGGGAGTGAATTCAAAAGAATATTTGGATCGAATCCTTGAGGTTAATATAAATACATATGCCACGCCTTCAATTCATAACGATATCCAAATGATTAATGCTCTGACAAAAGTTGGAATAAAACTGGAAGATGCAAGGACATGGGCAGCAACTGGCTGTGTTGAGCCAACTATTTGTGGAAAACATTTTGGTCATACCAATTGCATGATGTTTAATACAATTGCTGCTATGGAAATGACACTCAATAATGGGTTTCATCCTGTTGTTAGTAATCATAAGAGATTTGGCCCAAATACTGGTGAAGTTGGTGATTTTAAAAACAATAATGATTTTCTGAACGCTTTCAAACAACAACTTCACTTTATGATTGAAAAAAGCGTAGAATATAATAATCTTTTAGGAAGAGCACATCAAACTTTACATCCATCACCTTTATTAAGTTCGTTATTTGATGGACCAATGGATAAAGGGATTGATTTAGTGGATGGAGGTGCAATTTACAACACTTCAGGTGTAGCAATGATTGGACTTGCTGATATTATTGATACATTGAATGTTGTTAAAACATTGGTATACGATAAAAAAGAAATTGATTTTAGTGTTTTTAATGATCATGTAAAAAATAATTTTTCATCTCCAGAAGGGGAATTATTGTTAAAAAGAATAAAATCAATACCAAAGTTTGGAACTGATGACTCACAAACGATTCAATTAGGCCAAGAGATTATAGATTACGTGTATGACGATTTTTATTCGTTTGATAATTATCGTGGGGGTAAATATCTAGTAGGATTTTGGAGTATGAGCAATCACGTTGCTTTCGGCAATGTTTCTGGAGCTTTACCGAATGGGAGAAAAGCCTATAAACCGTTCACGCCAGGGTTGACCCCTGTTCCAAGTGATAGAGATGTTTTAATTGAGAATATAAGAGCGGTGGCTGCATTGGACAGCGAAAAAATGCCCAATAATCTTGCTTTTAACGTTAAATTAGTACCCGATCCTAAAGATACTCATGAAGAAACAATCAACTACTTTCGAGGATATACTCAGAGCTACTTTGATTTAGGTGGTATGCAGATGCAATTCAATGTCGTATCATCCGATACTTTAAAGGATGCAATGGTTCAACCTGAAAATTATCAATGGTTAATGGTCAGAATTTCGGGATATAACGCCTATTTTGTCGATTTAAATAAAGAACTCCAACTTGAACTAATTAGTAGAACGGAATTTCACACTCATTAATTAATATCTAATCTCTTTATAACATGCTTGATTTAGGAATGAAAGGATTTATAACTAATCTTAAAAGAAATTCATTAGATGATGGTCCCGGTATTCGAACAGTTATATTCTTTAAAGGATGCCCTTTATCTTGCATTTGGTGCCAAAATCCTGAATGTATACAATTAAAACAAGAGATATCTTATAGTCCTGAGGATTGCCTAGCCTGCTACGATTGTGTTGAGACTTGTCCTGAAGATGCTATTAATTTTTCGTTAAATTATCCTTTAGTAATCGAAAAATGCACTTACTGCGGAGAATGTATCTCGCAATGTAAGACTAAAGCTCTGAAGTTTGTGGGGACTTTTTTTACAGTTAAGGAACTACTTGATACAATTTTAATCGACAAGCCATTTTTTGAAAATTCAAATGGAGGAATAACTCTTTCAGGTGGAGAGGCAACCTATCAGATGCCATTTCTCCATTCATTCCTTAAACAAGCTAAATCTAATAACATACACGTATGTTTAGAAACATGTGGTTTGTTTAATAAAGAGACTTTTTTCGAGCGTATCCTTCCCTTTATCGATCTAATTTATTTTGATTTGAAAATCTTTGATGAAAAGCTTCACATGAAATACTGCGGAGTCTCAAACAAAAAGATTTTCGAAAATTTTACTGCTTTATTAGAATCAAAATCAGTTGAGATATTGCCCCGTATTCCATTAATTCCTAAAATTACCCTCAATGACAAAAATCTTAATCAATGGGCGAATTATTTAGAGAATTTAGGAATTAAAAAGATTGAATTGTTGCCTTATAATCCATTATGGCATCCAAAAGTTTATTCCATAGGAAAAACCTTACAATATACTTATTCTAAATGGCTTGATGTCCACGAAAAAGAAATTATAAAACAAATTTTTTCTGCTTTTGAATTTCGAGATATATAACCTAAAATCCCACTGCTTGTCCATCTTTTCTAGGATCCGAGGCAGCTAAGTACCCATCATCAAGTTTATATATAATTTGAGCGCCCCCAAATTCAAAATAATGCCCATTATAAACATGGTGCCCCAAATTTTCCAATTGCATTTTTGATTCTCTGTTAAAACTCGGTTCAAGGTTTACTTGCTGTCCCTGCATTATTCGCCACCTTGGTGCATCGATTGCTGCTTGAGGGTTTTGTTGATATTCAAAAATTCTAATCATCATTTGAGCATGACCCTGGGGTTGCATTGAACCCCCCATGACACCAAAACTCATTACTGGAACTTCCTTTTGAGTTACGAATGCAGGGATTATTGTGTGATATGGACGTTTACTCGGACCAACTTGATTTGGATGCCCTACATTTAAATTGAATCCGTTACCTCTATTTTGAAGACTGATCCCAGTATTAGGTATTACTATTCCAGACCCAAATCCTAGATAGTTTGATTGAATATATGAAACCATCATACCATTCGCATCTGCAGTTGTTAAATAGACCGTATCTCCTGATTGAGGATTACCATAACGATAATTTCGTGCTTTACTTGGATCGATTAATTCTGCTCTTTTTTTTAAATAATTTGAATTAAGAATAAGAGAGGAGTTAAATTCTAAATAATCTTTATCAGAAATATAGCGATATGCATCGGAAAAAGCTAACTTCATCGCTTCTATTTGTAAGTGTATCGATTGCGGAGAGTCAGGCTCAAATTGACTTAAATCAAAGTTTTTTAATATCCCTAGCATTATGAGCGCAGCTAGGCCTTGACCGTTAGGAGGTAATTCATGCAAAGTTAAACCCTTATATTCCATAGTTATTGTCTTTTCCCAAGTTGCTTCGTGGTTTTCTAAATCCTCAAGTGTTATCATTCCACCAGTGTTAGTAGCGTGATCTACGATTTTTTTTGCCAATTCTCCGCTATAAAAAGATTCTCCTTCTGTTTCTGCGATTTTTCTTAAAGTAACTGCTTGATCTGGATTTTTAAAAATTTCACCAGGTTTAGGAGCTCTCCCAGTAGGAAGAAAAGTCTCGTGAAACTCTGGAAACTTATTCTTCTTATACATTACAGCTAGTTGTTTCCACACTTTTGCGGTAATAGGAGAAACTATATATCCTTTCTCGGCATATTGAATTGCGGGCTCAAATAAATCTTTAAAGTTTAATTGTCCATATTTTTTTGAGAGGGCAACCCAAGCTGAAACCGCCCCAGGAATTGTCACTGAATCCCATCCCAAAAGGGGCATGGTTTTATATTTAGAAAAATGATCTACTGTCCAAGTAGTAGGAGATTTACCAGAAGCGTTTAACCCTTTTAATTCTTTTCCGTTAAACACGATTGCAAATGCGTCGCTTCCAATACCATTGTTAACTGGTTCGACTACAGTAAGAGTTATCGCAGTTGCTATGGCAGCATCTATGGCATTTCCTCCCTTTTTTAGCATGCTTAGTCCCGCTTGGCAGGCAAGAGGTTGAGATGTAGAGACAATATTTTCTGCTAACACGGGCATCCTTCTAGAAGGATATGGGAAATCCCATCGAAGATTTTTTTCCAAAATTTAAATTACACTTTTAATTTTGAATATTTTTATTGATTAAATTTCGAAACTTATTTATAACTTTATCATTCGTCTTGATAAAGTGCTAATTCTTTTTGGATCGTTTTTACCAATTCGAGAGAAAAGGGGATGGAATTCGCCAGAACATTGACTAGCTGATAAATTTTGTCAAAACCATGCAAATCTTCTATCAAATCCTTCTCTTTTTCAATATCATCTTTGAGAGCATCAATTTTATAAGCAAATTTTGAGATATCATTCATAAGGTTACTAAATGAATGAACAAAAGCTATAATGGGATTTTTCATTAAATAAGTAATTTCGCCAGTGTTAGAAACATTAGTCTTTTCGATAAGAGCCATAGAAATTAATTTTTTTAATTCTTGCGATATCGTTCCTCGCGAGAATCCTGTTAATTCTTGTAATTTTTCTTGAGTTAAGGATTTTCTAGTAATAAAATAAATCTTAATTGTCGTGAAAGTATTTTTTTGCCCTATAAAAAGAGAGTAGGACATTAGGAATTTAAAGATATCCTTTTCAATCGCTATTATATCATCGTCAAATTCTTCGATTGTAGTCAATTACTTCAGCTCTTTTATAAAACTTGATTCTTTAATTTTTTCTAACACTTCCACATTGTATTCAAAAAAGTTTATCATTTCAGTTACTCTTTTTGAGAGAATAGCATAACCATTTTTATATTTATTTTTGTTTAATTCTTGAATCTTACCTTGGAAGAATTTAATTGCGAGCTCATTAGATTCAGATTTATAAGATCCAATATTATTAGCAATATCTGCCATACTAACCCCTAAAGCGTAGACATATTCACGTTCTCCTTCTATTGGTTCTTTTTTTATTGCAGGAGAACTCGATAACAATTTTAAACTCTGAGAGATAGCCCCCTTTGAAAATCCTGTTAATTCTTTAAGTTGTGCCTGAGTTAGGCTTTCATGAAGTAGTAAATAGCCTATAATTGAACCAAAAACAGCACTTTGACCCTTAACTTTCCCAGCATCTACCAGAATTTCTATTAATCTCTTTTCATAAACTCTAACTTTCCCTTCATATATATGTGATTTACTTTTCAAATGATGAGCATAACAGAGATCAAATGTTTCTTCCATTGCTTTCCATAAAGTGTTAGCTTCGTCATCGCTAACATCGAGTTCTTTAATATTTCTTTTTAATTGATGTAAAGTATCATTGTTCCATAAAGGATTAGTGAGGAAATCTTTAATTTTTTCTTTTAGGTAATTAATATTTCTGCTTTTATTTTGGCTCAAAAATTCTTGAGTTAAGGCTTCCGTTAATTCTAAAATATGTTTAAATTTTTCTGAATTGGTTTTCATTGATAGTGGGTATGAAATCTTGCCACGTAAATTTATAATCCTTACATATAACATGGGATTACTTGTTTTTAAGTGTTTTCAAATTACATGAATTTTGGCTGTTTCATTTTCACTATAAATGAAAACATTTATATATCTAAAAAATATTTAGTATTATGGTAAGAATACATTTTTCAAAAAATGTGAAAAAAAAATGAACGCGATCGAAATAAAAGATTTAAAAAAATATTATAACAAAGGAAAAATCAAAGCCGTTGACGGCATTTCGCTTAAAGTTCCAAAAGGAGCAAGATTTGGGTTTTTGGGACCGAACGGAGCAGGAAAGACGACGACTATTAGATGCATTTTGGGTTTTCTTAATCCCGACAGCGGAATAACTACGATCAATGGCGAAGAAATTAACCCGAAAAAAGATGTTAAAATTAGGAACCAAATTGGATACCTGCCAGGAGAATTAGGTCTTTATAAATATATGACAGCAGAACAATTGATTACATATTTTGCTAAACTATTTGACATAGAAATCGACTGGAAATTCATCAAAGATGTCACGGAAAGACTTGAAATTGAAATGGATAGGAAAATGGGCGTGCTCAGTAAAGGAAACAAACAGAAAGTAGGCGTTTTGACCGCCTTAATGGGTAAATTTGATATATTAATTATGGATGAACCTACTTCTGGTCTTGATCCTTTAATGCAATCAGAATTTTATAGGATAATTGCTGAGCGCCAAGAAGAATCTAATTGCACTGTGTTTGTATCTAGCCACGTGCTTCCAGAAATAGAAAAATTTTGCGATCGAGTTGCTATTATTAAAAATGGCAAAATTGTAGATGTTTCCAATGTTCAGGAGCTTAAGAAAAAAAGTTTGAAACGAATTGAATTAGATTTTGAAAATAATAAAAGCTTGCTGGAATTTAATTCATTTTTATCATCAGATTTTCCTGACGCTATTGTAAAACAAAAATACCAAAAGAGGATTGAATTTCTACTCTCTTATACCCAATCTCGCGACATATTACCATATTTAAGTAAAAATAAATGGGCCGGAATGCCTATTACAGACTTTAACATTACACACTCAACATTAGATAATATATTTCTGGAATATTATAAGGATTCTAATTCAAAAGGAGGCGAAATCGTTTGAAGCTAATGCACACTTTTTTAAAGGAGATAAGATATAACATTAAGGGAATTTTAATTCTGGCATTATGTTTTGGATTATTTTTTCTAGCATTCATGGCTATCTACGATCCTACGCTCTTTGAAGATATGGAAGCCTTACTTGCAAGCTATCCTGAAGCTATCGTACAAATGGTAGGTGAGTACATTGCTTTAACAACATTTGGAGGATTTATAAACGTATATCTGTTCTCAATGTCTTGGTTTTATTTTGGTTTTTACTTTATAATAAAAGCAGCGCAAGATATTCCAAAAGAAATCGAAGATAAAACGATTGACATTATTTTATCAAAACCTATTAAGCGCTGGAAATTTGTAGTAGGTAAATATATACGCCATGTCATAACCGCTTTTATCATTGTTGCCATTTCAAGTCTTGGAGTTCTTATTGGTGTCTTTGCCTTTCCAACTATCGCTCCTAGCGAAGTATACTTTAACGAGATATTTGCTGTTTTCCTTTGGCTTTTTGTATTTTTAGTTGCTTTGATTAGCACATCGCTACTCTTTTCAACATTTCTCCGCCCCAGGCGAGCACTTACCTTAAGCTTTGCGGTTACAATATTTTTTTACATTGTAGGAATATTTTGGGATGCATTTCCCGAAGCAATACATGGCATGAGATTTGCGAGTATCTTTTACTATTTCGAAACTTCAAATCTACTCGTAAACCATGTGTGGGATAATGTATTCCTAAACATTTTAATTCTAACGGGATATTCAGCTTGTATGGTAGGTTTATCAGTGCTTATTTTTAATAAGCGAGACATTCCCGTTTAATTTTTTTTTATTTAATTTTCAAACTATCAGCAAATTTTTCATATAGTTTAATCGCTGGTAGATAGAAATCTATGACCTTCAAAATATTACTGTATCCATTCATTTTTTCTAGTTTACTACGATTTGTTTCCATTTCATTTTTCATTTTGTCGAGTTCGCCTTCCCATTTTAGCAGAGCTGTAATAATATTCTTAACTCTAGTGGTAGAAATTTGATCAACCGATTCAAATGTATAAACTTTTTTACGAATACCAGGGATTTTTTTTCTAATAATCATTCCAGAGTCTACAAGGTTATTTAATTCTTCCGAGATTTTCCCAGAGGAATAACCAGTGAGATTTTTGAGAATATTTTGGGAAATTTCTTTTCGAAATATTATGTAAAGCAATATTCTTGAAGTAATTTCATTTCGAGTAGAATACAATGGAGATTGAATTAAATAATCAACGATTTCTTTCTCAATTTTTCTAACATTTCGGTCATAAGGCTCTTTATCATCCAATTCGTTTTACCTCCATTTTTTCAATTATCAATCTTCGCTAAACGCTTCAGTCATGGACGAAGCAATTTTTAAAACCTTGTTAAACCCACCTAATAACACATTTATTTGAGTGTGAAGATTAGTGTATCCTTCTTTATCCCTAAATTCATCCAATTCGTTTAATTTATCGCCTAAAAATTTTGAAATGATAGTAAAGTGCTCAGAAGAAACCTCACTAGTTCTTTCAATTAATTGAGGGAGGTCACCGGTTAATGAATATTGATACTTATTGCTCAATACTATTCTTTCCTTTTGAACAACGCCAAGTTTAATTAAATTACCTAGTGTTAAAGAAATTGTGCCCGTAGAATAGCCAGTTAACTCTTTCAAATTAGATTGAGTAAGTTTATTATGAATAATTAAATATCCAAGAATTTCTTGAACCTTCGAAGGCGTATCCTTGTTTTTACCTATATCTACAAAGAATCTGATAAGAGTTTTTTCGTAGTCTTTGATTTTTCCTTTAAATCTAAAATCGTGATCTTGCGCTTGGTTTGAATTCATTAGTTCTAGATAGTTTTTAAGATTTTTAAACTTTTCATATTAAGTGAAGTTTCATAAAATATGAAGAACCTTTAAATAGTTAGTTTACTAAATATAATATAGATACTTCAAAACTCATGAAAGTTCATGAGAATTGAAGAAAAAAAAGAAAAAAAAAGAAAAAGGAGTGAAAAGAAAGTGATCTCAGAAAAAAAATTTAAAATTTATGAAGAAGATTTCTATTTTGAAGAACCTGAAGAAAATTACAAAGAAATCGAGATGGAAAAGGTATATGAAATTATAGAACGCGAAAATATATACGATGTTTTTCCAAACTATGATCTTCAAGACGAGAGATTAACTCAAGATATCTTAGAGGTTTATAAAATTCTATTCTGGGGAACATCTGCTTTAGTTTCTACGCTCCTTTGGTTATATTTCCTTATTTACTAGTTTTTAGAGGATTAAAAATCGCTATTTATGAATACCTGGATCTAAATAAGGCTTTTTAGAATAGAAAATTTTAGTTTTTTTCTTTCTTAATTCTTTTAATAACGCTTCTTCGGTAAATTCTTTAAGGTCTAATAACGTCCAGCCATGAATGCCCCCACTTAATAATCCATCTGGTTTATGCATATCTGTACCAGTAAGCATTCCAATTTCTCCCTTATGTTCCATACAAAAATCATAGGATTCTTGATCGAAAACATTTTCCGGTTGAGAATCGTCATTTACAATCTCAATATAATCAATTCCCCATTCCAATAGGGTTTCTCGGGTTGGATGATTTTTATATTTAGCTTCTTTTACACTCCATGGAATATGATTACAGACAACTATACCACCTTGATCGTGAACCTTGTTAATTGCATCAATAATCTTTTCATCTTTGGGTTTATAAGGAATTCTAGTATCCCACTTTGAGACACCTAAAAAATTTAAATGAATCCTCGTAGTTGTCCATTCGATTCCACTTGTTATAAGAATATCCTTTTCAAGATATTCTTCCTTAACATTATTAATTTTTTCTAAATGCCGCATATTGTTATGATCAGTTATCGTTAATGCGTTGAACCCCATAGCAATATGCCATTCAACATTTTGCTTAATTGTAAGTACTCCATCACTGAAGTATGTGTGAGAATGATGATCGTAAATCAAATTATAAGCCTTTTTATCATATCCCGGCGGTACATGAGGTGTAATGTTTTTCCAATCATCATCTGAATAAGCGCTTGATCGAGGCATAATCGCGTTTGTCTTTCATTTAGATTTTCGATTATAAATTTCTTTCACAAAATAACTTGCTACATTCTCAGAAAAAGTGTTAGGGCCAAAGCCAGCGTCAAATCCTAATTCTTTAGCAAGTTCATTCGAGATTCTTGGACCACCACACACTAAAACGATTTTATCTCTTATCTCTTCAGCTTCCAGTAGATCGACAAGGTTGGTTAAATTTCTCACATGGATATCTTTCTGCGTTACAGTTTGAGAAACAAGAAGTACGTCAGCTTTTAATTCTATTGCTTTTTTTACGAATGTTTCGTTCGATACTTGACTACCTAGATTATAAGCTTCAATCATATCATATCGCTCGAGACCATAATGCCCAGCAAATCCTTTCATGTTCATAATCGCATCGATTCCTACCGTATGTGCATCAGTCCCAGTTGTAGCGCCAATAACAACCAATTTTCGTTTTAGTTCGGTTTTAATGAAATCATTTATTTCTTTAATCGTCATCACTTCAACTTCTATAGATTCCACTTTTATCTTAGTATAATCAATCGAATGTTTAAAAATTCCATATAACACGAAATAAGTGTATCCCTTATCTAAAGACACATGATATGCTACTGAAGGTTCTTCTATCCCCATCTTTTTAGCAAGTTCTAAAGCTGCAAATATAGCTTTTTCTCCATCATCTACAGGAAGAGTAAAACTAACTTGTACTTTTCCATCATTCATTGTGTCTCCATAAGGTTTGATTTTAGTTAGATCTAAATTCTTGTCATAATCTTTCTTTTCTGTAGAATAGAGTCCACCACCCATTATATTTCGCCTCTTAAGTGTAGTTCTTTTGACATGATTTCCAAGAAAGGATTAAAATAATTTTTACTTTTTGAGATTACGCCATCTAATCCTTTCCCACCATCAATCGGTCTTTTTATTTGCGCAAATATCCCTTTTTCAATTGTCTTGAATAAACCCTCCCTTTCTATTTTTACTAGAAGTACAAGAGCTTTCTTCAATACTTCGTTTGCGCGTTGTTGCATTATCCCACCTTCTTTAAACGTAATTTCTTCTCCTAAATCTTTCATATTTTTAAAAATATATTTCGCATTTTCAATGGATAAAGCCCGATCTGACATGAATGGCGTGTGAATTGCTTCGGTTAACATTCCGAGTAAATGAATTCTCTGATTTGTAAGAATTGTAATGATATTAAATAGCGCATCTTGAACGTGACCCTTAAAAATGTTTCCAGTCATATATTTTGTTGGAGGCATGTATTTCAAAGGAGCATTTGGAAAAATTTCTCGCGCCATTTGCGCTTGAGCAAGTTCATAAACGAATCCATTTTCCATCTCAGGGGTCATTTCAAACGCATGTCCTAAACCCATTTGCTCTTCGCTTAAACCGGCTAATTTTGCAAATTGTTCGTTAATAAATTGCGATGCTAACACCGTATGAGCTGCATCAAAAGCGTCATCAGTAGTAAGATAATTGTCCTCCCCCGTATTGATGATTACTCCAGCATATGCATTTATCATCCTTGAAAAATATTGATCGATTATCGTTCTTTGCATGTTTATATCCCTAAATAAAATTCCATACAACGCATCATTTAACATCATATCTAATCTTTCAAAAGCTCCCATGGCAGCAATTTCTGGCATACAAAGTCCCGAACAGTAGTTAGTGAGTCGGATATATCTACCTTCTTCTTCGCTAACCTTATCTAAGGCTGACCTCATAAGACGGAAATTTTCTTGCGTTGCATAAGTGCCTCCAAAACCTTCCGTTGTAGCACCATAAGGAACATAATCTAATAGACTCTGCCCCGTAGAGCGTATTACCGCGATAACATCGGCACCTTGCCTCGCTGCTGCTTGAGCTTGAACCATGTCCTCAAAAATATTTCCAGTAGCAACAATTAAATAGATTAGTGGTTCTATTTTTTCACCATATCTATTTATTAATTCTTCTCTATCTTGCTTGTTTCGCTTAATTATATCCAATTTTTTCTGGACTATAGATGATAATACTTTTCTTATCTCAGTTATGTCATTCAGGGGAAATTCTGTCATGTTTAATTGTTCCTTAGATATTTTTTCTGCAATATTTTGAGGAGATAAATTAGTATGTAAAATGGTATTCCCAAGGTACAATGCAATGCCATTATTGATTTGTGTTTTTTGTTGAATGTGATCTACTACTAAGTTAGGTAATGGAACTCCAAATTCATCAACCCCATCTATCCCTAATAATCTACAAATAGTTCTTTCAATTGAAGTAGTAGTGTGTTTATCAATGAACTTTTGAGTATCATTAGCAATATTCCGAGCTAATTTCCTCGCAGTTTCAACGAATGAAAAATCCAAATTTAATTTATTCATGTGAGTTTCATCTCTAAAGATAATTTTAATAATTTAAAGTTTAAATTATAAGTTGTCACAAGGACCAAGATTAAATATAGGAACATTAATCCTCTCTTGTAATAACCTCAAGAACTGATTATTTTCAAATTCATACCCTAGTGGTGAAGTATGGTTAACTGTAATTGCAATTAAATTAATTCGATCTAGCACCTTTAAGCAACCTCCCTTTTTTATAAATTTATAGAAAACTTGCTTACTAATAAATAATTTAGTAGGATCTGTGGCAATTACGGTAAAGTCTTTTACTTTTTTATAAGTTACATATTCATCTAAAATGCTATCGGTTATCGCTCCCTTTATTACCAGATATTTAGCATCTTCTGTCAATTGGTCAAAAATTATTTTAGACGATCCTAAAGCCGTAGATTCTCCTAATTTATTAGTTGAATAATCATCATTTATAATTCCTACTTGAGCAGTAAGTAATATCTCTTTGCTGATTTTCCTGATTTTATCGTCTTTAATGGTATCTAAGCTAAATAAATCGTAAATATGGGATGTTTGATCAACAACCTTCTCCATGTTTCGGGACACAGAGGCTCCTGTGGATAATATTGTTGCATCAGAGATAAGAGGTGTAGCAAACGATCTCCTATTAAATGCACCATCAATAAAAATCACATCGCACCCTATCTTTAGCATGTCATTACATAGGTCTTTTAATTGCTTATTCATTGAAGGGCCAGCTAATTCAACATATCCTGTATTTTTTGCTTTGTAAACATTGATGATACCAAGTGGCGTAGTGAAATCAGTGCTTTTAATAAGTTCAGCCTCTATATCGCTATTCTTTAAAGAATCTTCTGCTGTAGCAAAGATTGTTCCCTCCTCAACTATAATCTTAGGTTTTGGGAGCTCTGTAATCGAATCGTAAGGTTCTCCATCTCGACCTATGGATGTGACTCCAATTATTTGCTTATCCCTTAGTAAATTAATTATGTGATTTAATGTGGTAGTTTTACTCACATTTTTAGATAAACCAATTATTGATATGACTTTATTCTTCTTTATGGTGTTGATTAGAAGAGTAGGAAAGTCCTCGTTGCCAGACAACATCTGCGTTCAATTATTAAAAGAGGGTATGTTATTTTAATTTTTAAAGAAAACGAATTATAATTCAAAAAAGCTCCTTACTAGTGAATCAATACAAAATTTTAAAGGTATTTAAATTGATAATAAACTCAATTCAATCCTATAAAAAATTATAAACAAAACATTATGAAAGCTATCGTATATGAAGAATTTGGTTCACCGGATGTTCTTGAATTAAAAGAAGTAGAGAAACCTATACCGAAGGATGATGAAGTACTTGTTAAGGTGCATGCAACTTCAGTAAACGCCTTAGATATGATTTTTCGGAGCGGTGCGTCGCTGTTATTTGGAATGACAAAATTAATGGCAGGTTTTAATAAACCAAAACATAATATATTAGGGTTTGATGTTTCAGGTGAAGTTGAAGCAGTAGGACAAAAGATTACAAAATTTAAAAAAGGCGATCTTATTTATGCGTGTCTTAGAAGTCCTGGTGCAAATGCCGAATATGTATGCGTTCCTGAAAAGCTTGCTGCAATAAAACCTGCTAATATGAGCCATTTAGAAGCTGCAACGACAGCTGATACAGGTGGAACAGCTTTGACTGGACTTAGAGATGTAGTTACTATAACTGAGGGGCAAAGGGTGCTTATCTTTGGTGCTTCTGGAGGAGTAGGTTCTTTTGCTGTACAAATTGCGAAGATATTTACTAATGAAGTAACAGGTGTATGTGGTACAAACGCTGTAGATATGGTAAAATCTCTTGGAGCAAATGCTGTGATTGATTACAAGAAAGAGGATTTTACGAAAAATGGACAAACTTACGATGTTATCTTTGACGCTGTGGGTCGAAAAGTAACATCTTACGAAAAATGTAAGAACTCGTTAACTGAGAATGGGATTTTTGTTACAGTTGATCCACAATCAACGATGTTTAGATATATGATGAACAAAAAAGTGAGAGGGTACATGGGTGGTATTAATAGTGAAAAACTTGATTATCTCAGAGAGCTTATCGAAGCTGGAAAGGTTAAAACGTTTGTTGATAAAGTTTATCCGTTAAGTCAGGTTGCCGAGGCTCATAGATATTATGAATCAGGCAAGAAAAAAGGAAAAATAGGGATATCTGTGCAAGAATAACCCTGTTAGTTAGGTATAACACAATTCACCGGAGTTCAAAAAGAGCTTCTTGTTATAAATCAATTGATGATTTATCAATACTCATGTCAACTTTTTCAAGTTCTTCCTTTTTATCGTTATTAAGTAATCGTCTGTGAGCAATCCACCAAAATATAATTGTAATTACCATTCCCAATATAGCGCAATAAAGGAATAAGTTGGCTATGCCGAATAATTCCGCTAATGGTCCAGATATAATCGCTCCAATTGGTGAAATTGCCATCGAGACAGCAAAATCAATAGATGAAATTCGTCCCATTTTATCGGCTGGTACTTTAATTTGCATAATAGTTAAATATATTGTATTAAGAATAGGTACCATTATACCAAAAATCGCAGCACCGATTCCCATTTGTAAAAAGAACCCATGAGGAGAAATGGCGACAATCGCATAGGCCACCATCAAGATAAATTCTCCACCAAAATAAATAGAAATACCGTGTTTCCATTGTTTTTTAAACGAGGCAATTAATGCGCCTATAAGCATACCACCGTTCATAAAGGTTAAAACAAAAGCTAATTCTGAGGCGGTTCCAGAATGATCAAATCTAACAAAATAGGGCATTAAAATACCAAACGGTCTCCAGAGAAAGTTAACAAACATTGACACTAGTAGCATCATTAAAACAACTGGAATCAATTTTAATGTACGAAAACCGACTTTAAAATCTTCTATAAATGAATTTTTTTTATCTGGTTTAATTTCTGTCTTAATTGAGGGTATACTAATGAACAGCAATGGAATAACCGCAATTAGAAAAGTGATTGGGTCTACCCAAAGTATTATTTTAATTGGAATAAATGTTAATAACATAGCAGCAATTATAGGACCTATGGTTTGAAGAAAACTTGAAAACAGAAAACTAACACCATTCATTCTACTTAACCTATCTTTCGGCACCATCGTTGGAATTATAGCATTTACGGTTGGAATATGAAACCCTTGAAAAAGGCCCAATAACCCGTTAATAGCAATTATCAAAACGGGATTTGCCATTTCAAAATTAAATAATAATATTACTATAAACGTAACCAAAGCCTGAAAAGAATCTACTGCCATTATTATTTTTTTACGATTCCATTTATCCGTTAATACACCCGCAATCGGAATTACAATTGTCATCGGTAAAATATATATAAAACTCGCTATAGAAAGAATTAAGATACTTCCCGTAGTAATTGTGATCCACCAAATTATTACAAACTGAGTGATTGATGACCCTAATATTGAAAATAGTTGCCCTGCCCAAAAAAAGAGATAATTTTTGAATGTTTGTTGATTTGCTAAGTTTTCTGTCATTATAAACACATTCTAATTTATTTAATTAAAAATATATCCCACGAGAGTTGTTAATTGTAGTCTTTTTTCATTAAATAGGAATTATTAAAATTAAATAATTTAAATACTCTCCCCTTTAGAAGTTTTTCTACTAAAATTTAAAAAGAATTTTTATTTACTTAGTCTTTTTTTTCTTATATTTCGTTCTAAATCATCGGGTTCAATAGTCGTCTTTTGACCGCTTAATAATGCTGAAACCCCTATTTGTTGTTCGCAATCTTCGCAATGACATTCTGGTATGTAATTCGTAGGTTCTTCGTAGGTCGTTATAACTCCTTCGAAATTCCTTAAAACAACTCTACTGTTTCCTTGAGAAATGGTATAATCAGGCATTACAGGGATTTTTCCTCCCCCACCCGGAGCATCAACAACAAATGTGGGAACGCACAAACCAGACGTGTGACCTCTTAAACCCTCGATAATTTCAATTCCTTGAGCAACACTTGTCCTGAAATGCCCAAGCCCTACGGATAAATCGCATTGGTAAATATAATATGGACGAACTCTAATTTTTACTAGTTCATGGACCAGCTTTTTCATAACATGAATACAGTCGTTTACGCCCCTTAATAATACTGATTGATTTCCGAGGGGGATACCTGCATTTGCTAGCATTTCACATGCTCTCTTAGAGTCTTCAGTGATTTCGTTCGGATGATTAAAGTGAGTGTTAAACCATACGGGGTGATATTGTTTAAGCATCTCGCATAAATCAGGAGTAATTCTCTGTGGCATAACAACCGGACTTCTAGAACCTAACCGAACGATTTCCACATGCGAGATCTCCTTTAATCTTATCAGGATATCCTCTAATAATTTATCTGAGATAAGCATCGCATCTCCTCCTGATAATAAGACGTCCCTAATTGAGGGTGTTTCCTGGATATAATCTATACATTTATCTATCTGATCTTTTGGAGGTGCTTTATCGTGATGACCTGCAAACCTCCTTCGAGTACAGTGTCTACAATACATACTACAATTTTCCGTAATTAAAAATAATACACGATCAGGATATCTATGAGTTAGCCCGGGAGTAGGGCTGTCAACATCTTCGTGAAGCGGATCTATCAAATCAGCAGAAGATTTATGGAGTTCATGGATTGTAGGGATTGCTTGTTTGCGAATTGGATCGTATGGATCGTGAGGATCGATTAATGATAAATAATAAGGGGTGATAGCCATTCTCATCTTTTCCAAAATACTAGGATCATCTTCCTCCTTGGTTAATGGAATGAATTCTTTGAGATCCTCGAGAGTAGTAATCCTATTTCTAAATTGCCATCTCCAGTTGTTCCAATCTTCGTCGCTTACTTTCCCAAATAGCTCCATTCGCCTATTTACTTTCATGATAGTTTCCAGAAATCTTAATTTATTATCGTAACTAATTTTTTTTATTTGTTAAAGTTTAGGAGTTTGAGGGAGAAATATTCTAAGGTTCATGTTCGTCTCACATCTCACAAAATTTAATTTAAAATAAAATTTAATTTAATATTGACAAGAATGTAAATATTTAAATAAGAGATCTGAATTAATTTTAATTGCAAGTTATTTAAAATCCATACAAAAATGTAATAATCTAAAGAGGAATTAAAAATGCCCTATTTAGTTACCTTTGTTCGTTGGCCTGGTGAGTCGACAGCAGAGATGGTAAAAAAAGCTATTGAAGTTAATAAAAAATTTCCACCAGATGATAGTCTTGGGGATGATCTTGTGCCTAATGCTATAAATGCCGATATGGACGGTATAAAATCACTTAGTGTAATACTGGTAAAGGAAGGGAAATTAGAAGCAATTAGAAGACGTGCTATGGCTATGGTAAACATGTATTTAACAGTCCCTGGATTTAAATATTCAATAGAGACGTGGGCCACTATAGAAGAAGCCTATTCATCAATTGGACAAACTCCACCCGGATAATAAACTAATATTAAAATTTCTTTTTTTTTAGATTTAGATTAAACTTTTATTTTGTATATTTTTCCTTAAAAATTCTTCTAAGAGTACCAGATTCTCGTAATAAATCTAAGGTAATTTGTGCGTGATTTTTAGTATACCCATTGCCAATTATCATCATTACATCTTTACCTATTCCTTCAGCTCCCAAAGCTGCTTTAGTAAAGCTGGTGGCCATTGAAAAGAAATATACAATACCATTATCTCTTACGGGAAGGATAGAAGATAATTCTGAGTTTGGGATACTCAAGCAATTAATGGTTATATCTACTTCACGCCCCCCATTAGCTTTTAGAGTTTCTTCTAGGATATTTATTGGATTTAATACATCAGCAACAATAACTTCGTGGCAAAACTCGGTTTCTCTAAGAAATTCGGCTCGAGCCTCGTTTCTAGCCTGTCCTATAACTTTTCCTCCATTCCCAACCATTTTTTTAGCCATGTACGAACACATAAGTCCAGATTTTCCCGTAGCACCAAGAATGAGAACATTATTGCCTTCCTTCACCAGATTCTTTACTTGTGCTGGAGCACCGGCAACATCAAGGGCGGCTAACGCGAGTGTGGCTTCCACATCTCCAGGCAATTTTGCGTAAATTCCGCTTTCAAAAAGGATAGCTTTTCCCTCAATCTCGACTCGATCTATATCTGGATTAATATCTAAGATTTTTTCAATTTTGAGGGGAGTTAACGAGAGAGAGACAAGTGATGCAATCCTATCTCCTATGTGTAAATCGATTTTATCTTGTAAGTCAGTACCTATCTTTTCTACTTTTCCTATTAGCATTCCACCTGAACCAGTAACTGGGTTTTGCATTTTTCCCCGCTCTTGAACAATTTCCAAGATTTTAGATTTTATTTTTTCAACATCTCCTCCCGCTTCTTCCTTTAATTGAGTAAAGCTTGCGGAATCGATGTTCAAATATTCAACATTTATTAATATTTCATTGTCGAATATAGACATATCATTCGAAATTTTTAACGCCGGTTGAGGAAGCGTACCTTTAGGCTCAATAACTCTATGCGTTCCATATTTATTCCCTTTTACCATATAACTTACTCCACCTTACAATATCTGATCTTACTTAAGATTCGTTTGAATTATAAATTTTGTTAATCTGAATAGAAAATTAGAAATAAGATTTATAACTCCACGAGAATGATAAGTAACTATACAGCAATAGAATTAACTTATAGCAACTGTTTTTATGTTAAAATTTGAGTTGAATATCAGCAAAATTAAATCATCATTTGAAAATCAGTCAAAAGTCGATGAGAATTTTATAATTAACTATGCAAAAAGTATTAATTATTTTGGTAGTGTAGTAGCAAATGATATTGACTCTTATAACCTTTTGAAGGGGATTTGTAAGGTTGCCGAATGCAATTTAATGATAAACTCGCCTACTGTAGAAACAGTAAGATTAGTGTTGCAGAAGGGCGTGAAAAAAATTATAATTCCTGAGAATAAGGTCGAAGAAATAAGCAAAAGCATATCAAAAAAGATTATAATAGCAAGAATTACGCTTCGAAAAACCTCACTCCTTAATAACAATTTAACTGGTCTAAAAACAGAGTTAAAAAAAATAGTTACAAAAGTAGTTCCTTATTGTTCAGAACTTCTGATTGATTATGACCCAGATTTTACTATTGATGAAAGTATCGTTGCTGAAGTGTTAAACTACATCTCGGATTTTAATAATTATCCACTAACTTTTCTTGATGCTAATAATACATTTACTGAACTACTAGAGAAAAAAGGAGTAAATCCATTGATTTGTTCATCTGGTGTATTTAAAAATAAGGAAATGCTTCGAATCTTTAAATCTACCTTAGATTTTCAGAAACTCGAGGGTTTAATTCCTACTATTGTTCAAGACGAACACGGTCAAGTTTTAATGCTTGCCTTTTCCTCTCAGGAGTCTTTAACTCAAGCCTTAATTCAAAAGAAAGGCGTTTATTATAGTCGTTCTCGAAAATCAATTTGGGTTAAAGGAGAAACGTCGGGAAATCGCCAGACGCTAAATACGGCAAGATATGACTGCGATCAAGATACCTTGTTATTTAATGTTCGTCAAGAGGGAGTTGCGTGTCATTTGCAGAGATATTCCTGTTTTGGCAATAAAGAATTCGAATTATCAGATTTATATGAAATTATTCAAGATAGAATTTTAAATCCAACCGCTAATTCATATACGAGCAAAATCTCAAAAGACGATCAATCAATTATGGAAAAAATTCGAGAAGAAAGCAATGAAGTCATTAATTACACTAATGATGAAAATTTAGTTTGGGAAATTGCAGATTTATTGTATTTTATTATGGTTTTAATGGCTAAAAAAGAAATTAACCTTCAAGATATATTAAACGAACTATGGAGTAGAAGAAATTATGGAAGCTAAAAATGAGAAAGAAAAATCAGATTCACAATTGGTAAGAATCGGAATACCATCAAAAGGCCGTATGGCGTCTGAAACACAAGAATTTCTTAATTCGTGTGGTTTCAAACTAAAAAGAAATAGGCAACAATACATTGGATGGTTAGAAGGATTCCCAAATATACAAGTAGTATTTCAGCGGCAAAAAGATATTATAAATGGCGTATTTAATGGGAATTTAGCTTTTGGTATTGTTGGTTTGGATATACTAACCGAGTTAACACTTAAAGATCCAGATAAAATTGTAATTATTCACGATAATTTAGAATTTGGGGCATGTACCCTAGAAGTATCGATACCTGAAAACTGGAAAGAAAACTCGATGAAAGATTTGAAACATCGAAATGAAATTTTACGGGTTGCTTCTAAGTTTCCTCTATTGACAGAAGACTTTTTTAATAAGCACGAACTTGATTTTAAATTATTTAAGGCTGAAGGCACTATTGAGGTTGCTCCTACATTAGGATATTCGGATATAATTGTCGAGTTAGTCTCCTCTGGACAAACACTCAAAGATAATAGGTTGAAGCGGTTACAAGATGGTTGTATTCTTCAATCCCAAGCTTGTTTTATCGCAAACCGTAAAAACTTAAAAGAAAATCAAATTGTTTTGGATATTTCTCGGACATTTCTTGAATACTTTGAAGCGACTATAAGAGCAAAAGACTATGTTTCAGTTTTCATAAATATGCGGGGGAATGATCCTGAAGATGTAGCTCAAAAAATGTTTACTAACGAAAGTCTAAAAGGCCTTCAAGGTCCAACGATTTCACCTGTTATATCTTCTAAGGGAGGATCTTGGTTTGCTATTCATATAATTGTTGAAAAGAAGAAGTTAACGGAAACTATAAGAGCATTGAGAGATATTGGTGGAAGCGGAGTTGTTGTCAGTCCGACATTATTCATTTTTGAAGAAGAACCAAAGCGCTATAAAGATTTGGTCAAGAATCTGGAGGATAATTAATGATTCCACTATATTCCTTAGAGGAAGCACAAAAATCTATATTAATACGCAAATCAATTATTAATACTCAAGTATCACCCCAAACTAACGAGCAGATTATTAAGATTTTCGGTAAACCCTTAACACCACAAGAAGTTGTTAAAAGTATAATTGACGATGTAATAAAAAATGGCGATCTAGCTCTAATTGAATGGACTAAAAAATTAGAAAAAAATGATATTACTAATTCAATTGAAATCGAAGTAGAGCAAATGGAAGCGGCGTTAAATTCTATCGACACTAAAATTAAAGAGGTTTTAGATAAAACGATACATAGAATATTAGCGTTTCACAAAAAACAACCTATATCTTCTTGGACTACAAGTGATTTAGGAGGAACTTTAGGGCAGATAATAACTCCAATCCAAAGAGTCGGATTTTACGTACCTGGAGGATCTGCTCCGCTTCCATCTACGGTTATTCATAGCGTTTGCCCTGCAATTGTAGCGGGAGTTGAAGAAGTAATAATTGTAAGTCCGTCTCCAATTTCTCCTATAATTTTAGCTACTTGTAATTTAATGCGTGATTATAAAGTTAACCTTAGGGTTTTCCAGATAGGAGGAGCTCAAGCAATTGCGGCATTAGCTTTTGGTACTGAATCAGTTCCAAAAGTTAATAAAATTGTTGGACCCGGTAACATCTTCGTTACCTTAGCTAAGCGAGAAGTATATGGGATTGTAGGAATTGATGGTATCACTGGTCCAACAGAGGCAGTTATATTAGCCGATGAATCTGCGGATCCTCATTTAATTGCCTCAGATTTACTCGCACAAGCTGAACACGATTTTTTATCAATTCCAATTTTACTTACAACAAGTCAAGATATCGCAAATAAAGTCAGAGATTCAGTTGAAGAGCAAATACCAAAACTGTCTCGCGCTGATAAAGCTCGATACGCAATCGAAAATAATGGCGGAATAATTTTAGTAACTAACACTAAAGATGCTATATTAGCAATTAACGATTTTGCCCCAGAGCACTTATCTATCATTACGAAGGATCAAGAAAAAATCTTACCCCGAATTAAAAATGCGGGAGGAATTTTCTTGGGAGAATCATCTTGTGAAGTGATGGGTGATTATGTTGCCGGTCCCAGTCATGTAATGCCAACGGGTGGTGCAGCTAAATTTTCGTCTCCATTATCAGTAATAGATTTTCTCAAAATTACCAGTCTTATAGCTTTAGATACTAAAACAGTTAAGTCTATAGCTCCTTTAGCTGAGAAATTAGCTATTAGCGAAGAGCTTACTGCTCACTCAGAAGCGGCTAGGAGGAGATGCTAATACCTAAAATCAAAACTGCAGATCACCTCGCTTCAATAAAGACTTATAGTGGAGTTAAACCTTTAGAGGCCATTGCAAAAGAACTTAATATCCCACTTGAACAAATAATAAAACTTGATGGTAACGAAAATCCTTTCGATCCACTTCCAGAAGTTCTGGGAGCATTAAGGTCCCTCACAAATATTGGTAATTATCCAGACATGCTGTGTTCAAATCTAATACAAGCCTTAGGGAAAAAAGAAAAAATAGACACCAAAAATTTTATAATTAGTTCAGGTTCGGATGAGCTCATAGAACTTATAATGAAAGCATACGCTAACCCTTCTGACAAAATTCTCTCTGTATCCCCTACATTTGGGATGATTTCGTTCTTAGCTCAAGTAAATGGAATTAAAAATTTAGCTGTCTCTCAAAAATTAGTCAAAAAAGAGTCGTTTGCTCATTATGTACTTAACGAAGACCAATTTTTAGAAGAAGCGCTAAAGTCTAAAATCATTTTTATAGCCCGACCAAATAATCCAGACGGAAGCGTTGTATCAGAAAGTTTCATTGAACATTTAGTCTCTCTACCAGTCTTAGTGGTCATTGACGAAGCTTACATAGAGTTCTCAGATTCCCAATCTCTTGCTAAATGGGTTCCTAATTACGAGAATCTCGTTGTTCTTCGAACTTTTAGTAAGGCTTATGGTTTAGGAGGGCTCCGAGTGGGATATGGAATTATGCCAGACGAGATTCGAAAAGTTATAGTATCAATTAAACAACCTTATAATGTAAACATTGCTGGTCAAAAAGCTGCTCTTGCGGCATTATCTAGCCCACTAGTTGATACGAGAATTACAGAAATGAAAAAAATAAGAGAATGGTTCATCAATCAACTAAGTTTGCTTCAAAATCAATTTAAAAATTTTTGGATCCATCCTAGCGAAGCTTGTTATGTCTTACTCACTTTCGAATCTCCAGAGATTCCAAAAACCCTTTACGAATATCTCTATTCAAAAGGCATTCTTGTAAGGTATTATTCGTCATCAGACATGATTAACAACCTAAGAATCAGTATCGGACTCCAAGAAAATATGGTTAAAGTTATTGATGAACTCAAATTATTTTTAAAAGGAGGAAATTAAAATGAATCGTCAATCAGAACAAGAAAGAAAAACGAAAGAATCTACTATTAATGTTTCGCTTAACTTAGATGGCTCTGGAAATGCAAACATAAATACAGGTATAGGATTTTTCGATCATATGTTAAATCACATCGCTATTCATGGAATTTTTGACATTGAGGTGAAAGCTACTGGAGATCTGCATGTCGATACTCATCATACCATAGAGGATGTAGGGATAGTGTTAGGAAAAGCTTTTAAGCATGCAATCGGAGATAAATCAGGAATTAGCCGCATTGGACACTCTTACGTTCCTATGGATGAAGCTCTAGCATTAGTTGTTGTTGATTTTTCCAATCGTCCCTATTCAATTATTAATATCCCTTGGACGGGTAAATATTTTGGAAAGAATCAAGACGAATTGATACCTCTCACATTGATAGAACATTTTTTACAGACATTTGCGATCCATGCTAGTATAACGCTACATGTGAAAGTGCTTTATGGGAAAGATGATCACCACATGGCAGAGTCGGTTTTTAAAGCTCTCGGATCTTCACTGGATAAAGCTTCTCGGTTAGATCTTAAACGAAGAGGCAGTATCCCATCTACGAAGGGAATTTTATGAAACAATAAGGTGCACTTTTTAAATATTCGAGGAGTTATTCATGATTACAATAATTGATTATGGGATTGGAAATTTACGATCTGTCCAGCGATCATTACAACGATATTATTCAGATGTAATAATAACTAATGAAAGAGAAGAGATTGAAAAAGCAAATGGTATTGTTCTACCAGGTGTGGGAGCTTTTGGAGATGCTGTAGAAGAATTAAAGCGAAAAGGGCTCTTTAACCTATTAAAACAAATTATACCAACAAAACCAACATTAGGAATATGTTTAGGATTACAGTTATTATTCAATAATTCTGAAGAAAGTCCAGGTGTTGAGGGATTAGGCATTTTTTCTGGAAAAGTGAAGAAGTTAACACCCACTAATTCTATTCGTGTCCCACATACGGGGTGGAACCGAGTAATTGCATTGAAAGAGCCGTATTTCTCTGGTTTTGCATATTTTAACCACACATATTATTGTGATGCAGTAGATGAGAATATGATTATTGCATTTACTTTACACGGAGTAAAATTTGGAGTTATTTTTAAGTATGGGACAATTTTAGCAATACAATTTCATCCAGAAAAAAGTAAAACAACTGGAGAAAGCATACTGAAATATTGGGTTAATTCTTTAGAAAAACGGGTGATATAAACATGAAAACTGTAATTCCTGCAATGGATATAAGAGAAGGAAAAGTAGTCAGACTTACTCAGGGTGACTTTTCTAAACAAATCACATATTCTAATGACCCTATAACCATTCTAAGACAATTTATCAAAGCTGGTGCTTGGTGGATTCATGTTGTTAATTTAGATGGTGCATTAACAGGAGATTTTAGAAAAAATCTTAGTTATCCCGTTATTTTGAATCTGATAAAACTTTCTAAACAAGCTGGGATCAAAATTCAGATTGGAGGGGGAATACGGAGTATTGAAACAATTGAGGAATTAATAGATCTGGGAACTGACCGTATAATCCTAGGTACCATAGCTTTTGATGATAACATCCTTTTAAAGGTTTTATCTAAACAGTATAGAAGCAAGATTGCAATCGCATTAGATTCTTCCAATAAAACGATCCGTACGAAGGGATGGCAATTTGATACGAACTTAGATATATTTAAAGTTTTTTCTAAATTGGAGAATTTGGGAATTCAAGATTTTATTGTCACAGATATAATGAAGGATGGGACTTCGACTGGTTTAAATACAAATCTTTATTTAGAATTAAGAAAGGAGAAAAAACCTAATACTAGAATAATTGCCTCAGGCGGAATCTCAAGCATAAATGATGTAACTAAAGCACTAGAGTATGCTGATGGAGTTATTGTAGGAAAAGCGTTATATAATCGAAATATTCCTCTCAAACTTTTAAGCTCCTTCCTTGACGATCTTCATAAATCTCGATTAGTAAAACGGATTATCCCTTGTCTGGATGTAAAAAATGGAAGAGTAGTAAAGGGGGTCAAATTCAAAAATCTAAGAGATAGTGGAGATCCAGTTGATTTAGCACGATATTATAACGAAAATGGTGCTGACGAATTAGTTTTCTTAGATATTTCGGCAACTCTAGAAGGACGAAAGAGCATGCTTAATACAATTCGATCTGTAGCTGAAGAAATCTTCATTCCATTAACTGTAGGTGGTGGAATTAAAACAATTGAAGATATGACTGTAATTATTAAGGCAGGAGCAGAAAAAGTTAGTATAAATTCAGCAGCCATAACTGATCCATCCTTAATTACTAAAGGTGCAATAAAATTTGGATCTCAATGTATTGTTGTCGCTATCGACGCAAAAAGAAAAGGTGAATCTTGGGAAGTATATTCACATAGTGGCACAGAACCTACTGGACTCGATGTGTTAGAATGGGTAAAAACAGTTGTAGATAAGGGAGCAGGAGAACTATTAGTTACAAGTATGGATAAAGATGGTACTAAATCGGGATATGATCTTGATTTAATCCAAGCTATCACGCATATTGTGCCTGTACCTGTGATAGCGTCAGGAGGAGCAGGAAATAAAATGCATTTTGTAGAAGCAATCAATAACGGAGCTGAAGCTGTATTGGCTGCTTCCCTATTTCATTTTAACCTTCTAAGAATCCAGGATTTGAAAGAGTTTATGAACAATTATGATATTTTAGTAAGAATATAATTATAAAAATTATAAGATCAAGTAAAACTTTAAAGTTTTTAAATAAATAATACAAATGATATAACATGTCGGGATTAGATTTTAGTGTAGTTGGAAAAAAAAATCCGGAAAAAATTTATAAATATACCAATAAAGATGTAATTCTATATGCTTTAGGGATTGGAGCTCAAATTTCTGAACTTCAATTTATCTACGAGGGAGTTTCAAGAGGATTAAAAGTATTCCCTAGTTTTGCAACAATCCCAAGACGTGTAGCTTTCCCTAATTTAGGGAAAATTTTTTATCCTAAATTTATCCACGGTGAAGAACTAATAAGATTACATAAGCCTATTCCGTCACAAGGAGAAATAATCTGCTTTAGTGAGGTAACCAGTATTTACGATAAAGGTAAAGCAGCTGTTATAAATATAACATTTACAAGTCTTACTAAAGATAGGAGTCCTCTATTCGAAGTCGAATCCTCGTTTTTCTATTTAGGTGCGGGGGGATTTGGTGGAGACAGGGGTCCGAAAATAGAGAAAATTACACCTCCAGAAGGAATTCAGCCAGATTTTAGCGTTACATATAAAACTACTGAAAACCAAGCGGCTTTATATCGTCTTAGCGGAGATTTAAATCCTCTTCACATTGATCCGGACCTTGCTCGCCTTGGAGGTCAAGAAAAACCAATTTTACACGGGTTATGCACTTATGGTTTTACAACAAGAGCGATCCTACACAGTCTATGTGATGGAGATATCTCACGCTTTAAAGAATTTAAAGTACGATTTACTAATGTGGTGTATCCTGGGGAATCGTTAACAACAGAAGGGTGGAAAGATAATGGACGTTATTTAATTCAAGTTAAAACCGAGAGAGCCGTTGTTTTAAGTAATGCTTACGTTATTATAGACTAAGCAGGTTTCACATTTCTTATGTTATAAAAGTAATTAGAATTCATTTAAAATATCTTGGGCAAATTTTTTTGCATCTTCTATATCCTTCTCATTTGGATGTTTTTTCACTTCTTCGATGAAATCTGCCCATTCTTCATCATCTTTTATAATTGTTTTATGGATAAATTGTTCGATAGGAGGTGATGGGATTCCTTGGCATCTGAAATAACCCTTAAAGTTGGCATTCTTTTCTTTTTTTACATCTTCAAATGTCGCAATACATTTACCTGACCATTGCTCAGATAACTTTTTAATCCTTTCATCTCCTTCTGGTAAAAAAGTGGAGTGAGTATAAAAACCGGCAATTGCGAATTTAGGAGAATTTGGGACTTTTTTAAGAAATCGTAAAGCAGGTTTAGCTAAATCAGAATCATGACAAGGAGAACCTATAAAGACCAAATCGTAATCCTCCAATTCTTCAATTTTAACTTTTTTTAACCTTTTCAAGGTAGATTCATGATTTTTCGACGAAACTTCGTGAATTGCTTGAGCTATCTTTTCAGTATTACCCGTCTGGCTAAAATAGGTGATTAGAATTTTCATGAATTAGATAAATCCCCTTATTTATTTAAGTTTTTTATTATACTTTTAAAAATAATTAAAATATTTATCAGAGCTATTTCAACTACAATTTTACTCCGATAAACAACCCTCTATCCTCCATTAAGCCATCTTTCAGAAATTCTGCTTTAAGACCGGCTTTTTCCATAAAATCAAGAGTTTTATCAGTCTCAAATAAACCTAATTCATGAGTATCGGCAAAATGTATAATATCTTTATCTTTTTCAGCAATTAAATAATGCATCTCCATTATTGATAAGTCTCCTTCTATTTTTGTTGTATTAAGTCTTGCGATTTTAACATCCTTTCCATCGTAAGTAGTCATGCCGGGCGTTCCAACCCAGTACGCAGATTTAGTAAACCAAGGCTCGATTATTAGAACGCCACCTTTCTTTAAGTGGTTTTTAAAATTCAACATCGTTTTTTCTAGATTAGAATATGTTTTTACATAACCGATTGAGCTAAATAAACTTAGAATTACATCAAATTCAGTTTTAAGATTAAAATCTATCATATCCCCTTGTTCAAAAATCGCGTCTTTAAATTTAGCTTTAGCAACCTCCACCATTTCGTTGTTAATATCGATACCTGTACAGGAAAACTCGTCTAAAAAACATTCTAAATGCTTTCCCGTCCCACATCCAACATCAAGCAACTGGTTGCCGTCTGATTTTTTATATTTTTTTATTAAATTTTTAATGGAATAGGCTTCTTTCTCGTAATCTTTCCAATGATAAATCAAATCGTAGTATTTGGCTAATTTTTTATACATAATTTATTAACCCTCTTTTTTTCTTTAATCCAAACTTAAAATTTTTCTTGCTTCGTAAGGGGATGCGATATCCCGATCTAACTCTTTTGAAATCCTTACTACTTTTTCTACTAGTTCCTTGTTGGACTGAGCTAAGACTCCCTTTGAAAGATAGATGTTATCTTCAAACCCTACTCGCGCATGCCCCCCTAGAACTATTGATATCGTAACCATAGGAAACTCATGTCTTCCGATAGCGCAAACGGTAAATGTAGAACTTTTTGGTATGCTATTTACCATATAAATTAAATCCCGTGGTGTTGCGGCAATCCCACCGTTAACTCCCAATACAAAGTTGAAATGCATTGGTTCTTTAATATATCCTTTCTTATTAAGTCTCAATGCCATATCGATCATTCCCTTATCAAAGCACTCTAACTCGGGTTTAATTCCGCGCGAATTCATTTCATTAGCAAAGTGGATAATTGTATTTTCTGTGTTAACGAAAATTTCATCTCCACCAAAATTCATTGTTCCGCAATCGAGTGTAGCCATTTCTGGGTGTGGATTCATAAAAATAGGTTGAAGTCTCTCTTCATTGCTCATACCAATAGCACCTCCAGTTGATGGCTGAACGATGACATCAGGACATTTGTTTTTGATTTCGTTGACACACTCTTGGAATCGTTTTAGATTCTGAGTAGGCATACCATCGTCTTCTCTTACATGTAGATGAATAATACTGGCACCAGCTAAGAACGATTTTTCTGCTTCGATACCGATTTCCCTAACAGTATAAGGTACGTTAGGATTATATTCTTTTGTTACTTCAGCACCACATATAGCAGCTGTTATAATTAATTTTTCCATACACATCATATTACTTTTTTCTTTGTTTCTCTATTGGAACAACACAAGTTCCACTTGCTTTGCATACTACAATAGGTTCATTTAAGAAATCGGCCGCAGAATCATTTATCTCTGGTTTTAATATGATAACCTTTCTAGCCTCAAAAATCATCTTTCTTGAAGTGTTACCTATTTCAATAATTTTTCCTTCTGCCTCAATATAATCACCAGCATAAACGGGAGCTAAAAATTCAATGCTGTCATAAGCCCGAAATAAACCCTCATCGCCATCATTTTTAATTAATAACTCAGTAGCAACATCCCCAAATAATTCTAATATTTTAGCTCCATCAACTAAATTTCCTCCATAATGAGCATCATTTAAACTCATCCTTACTCTAATTAATGATTTCATACCGAATCATTCCTTTTATTTTTTTTCTTAAGACAAAATTATAATCTAATTTCAATATTATCTTATGAAATTAAAGATTTCTTTTATTTTCAGTGTTACAATAATCTTTAAAAATTTGTTGTTTTAATGGAAAATTGATTTGACAGACAAATAAGAATTTTATTTTATTATCTAGTACAACTAATTAATTTGCTTTTTATTTAAAAAGGAGATATAAAATAAATTTATATTATATAAAACAAGCTTTTTTCTGCTCATAATATTATCTGAAAGATAGGAAATTTATGAGTAGGAGTTGATAGTAATGCCAAAATTAAAATGTGACATTTGTGGAAATGAAACTGATGTGCCAGTATGTTGTGAACAATCTATGATGGTCAAAGACAATTATTTGTTATGTTGTTGCCAATCGGAAGAGTGTGGTTATCAACCAATTCCAGAATGCTGCGGTCAAAAGATGAACTTTATGGAAGTTTAATTGATGTGTAAATTGATGTAAATAGAATAAAAAAAAGTAGAGTAGATCCAATTACCAAACTAGATTATAAATAATATCTTTATCTCTTTCAGCTTCCTTCTTACCTAAAACTTTCCTTACTCGTAAATCATTAATTGCATCCTCGAGTTTAGAATCTACATTTTTGATCTCCATTAAATTTCCCGTTTCTCCTCCGTTTTCAACTAAATTTATCATCGCATTGTCCTTGTTCATTAGATTCCGTAGCTTACTTCTAAATGAATCGGTCACTTTTGTTCGGTGGATCTTTCCATTTTCGATTAGTATAGGTAATACGGGAGCTCTTTCAGTAGTTCGACGTGTATTCGGATCGATAAAATAGAAAACGAACATAGGCACACCTACCACAACATCTTTAGTTCTTATCTCGATAGAATAAGTA
This sequence comes from Promethearchaeia archaeon, assembly GCA_029856125.1. GTDB lineage: Archaea > Asgardarchaeota > Lokiarchaeia > Sigyniarchaeales > SOKP01 > SOKP01. The sequence continues at coordinate 48,762 of JAHQWJ010000107.1, read as the reverse complement.
TTGAAGAAGTTTTGTACGCTAGTCATCTCAATGTCCCTGATTCTATCGATATTATCCAAGCAAGATTGCTTTTCCTGTTTGATCCTTGCTACAGTATCTTCGGCAGAACTTAGATCACCACTAAGCTCGCTGTGTTTTGTTTGAATTGTACTTTCTATCTCAGATTTTTTTCTTTCAAGCTCTCTTATTCTTTGTTGCTTTGATCTTTCTAAATCATTTAATTCTTTTTGTATGTTCTTCTTTACTTGAGTAATTTCAGTTTGATATCTACCAATCGTGTTTCCTAAATCCTTGTATTTTATGTTTAAATCTTTCAATGCTTCTTCCACTTCAAATAAATCGTTTTTATTGATAGCATTCTTAAGACGATCAACGGAATTTTTAGAAGCACTAAGATTATTATAAAGATCGCCAGTCTTATCGCTGATCTTATATTTTCCACTTTTAACTAATTCCTCTGGAGTAGCTTCGATTTTCCGATTTTTTTCAGCCTCGAGTTCTCTGGTAATTTGAGTTAGCTGCTTTTCTTCTTCACTGGTGTCAATTTTTTTTGTTTTTAATTTGTCTGTTTCTTGAGAACCTCTCTGAATCCACCTATCGCATAATTTTATAATATTTTGACCATAATTAGCTAACATTTTAACATCCGTTTGCGAGATGAACTCAAATACCTCTGGAATAATTTTTGCTTGATTAATGCTTTTTGGTATTGGCCCTCCTTCTAAAAGAAAATATGGCTCGTTAAATGAACTAACATTGTATTGATTCAAGAAAAAGTTCTTAAAATAATCAACTTCACTAGAACTAAATAGAGCTTCTTGAATAGCCGTACCTCTCTTATAATTTTTTGGTTTTTTTAAATAAGTAGCATTATATGAGGTTAGCGAATTCAAAAAGGAAGCGGGATCTGCCCCTTGAATAATATTATTGGGATTGGGAGGTGTTTGGGAGAATTTACCAACACTTAATTTTTCTTGTTTATTGAGTAAGTAACTACAAACACAGGCACGAGTATCGCTTAAAGGAATTAAACGAACGGGCCAAAAACATAATGAGATTCTATTAATTTTTCCTAACTTCTTAATAGTTTTTCCATAAATGTTTATGCATTCATTTAATGCCATCGCCATCTCGTCTAACAATGTAGCTTTAGAGCGAGTAGGAATAACCTCCCCCACATTTATAAGAAATGGAATAACTTTGTCTACCATTTTTTTAATCACTTGGGTTATCTATATTAAATCTTAAAATGAGCTATGTAAATAAATATTTGCCTCTAGTTTTTCTTCTTACTGGGCAAGTTTTATAATTCATCAGAATTTTTTTTAAATTCAATGCATTTTTTTCAACGGTATAATGACTGTCTCAAATTCTGAAAAAGGTTTAAAGACAGGGAGCATGGCACCAGTGATTGATACTGTTGATATCCATGGAGCTAAAATCAATTCAACAGATGTTCTTCAAGAATACCGCGGATTATTAATCGATTTTTTCAGAGGTGCTTGGTGACACTATTGAAAGGAACAATTATTAAAACTTAACAACGATATATCTGAAATTGAAATGAGAAATGTAAAATTTGTGTCAATCGCAACGGATAGAGCAAGACTTTTAAAACGGCTTGCCGACAAGGAAAACTATAAATTTTCGATAATTGCGGACGAACAAGCAAAGATTTCAAAAGATTATAATGTCTTTGGAATACCAATAGATTATGATACGATCAAAAGTGAGCTCGCAATTCCTTCAACTTACCTAATAGATCGAAATGGTAAAATCGTGTGGCGTTATATCGGTACTAAAACAGATAGACCTAAAATTCAAGATATTCTAAACGCGATTGATACTTATTTACAAAATTAATTCCAAAAATAAAAATTGAATGATTCAAGTGTATAAATTCTAGACGCTTGAGGACTACCTTGCACGGGTTATCAAATATTACTATATTATATTAGGAAAACTGATTATTATTTTCCTCTTTTTTTGATATTCACTACTTGAATTAAATATTTAAATGATTTAACAACAAATAAATCATATAAGATATTTGATATAAAAGATGAAAAGATATGGAAGGTAAATTTTTAGAAGGAAAAGGAGCTATAATTACAGGTGGTGCTTCTGGATTTGGAAAGGGTGTAGCGTATGCCTTTGCTGAACGAGGAGCAAATTTAGTTTTAGTAGATATAAATAAAGAGCTTCTAGAAGAGACATCTAAAGATATTGAAAAAGAAACTAGCCAAAAGGTAATCCCAATAATATGTGATGTTTCAAAGTCAGACCAAGTAGAAGCAATGGCAAAACAAGCCTTTCAAGAATTAGATAATGTTTTTGTATTATTTAATAATGCAGGTGTCGGATATCCATATGGAGCTGACTTGTTAAGAACAAAAGAAAAAGATTGGGATAGAATTTTAGATGTAAATCTTAAGGGGGAATGGCTAGTGTCTAAATCAGTGTCAAAAAAAATGAAAAAACAAACGTTTGAACCTATAGCAGGAAAAATCATTCATACAGCATCAATAGCGGGAATGAAAGTTGATAATAAAACTCCAGTTTATACTATTAGTAAGGTTGGAATTATTGCTATGGTTCAGATGTTGGCTCAAAGTCTTGCTCCAAAAGTTACAGTTAATTCAATATCTCCAGGATATCATATAACTGGTATTTATGATAATAGGGAAGATGCTATTAAAATGATAATGGATGATGGACACGTCAAAACTCCTTTAAACAGATTAGGAACAGTTGAGGATGTCGTGAATGTACTCCTATTTTTAGCATCTCATTTATCGGATTTTATAACAGGACATAATTTCCCTATTGATGGAGGAATAACTGAAGTTGGAGTTCCAGCATATTATTTTAAATCGGATATCTAATATATAATAAGAGGTGAAAAAAAATGATAAATGTGATAATTGCAATATTTCAAATAATTGGAGCTATCGGCATTGGGGGATTCTGGATATATTTTTTCTTAGTAGAGAATAAAAATCCTGAAAATACTGAAGTTTTTCTTGCTTTTGAAAGGTCATTTCCAATTCCAGATGTATTTTGGGCGACACCTGCTCTATTACTTGCAGCAATAGGTCTATTGACTGGTGAAAGATATGGTGTGTTTTTTTCCATAGCTGCAGGAAGTGCTATTTTATTTTTAGGGCTATTAGACATATCTTTTAATGCTCAAAATGGTGGATATAAGAAGAGTACGTCTGATACAATAATGAGCTTAGTTATTAACTTATATTGCGTCATTTTTGGGATACTATACATGGTATATGGTTTTATAAATTTTTAATAAAACTAAAAATAAGTAAGATTAGTAAAATATAAACAGAAATAGTGAATCAAATGGTAAAAGAAAAACTAATAAAAAAACAACCGTTTAAAGGAAAATGGGCAATAATTAGTGGTGGTTCAAAAGGGATTGGGAAAGCCACAGCAAAATTATTCGTACAATTAGGCGGGAACGTGTGTATAGTAGCAAGAACTTTAGAAACATTAAACGATGCCTATGAAGAGATTAATAGCTTGAAAGTAAACGAAAATCAATTAGTGGAAGTGATTTCCTGCGATATGTCTAATATGGAACAAGTTGAAAGGTTATTTAAAAAGCACATTAAAGAGTTTGGTGTTCCAGATTACTTATTTAATATCGTAGGTATATCTTATCCAGATTATACAGATAAATTGACTATCGAGAATTATAAATTTCATATGGATACCAATTTTTTTGGTCAATTAAATCCAATTTTAACAGTATTGCCTTATTATATGGAACGAAAAGAGGGTCATTTTATTAACATGTCTTCTATTTCAGGATACATTGGTTTAATGGGTTATGCTGCGTACACCCCCACTAAATTTGCGATTGTAGGACTAAGTGAGGTCCTGAGAAATGAATACAAACAATATAACATCAAAGTTTCTATAGTATACCCTCCTGATACTGATACATTCGGACTCCACGAAGAAGCAAAGAGCAGACCTGAAGAGTTAAATATAATTGCTGAAAGAGGAGGACTTATGCAACCCGATGAAGTAGCTGAAGTTATTATCAAGGGCGTATTGAAAGAGAAGCTCTATATTCATGCAGGATCATCTAAAATATATTGGAGATTAATGAGATTATTTCCCAAGCTTGTACATAAATTCACCGATAGCGATCTTAAAAAAGCTCGAAAGAAGATGGGCAAAAAGATTTAATTTTTTTTTTTTTTAAGAATTATAACACTTATAATCAATTAGAGGTGAGATGAGTCAAAAAGCTAAAATTTAAAATATCAATTCCGATAAAAGGCTTGCAAAGTGGAAAGGACTACGATCTTGAGATTAAGGATGAAGCAAATTTTATTGAAACATTAGCGTTGGTTGACAAAATGGAAAGTGAAAGTTTAGAGAATAAAATTTTTCCTATTCATGAAGGATATATCCACAACTATCTGCAACTATTTGTAAATTTGGATGACGAAACAATTTACGACGATGTCGGGTTATCTCCTTATGCTCCTGATGATCAAGGTCTTTACAGAAAATTTAATCCAATAAGAGAAGATATCAAATTCAATTTATATCCGGATACTATTATTGAATTACAACAAGATGTTGGATGTTGATGAGAAAAAGTGAAAAATCGATTGGATATAGGAACATTTAAGAGGATAATTTTAACAAAATACGGAAAGGAAAATGAAACTTTTTCTCATTATTTTAAACCTAATAGGAATAAATCTTGAAGAAGATTGAAATCTTTCAGAAAATGATAGTGGAAGATGAACGATAGGATTGTGTCCTATGTATTCCTTAACATTTTTATTAACTTATACATGAAATAATGTTTACTCTCTAAGTATTTACTCCTTTTGGGCAAAAATATATCTAAGAATATGCGAATGAGGACCTAAATCTCCATGGTTTTCTACATCTTCGATTAATCCCGTTTTAATTACTGAATATTCCTTAAAATGGTCTCGTAAATCGATTTCTGTGAAATAGTGAGCGGGTCTCCAAGGTTTAATTTCGTAGGTATTTTCTTCAACTCGTTTTCCCTTTCCAAAACTTATTTCCTTGTCAGAAAATACCACAAAAAAGACAAAACCTTTTGTCTTCAATTGTTTATAACATTTCTTCAAGAAAGAAATTCGATCGTCTTTCAGGAATAAATGCAATACATTACAGCTATAGATACCATCGTATTGTTCGTCGTTAAAAGGCATGTCTAATACTGATCCGTGAAAAAATTGAGTTTTTGGGTTCAAATTCCTCGCTATTTTTATAGCGGATTCAGAAACTTCAATTCCTACTACTTCTAAATTAGCATCCGTAAATAATTTCGTATTTCGACCATAACCTGCTCCCAGAACCAAAATTTTGTTAACATCGTGCCTTTGAAAAAGCTCAAGAGCGTGAATAGCGGTTTTACTAGGCTTTTCTCCCCAGATTTTACCGCCATCTAAGAAACGCTTTTCCCAATATTCCATAAAAAGAGTAATTTTCCTTACTAAATATGCTTTTTTTGATCTACAAGAAAATTATATTAACAAAAGTAGAGTTCACTCTTCTTTCAACTTTCGCCGATAAATTTCAACCAAGGCTTTTATTAGAATCCTTATAACTACCAATATTACGCACTCATAATATTTAAATATCTCATATGATTCTATTCAAATAATAAAATATATTGAATGATTATTCGAAAACTCATTCATAATTATAAAACCTAAAGTTGAGCGAAATATTGTCAAGTTATAAGGAACTCATAAAAGAAGATAAATTTGATAAAAAAGAATATCACATCGTTGAAACTCATATTACTAAGCTGTGTTGGGGTTGTGAGACTGCGCATAAGAAAGGTTATATGGTTAAGGACATTTCAAAAGGGCGGAAAATCTTTTTCTGCCAAAATTGCTATGATAAATTGAATAATTAACTCACAGTTGGTTAATTTCTAGGTGTAAAACAAATTACTGAAGATTTCATTATTGCGCGTATTTTCTTCTCCTTTCATTTTTTAATTTAAAATTATAAAAGTAAGGAATCCTAAATTATATTGTTTGTAATAGGAAATAAAAGTTTAAATTCAAATCATAAGTGAAACTATCTCGACCTCTTACAAGGGTAAAATATCAATATGAAGAAAATTGGGCTCATAGTAAATCCAATCGCAGGGATGGGCGGTAGCGTAGGGCTAAAAGGAACAGATGGTGACACATTTAAGAAAGCTATTAAAATGGGTGCTAAACCAATAACCCCTGATAGAATTCGCTCTTTTCTTTCTAAGATAAAAACCAAAGGTAAAATTCATTTATTGGTTGCTCCAGGAAATATGGGCGCTAATATTGTGAAAGAAACTGGCATTAATTTCGAAATAATTGGTGATATCAATCAAGAAACTACTGCTGAAGATACAAAAAGAATAGCTAAAATGATGAAGCAACAAAATATTGAATTATTGATTTTTTGTGGCGGAGACGGGACAGCCAGAGATATTCACGATGCCATTGGCATATCCATACCTGTTGTGGCAATACCTTCTGGCGTTAAAATGTTCAGCTCTGTTTTTGCCATTAACCCTAGAGCTGCTGCCGAAATTGTTGATAAATTCATAAATGAAATAGTAGAACTTCAGGAAAATGAGGTTTTAGATATTAATGAAGAATCGTTTCGAGAAGGAATTTTAGATTCAAGACTATACGGATACTTAAATGTTCCTAAAGTTATAAATCTTCTACAGGCTGGGAAAGATAGTTCTAAAATAGGAAGATCCATTAAAGAAAATAAAAATGAAATTGCTCAACATGTTATTGAAAATTTAGAAGATGATACACTATATTTACTTGGACCTGGTACAACTGTAAAAGCAATCACTGATCAGTTAAATCTAACAAAAAGCTTACTTGGAGTTGATGCTCTTTATAACGATAAGATTATTGGTGTTGATTTAAATGAACGTGGAATCCTAGAACTTCTGAATAAATGTAAAAAGGCAAAAATTATCGTTTCGCCAATAGGTGGGCAAGGATTTATTTTTGGAAGAGGTAATAAGCAGATTACTCCTAATATTCTAAAAAGAATTGGAAAAAATAATATTAAAATAGTTTCAACTGAAGAAAAAATTAAAGGTTTAAGATGTTTAATGGTAGATACTGGCGATATTAAAACCGATGAAATGCTTAAAGGACTTGCAAAAGTGATAATCGGATACAAGGAAGAGCTAATAATAGAAATTGAATGTTAAGCATTTAATTTTTAGTATATTTCATATATTAGAAGAGGGTAAACGAATAATAAAAGCAATTTTAATATATTAGGGATTAAAAAATGTTAATTAGATTGGATCGAAACGAAATGTCTATAAAGCTCCCAAGAGCGATTACCGATCCTATCAAAAAAAGCATAGGATTCTTAAATCGATATACTCCTCAAAGTAAAGCAGACGAATTATTATCCTTATTAAATATTTATACGAACTCTCCTAAAGATTCAATTATTCTTAGTTCCGCATCTGATATCTTGCTTAAAGAATTTATTTATCTTTTTTCGAAAAATAGACAAATTATTCTCGCTGATCCGTCATTTTTTTTAATTAACGCGACCTGTCGAAAGACCTATTCTTCAATTTTAAAGATAAGATTAAAAGAACCTGAATTTAAATTTTCAATTGTACCGCTAATTGATGAGTTAAAAAAACCAACATTAATTATTTTAGATAACCCTAACAATCCAACTGGAAATATAATTTTAGATAAAAATGAAGTAAAGTTGATTTTAGAAAATGAAAACAACATTTTTTTAGTAGACGAAGCTTATTTTGAATTTTCAAATGTAACATATGCTAATTTAATCGCAGATCACCCTAATCTAGCTATTTTAAGAACATTAAGTAAGGGGTTTGGATTGTCTGGGCTAGGAATAGGATATATAATTGGAGGAGAGACTATCCAAAAGAGGTTTCTCGGAATTAATACAATGCTCCCTTATCCAAGCGTAGTAGCTGGCATAAGTGCCTTGAAAAATAAAAACTATGCAATAGAATATATTAAAATAGTCGAAAAAGAAAAAAATCGAATTAGAAGTGTTGCTTTAAAATTAGATATCTCAGTTTTTAAAAGTTATTCGAATTTTTTATTAATGAAAACAAAAATACCTAACATTTCAAAAAAATTAATCGAGCAAGGAGTATTGGTACTCGACGTATCAAAACAACTTGGTTCAGAATATTTTCGGGTTACAATAGGAACTAGAAAAGAAAACGATTATTTTTTAGAAGCTTTAGAAGAAATTACTTATCAAAATAGAGATTGAAAAGAAATAATTTTATTTAGATATTTGCTATGAGGGGTTATTTTTAATTTAACCATAAAAAAAAATAAATTATTGTATATTTAGTTCTTCGAGTTTTTCTTTTGATGGCCAACCAGTCTCCCAAGCCCATCCACGAATTTTATAATATGTTTCTAAACTCCCTTCTAAGTCTAATTTTACGCCCCCTGTTTTACCCGATTTTAATTCCTTGAGAACATGTTTTGGTAATCGGTCATCTTGCCTGGTTGTTCCTAGTTTACAACTTATGAGCCTTTTAAGAGTATTTATTCGTTCTCCAACAAGCATTAAGGATTTTTTGCTATAGTTAAAGTCTGTAGATGCGTTGATAAATTTGATAATGTGGTCGAGTGGGGGGTTTATGAAATTACAATTAGTGGCGGAGTCATCAATTGCTCTTAAATCTTGTAAGGATATAACCCCTTTTTCTCTACCTCTGATTGCAACTCTATCTCCCGATTTTACTCTGATTTTCGGATATTTAAAGAGCAATAATTCCGCACCAAACCAATCGCACTTTTCGTGGTTAGCGCCCATATAACAGGTCATATAGCTCAATGCTTGTCCGGAAAATGCTCTTGGATCGTGCATTGGTATCTCTAAACCTTTTACGTGGGCTGCTAGCTCAGGATCCACATTAAGCTCTTTTGCCATTGCTTTTACTCCATCTGCGAGAATTTTACCTATATCCTCTCTGATCGCAATTTTATCAAGTAATTTTAACACTACATCTCCGTTTCCCCATTTTATGTCTCCAATATTAATATCCTTTAAGTGTTGCTTAATGTTCTCAATCCCTAGGTTGTTTTCTACTAAATAAATTAAGAAAGCGATCGAAACTCCACTTGAAATTGTATCAAAACCATAGACATTGCACATGTGATTGGAAAGGATTACTTTCTTAGAATCAAAGACGCCGCATAATGGTCCAAAAGCAGCTACTGATTCGTATTCCGGACCATCTACTTTAATCTCTTTACCATTGTTCTCTATAATAGTTGTCTTACCACACCTCATAGTACATCCGGCACAACCATAATCTAAAACGGGGTATTCTTCTCGTAACGTTTTTCCCGTAAGTTTATCGGCAAAGAACTCGTTTCTAGTGAAATAATAACCGGGAGTATCGCCCAGAGCCATTCCCATATCTAGATAACAATTCGTCCCATACAGCGTGAAAAGAAATGGGACCAATGTTTTAAGTAGGTCTTTGCGTTTAACATCCTCTTCTTGCTTTAACAATTCTTTGCCTACAGCATTGTCTGCGATTTGAACTCTTTTAGTTCCGTGAATTGCTAATGCTTTCAAGTTTTTTGACCCCATAATGGCGCCCATACCAGATCGTCCTATAGCGCGTCCTTCGTCGTTAATGATTCCCGCGTATTTCACGAGATTTTCACCAGCGATTCCTATCGTAGCAATCCGAGCTTTATCGTTATTAAGTTCTGATTTCAAAATTGATTGACTTTCGTAAGTATCTTTTCCCCAAATAGTAATAGCATCCTTAAATTCAATGATTTCGTCGTGAATGTAGAGATAGGTAGGTTTTTTAGATTTTCCGGTAATCACTATCGCATCAAAACCGCTATTTCGTAGAGAAATTGGGAAATAACCTCCAGAAGTGCCTTCCCCCCAAATTCCTGTGAGAGGTGAGATTGCTGTTACTGAATATCTTCCTGAAGATGGCCGAGTCGTTCCTGTAACTGGTCCGGTAGCAAATATTAAAGGATTTATCTCAGAATAAGGATCGTTTTTTAAAGTTCCGTAATCGGTTTCCGATAACAGATCGTATGTTATTTTAGCGCTCAAACCCGTACCTCCAAGGTAATCTTTCGCAATTTGAGGATCTAACTCTTTAACATCAACTTTTTCGTCAGTTAAGTTAACATATGCTATTTTTCCATTATATCCAATTAAATTTTCACTCATTTTTTTCCCTCAAAAATCTATATCTTGCCCATCCCAGGCATATTCAAAAATGGTCTTGAATAGTTTTTCACTCATCGTTCGAAAAGAGGTCAGAGCCACAGCATCGTCAGCAGCATAGTTAGTTAATAAATCAAGTTTGTCATTGTATTCTTCTTGAGTAATTACAGGATCCTTCATATCTTTTACGCGTATTGGTGCGTCAAGAGATACAATAAAATCTCGTACAGCTTGAAGAAATTCAGTAAGTAATTCTTTTCGACTCTTGTTTTCTTCTTGTATATTGAAAATAGGACACAATAATTTCCACCGGTCAGTTATTTTTGCTTGAAATGCAATGGAATAAACCGTGAATAAGCCTACACTAAGCCCATGATGAACATTGAAAATTTTGCCAAAACTATGTCCTAACGAATGGTCTATTCCGGGTGCGGTATTGCCAAATCCTACTCCCGCCATCAGCGAAGCCATCTGCATGTGTTCCCTCGCTTCGATATCTTTCGCACCGTATTTATATGCGCGCGGTAGGTATTTTAGTATTTCTTTTATCGCAGTTGAATTCATTGCATCTACATATGGGCTACCCCAATTCGATACAAAACTTCCAATAGCATGAGAAAAAGCATCCAAACCTGTAGCCATAGTCAGAAATGGAGGCATATCCTTCACAAAATCCGTAAATAATATTGTAATGTCTGCAGCCAACTCATCGCTTAGCACTTCAAGCTTTTTTGGAGGGTCTCGATCAGTGTCAGTAATTACAGCAACTTGAGTTACCTCTGAACCAGTCCCAGATGTTGTGGGGATCGCTATAAAATATTTGAATTTCTTTCGTAATCCTACACAGCCAAAATAAGGTAATATCATGAAAAGGTTTACTTCCGGTTTTTCATATATGACCATTACCATCTTTGTTGTATCCATTACACTACCGCCTCCTATCGCAATTAACACTTGTGGTTTAAATTCCTCGCAAATCTTAGCTCCTTCGTAAATAGTCGAAATAGGTACTTCTGGCTCTGCACCAGACCATATTTTATATTCCATTTTGATATTATCAAGGTATTTTGTTATATATTTGGTAAATTTTTGAGTAAAAGAATCCGTTATGATCAGCGCTCGTCTTTCTTCTAGATCTATTGTTGCCTCTAACAAGTTAGCTACTCGAAGTAATGATGCTTTTCCTTGATAGATTTTAGATGATATATAGGTTGACATACCTCCTCTTAAAGCTCTGCCACCCATTAATCCCATCATATCTTTAATTATTGTCGCTTCATACCAAGCTAATTTTTTTTCCACCATTTTAATCTAAACTCCTTGAAGAGTTCATATTTTCTTTAGTTCAAAATTAGATTTTCAAAATAAATTTTTGTATCTTTTTGATTATAATTTATTGGATATAAACTTGAATATATACTTATGGAGCAATTAGACATATTTGTAGAGGGTTATTTATCGAAATTTTTTCGAGGATTCATTAAAACTAACAGCTACTTAAACAAGATATTAAATACGTTTAAAAGAAGTTAATTTGTCAAGAAATTCAAGTTGGCGCAAATAAAGTCTGTCTCGCTTTTTCAATATCTCTTCCTCGCTTTTTCCATAATAATCGTAAAACCCTTTCCCAGTTTTAGCTCCAAGATGATTTTTATCTACTTTATCTTGGATTAAACCTAAGGTTCCTCCTTTAGATTTTATAATATCTAATACTAAATCAAGTCCAGTAAAGTCTTGAGATTGTGCAATACCCACAATTGGTAATCTAATACCTAAAGTCGATTTAATCGCAAGATCAATTTGTTCTGGTGTTGCTATTTTCCTAGCTAATAATTCATACATAGCGCTATATAATGCATTTTGAATACGGTTTACTATATATGAGGGAATAAATTTCTTAATTATAATTGGTTTTTTTCCTATTTTTTGAATTAAATTAACAGAAAAATCTACAACTTCTTGGGATGTTTTTCTACCTGGTACTACTTCTACAACTGGGATTATATGCGGTGGCGAAAACCAATGATGAGCTATTACTCGACTTCTATTTTTTACACCTCTAGTAATTTGAAAGATATCTAAAGAGGAGGTATTACTTGCGAGAATTGCATTCTCAGGACAAAATTCGGATAATTGGTCAAAAATTTTCTTTTTTAGTTCTACAACTTCATTTACTGCTTCCAATACAAAAAGTTTGTCGCTTGCAGCCTCTTTAATGTTAGTTTTAGGGTGAATCCTTGAGATAATTGAAGGAATCTCTTCCATTTTTACCCTATTAAATTCTGCTAAAACATCAAGGTTTGCTTTAATTAATTTTAGAGCGTGATCAAGTTTCTTTTTATCTGTATCGACGAGATCTACTTCAAAACCAGCTTGAGCGTATACTTGGGCTATTGAATGTCCCATAGTACCTGCTCCAATTATTAAGATACTTTCCAAATCGTGTATTTCTATCAATCTAAATCACAAGTTCAATTTTAGTTTAATTAAATTATTATATGATCTCGTTCAAAATAAAATTATCAAAATAAATTTAAATAATGATTATCAATGAGCGAAGGTATAAAAATTATTTCTATAATAGGCACTGGCTATTTAGGTAAACAAATAGCTGAGAAGACAGCATTAAAAGAATATACAATACGTCTTTACGATACAAATGTAGAAGATTTAGAAAAATTCTCTAAAAAATTAAAGAAAATGAAAAAAACACCAGAAGAAATAACTTCACATGAAACCATTGAAGACGCTGTAAAAGACGCAGACTTAATTATCGAAGCAGTTCCAGAATTATTAGAATTAAAAAGAGAAATCTTTAAGCTAATTGACGAAGCAGCTCAACCTAATGCTATTATTGCGACGAATAGTTCCTCAATACCAGTCTCTAAATTAGAGGATGTGGTAACTCGAAAAGACAAATTGTTAAATATCCATTTTTATGACCTTTTTACTATGCCAATGGCAGACATCATGAGAGGGACCAAAACCAGCGATGAGACTTTCGAAAAAGGTAAAAAATGGGTTGAGAATATTGACATAACACCTCTAATAGTTAAAAAGGAATGCTATGGGTTTGTGTTTAATAGAGTATGGCGTGCTATTAAGAAAGAATGCTTGAAAATCTGGGCAGGGGGATTTGCTGATTTAGAAGAAGTTGATAAAGCGTGGAAAATATTCGTGAATATGGGTTTAAGTCCCTTCGAATTTATGGATCAAATCGGGTTGGACGTGGTTTATCATATTGAAATGTCCTACTATAAAAATAGTGGTCTAGAAGATGATAAACCTCCTCAAGCTTTAAAAGATCTAGTTGATAGTGGCGTTCTTGGACAAAAAACGAAGAAAGGATTTTATACTTACTAATTACTTCTTATCTTTTTTTTTCTAAAAAATAAAAACCCATGAAACCTTGCTAGGTTCGTCGTCGGGAGTCTAAAATTTTCACTCACGATTCATTCTTATGGGGGACTAAATTTTTTCGTCTATGATGTCTGTCATCATTTTTATAGAAGGCCTGTCGGTTTTATCTTTGCCTATGTATGTCCATAAGATTTTTCTGTCCTTGTTTATCAGAAACTTGCTTGGCACCGCTTGTTTAACATTTAAAGTTCCTCCTCCACCGGGAGCAAACCAGTAAACATCGTATTCTTTTGCGATTTTAGCTCCACGATCAGAGATCATATCAACAGCAAAATTATTTTCTTCCTTAAATTTCTTTAAAAGTCTTTCGCTATCGCTTGCTATTGACATAAGTTTAATATTCCTTTTCTCAAATTCAGATATTTTTTCGGTTAGTAGCGTTAAATGTTTTTTGCAATGACTTCACCAGTTTCCTCTAAAGAAATCAATCAACACTCCGTCGTATTCTTCAAGCAAGCTTTCTAAATTCATTTTTTTTCCGTAGATGTCTTGAGTATCAAAGATAGGTGCTATAGAACCCGCTGGTAATCCACTAGGCCTTGGCGGTTCTTCGTTCATATTATTCATAAAATGATTTCAAATTTAAAGTGATTGGCTAAAAAATATTAATTCTCTAAGAAAGAATACGATTTGATGAGGTAATACGAATAAAAAAAAAGAAATAGAAAATTTAAGAAATTAGATTAATGCGGTCCATGGGATATCGTTTATTGTTATATTCAAATTAATGAGTATTGCAGCATAAAGTGTAGCAAATGAGATTTTCAGCGCTAAAGTTGCATCTGTAGTAGCTAATCCTACCATATAAGTTGGGTCCATTACAAGCGTTATGTTATTATTGGTATTATTTGTGAAGGAATGAAACGTACTAAAATAGGCATTTGATGCTCCTCCTACTTTAACACCTACAGGGAGTGCTGACTCATTCGCGCTAGTCAATGTACGAAATTCTGCGTCAATATAAACATCATAAATCGCGTAAAATCCTTGGTTGTTGAGATCAAAAGTAATAGTGATGTTAACGGTATCATCAATCGGATCAAGAGGTAGAACGCCTGCATCGTGATCTACATCAAAAGTGGGATGAAAATGAAAACCTAGGTTCATCCCGCTGTAAGCGATGCTACCAAGATACCCAAATATAATTAGCCCGAGTATCGTCCCTAATACTTTAAAAAATTTACTAAGTTTAAATTTCTTTTTTACGCGATATTCCTTATTCTTCCGTAACTCAATTGCTTCGATTAAATACTTTAACGCTCTTAATCCTGAAGAACCTAACAATAACCAAGCAATTACCTGCAAACCTAGAAGTACTTGAATAGGAGGCACATTTATTGAATAATTTCCTAATTGAACTCCCGGCGTAAAGCCACCGAAAAGATAAAACAAATATATACCAGAATAAATAGTTGATCCGAATGCTATAAGGCGATTTGCTGATGTGTCCTTAGGAAATGCGTGGCTTAGCATTGAAAAAACAACACCTATAATCCCTATTATTATGATAGTCGTTTTAAACTCTTGAGTAAAAGTCATAAGGCCCATCATAGAGATTACTTCAAAGAGAATCAAAGGTAAGGCAATGTAGAGAACAGCGCTTAGAATGCCGTGCATAATCATTTTAGTTATTTGTATTGCCATAGGTTTCGACCATTTTGGAAATATTTTTTTAGTAGTTAAATACTATTAAAGATTTCATAGAATTCTAACTACTTAAATTTCTCTCATTTGTTCTATAAAAAGTATTCAAATGATAAGACAAAGTAGGTTTTGACTTAGTTTTTTTTTTTCTTCGTGAAAGCTGAGTTTCACGATTAAATGTATATATACCAATATTACCTTGATATTATGGTGATATTATGGAGAATTGAAAACTAAAATTAGATCAATTATAAATTAATAATTTGTTCCTTTGACTCTACTGATTGTTGTTTTTCGCTTTGAAATGGTTTGACAAATGCCCAACGCCACACAAGAAATATGAGCGCGAATACAACAGCTGAAAAGAATGGAAGCATTTGGGAAGGTAGAAATATTAAGATTAACCCACCAAGAATAGGAGTTATTATTTGACCAATACTGATTAACGCGTTATTTACACCCATTAAACTTCCAGTTTCTTCTCGTTTAACAGTTTTTGTTAATTTACTTGTAAGAATGGGGCGAATTACACCTGATCCAAATGCTAAAAAACTAAGGGGAATATATACGATCCAGTAGTTATTGGCAAAAATCAGAAATGTCATTGTGAAAATCATAGCAATGACACCTAATTTCAGAGTTGTATTTTCACTTAACTTCTTCAATAATGGATTGATGAGCACACTTTGAAAAATGACCCTAAGAATTCCAATCCAAGCCATATAAAAACTAAGCTCTTGGACAGTAACATTGATTTGTTTTTTGGCAAAAAGAGCAAATGTTGTAATAAATATAAAAAATGCGAGTGTATAGAGGAAGAAAACCACTAAAGTGCCCCGAATTTTGGCAGATTTAAAGAATCGTTTAGTTTCCTTAATAGGAATTATATCACCGAACTTAAAATCCAATTTATTTTCTCTCTCTTCTTTATTTAATGATTCGGGTAAAAACAATAGTACTAATATTATAGAAAGAAGGCTAACTCCAGCAGCAAAAAACATGGGAACCGAATAGTTGATTGTTGATAATATTCCACCAATTACAGGCCCAAATATTAAACCAGCACCAAAAACCGCGCTTGAATAACCAAATGTTTTAGTTCGGTATTTTGGATTTGTCACATCACTAATATACGCTTGTGCAACGGTCATATTGCTTCCAAGAAGACCGTCTACAAGACGAGCTGCAACTAATATCCAGACATTATTTGCTATTCCAAGGAGAAAAAATCCTATTAGTGTGCTTGTTTGACTGAATAGAAGCAACGGTTTTCTTCCATATCTATCACTAAGTTTGCCAGTGATTGGACTAGCGAAAAGTTGACACATGCTAAAAATGCTTAGAATTAAACCAACTTGAAACTCATTCAAACCTAAAGATACCCCTAAAAATGGGATAATGGGCATCACACTACTGAATCCTAAAATCTCAGTAAATTGAATCAGGAAAATGATTAATAGGCGATTATCGAACTTCTTGTCTTGATCTGGTGCTGTTGTATGAATAGGTCTTCACTTTTTTATAAATTTGAGTTCAAAATTAGGTTTTATTAGAGAGATAAGTAATTAATTTAAGTTTTATGATTATATATAGTCAATTTTACCATTTTTTCCTTAAAAAAAAGAGGGTTAATTTTTCTTCTTCTAGCGTTTTTTTTTATAGGTATAATAATCTTTAACCTTAGATACTGAAGTAAAATTATATAGTTAGAAAATAATCTTATTATATATGCATAAAGATGAAGTAGAGCTTTTTCTAAAACGTGCTAAAAACTTTTTAGATGGAGCGAAAGAGAGATTTCAAAAAGAAGATTGGGATTTAACATGTTTTATGGCAGAGCAATCTGTTCAACTTATAACAAAAGCCATCATCCTTGAAAAAGGAGGAGAATTACCCAAAACTCATTCGGTTAGAAAATTATTTGCATTATTATATGAGTTAACAGAGTATGATGAGTTTAAATATGATAGAAAAGCTCTACTATTTCTTGAAAGTGCTTACCTGAATTCTCGATATTTTAATTTTACTTATGAGAAAGAAGATGCTGAAGAAGCTATAAAAATTGCTGAAGAAATAAAAAAAATTGTAGAAAATGTTAGATTTATTGATTAAAACAAAAGAAATGATTAAAAATCATAGGAAATACTTGAAAATAATCAACAAGAACATTAAACTTGTTTTAAAAGAATCTCAAATATATCTTTTTGGGAGCATACTTGAAGGAAATTTAGTAGCTGCTAGTGATATCGATATTCTAATTATTGCAGAAGTCCCTAAAAAACATTTAAAAAGAGCAGAAATAATTGCCAACATAGAAGAAAAATCGGGATTACCGCTTAGTCATCCGTTTGAATTTCATTTATTGACACAAGAAGAGTTTGATACTTGGAGTGAGATTTATAAGATCAAATTTGAAGATATCTCCTCTTATATTTAATTAATCTCTTATAATTGGTATTCTCTTCTGAATTAAAAAATCTAATATAAGAATAATTATAAATTCAAATGACTTAAAATATAATTAAATCTAATTAGAATAAAAGGAAATTATAAGATGCCAAGAGTTATAGATTTAGTTGTTAAGGCAATCACTCAAGCAGGAATAGACCACGCTTTTTGTTTACCGGGGGGTTATACTCAATTTCTAATAGAAGCGCTCTATCAACACAGTGATAAAATTAATGTAATCGTCACCCGTCACGAAGGTGGTGCTTCTGCGATGGCAGATATTTACGGAAGGATTACTAAAAAACCTGGTCTTTTATTAGGTCAAGGATTATGGATAGGCACTAATGGAGCATTCGGTATAGTTGAAGCCTTTCTTGCTGGCTCTCCGATGCTGATAATAACAGATGTTTCAGATTGGAGCAACTTGAGTCTTCGCGGTCCATATCAATGCGGATCGGGGGCATATGGTTCCGTTGATCTGCCAAATATGTTTCGTTCGATGACAAAATTTACTACATTTGCAACCTCACCTAAAGACGTCGTTTACGGTGTGCAAATTGCGATAAAACACGCAATTTCTGGAAGACCGGGTCCAGCTGCAGTAATCACCAAAATGACTTCCATTGGAGGATTTATTGATGATCCCGCCGGTTTAGATCCACCAATATATCCAACAAAAGGATATCTTAGCGTGAGTCCACCAAGCATAGCAAAATCTGATGCTGAGAAGATGGTAGATTATTTAATCAACGCAGAGAACCCTGTCTTAATATGCGGGAGGGGAATTCATGTTTCAAGTGCTTATGAAGAAGTACAAGAACTTGCCGAACTGATCGGAATGCCCGTTGCTACAAGTTATATGGGAAAAAGTAGTATTGCAGAAACTCACGACCTCGCTTTAGGTGTGATGGCCGGTCGGGGACAGAAGTTAGCTACAGATCTTATAGGTAAGGCAGATACCATTCTTGCCGTAGGAACTTGCCTTGCTCCCGATAATACTAATGATTGTAGTAAAAAATTTATTGATGTTGAAAATCAGAAACTACTCCATATTGATATTGAACCCCGCAATGCAGCCTGGACATATCCGGCAACTCTAGGTGCAACTTCGGATGCAAAATTAGGTTTAAGGGCGATAATTAACACTATTAAGGCAAAAAATCCACAAATTGATGTACAAAAGAGGATTTCAACCATACTGGAATTAAAGGCTAAAACCGAAAATGAGTTTTTCACCAATAAATGGTATGATTCAACTAAAGTACCTATAGAACCTGAAAGGATCGTAAAAGAACTCAATGAACTAATTAGAGAAGAAGATCTGCTTGTTTTGGATGCCGGGAACAACAGAATATGGTTCTGTAAAATGTTCAAATCTAAAAAAGCCGGACAGGTAATCGGTCCTGGTGGTGCGGCTGGAATGGCTTGGGGTCCCAGTGCTTCGGTGGCCGCTCAACTGCTAAATAAGCAGGGAAAAGTTGTCAGTGCGGTTGGAGATGGCGGTATGATGATGTCTCTTTATAACTTTGAAACTGTGAAGCAATATAACATACCTCTCATGTACGTAGTGTTTAACAATCAAAGCTTAGGAAATGTACGAGATTTCTTTTCTAGAAAAAGTAGACCTCTTGCAGAGTACCCTGAAACAAATTTTGCCGATATCGCAAATTCAATGGGTGTGGAAGGAATTCGTGTTGAAGAACTAGATGATCTTCGACCTGCCCTTGAAAAAGGTTTTAAAAGTGATAAACCTACGGTAGTTGATGTTGTCACTAGTCGTGCCTCGCATCTGAGGGTTAGAACTTCATAAAAACACCATGAAGAAATTCTTTTTTTTCTTTTCTCTTTTTGTATAATACGTTAATTTAATTGATAAATAATAATGGTCTAGTACAATTTTTAAAAGTCTTATTTCTTAGAAAAATTAGAAATTCTTTAATTTCCTTTTCTTGCCATTCCTTTAAAGGATGAAAATTGGTTAAATATATTGGAATCTCCTTCAATTTTGGCAAAGAGGTTCACTGGAGATGCTGCCTTTGGTTTGTCATCCTTACTCGCGGGAGTAGGGCCAAAAAAGATGCAGAATCCTTTCCCATCAGGCCAGTATCCAATATCACCTACTTCACAATCAACTTGTGAATTTTCCTCACCAATTGAGACGGGGATTTCCCCATACAATTCTTCGCCCCACCTAGATAAGTTCAATTTAAAAGGGAGATTTTCCCATATTGATTTACAGGTTTCAGGATTTTTGTCAACCAGTAATTTAGCTTTGATTTGACCAATTTTCTCGTTTTCAATAATTATGTAATCCATAGAATAATCACTAAAATAAGGAATATTACATTAGATAATTACCTTTCATATTTAAACAGAGTTTTAATAAACAATAAGATTATTAAACATAATAAAAAGAAGATAATAAGAGAATACAAGGTTGAAATTTTATGATTTTAGAGAATACCGTTAAACTCGTATTAGATATCTACAAATATCGTAAAATTTTACCACCAAAAGTAAGTAAAGTGATTCTCGGCTTAGGGTATACGGGTGTCGAGTTAATCAGTTACGCTTATGATCCTTTTTTAGGATTAGCCTCTACTCTACCCAACATTATACGATCAACAAATTGTACCAATATCGATTTTGCAGGAAACTTAACTAATAAGTCTTTTAAGGAATTAATGAGTTGGTCATATCAACCTCCTAGTTTAGAAAGAATTATTGGTATTGCAACTTTAAATGCTGCATCTCAACATATTTTAGCAGTGAAATCCCCATATAAAGAGATTGAAGGAGATTTAGTAGATTTTTTAAAAATAAAGCAAGATACAAAAATACTCTTCATTGGTTTCATGAAACCTATGATAAGAAAGATTTTGAACAAAACAAAATTCATTAACATAATTGATAACAATCCTTTGATTAAGGGTTCTTATCAAAATATCCCAATACTAAAAGATATTGAAGATTTAAAGGAAAGCGATTTACCAGTAGATATTCTTTTTTGCACTGGGACCTCGTTAATCAACAATACTCTAGAAGGGATATTATCTATATTTAGAAAGAGAGCTAAATGCATTGTATTAATAGGACCGACAATTAGTTTTTTGCCTGATATTTTATTTGATAAAGGAGTGGATATCGTTGGAGGGATGACTTTTACCGACTCTAAATCAACAGTTAAGATTTTGCAAGAGGGTGGCGGAACGAAATACTTTAAGAACTTTGGAAGAAAATACAATTTTATTAAACATTAGAAGTCTTAAGTATATTTACTAAGGTTGATAAGATAATGGGGCAAAAAAATTCAGAAAAATTGCCGAGTAATCCAATAGAAGCTCAAGGTCTATTGATAAAAGAATTTTATAAAAAATTCGGAAAGGAAGCACTACCTATTATAGAAAAGGTTTGTGGAACACAAGGTCGTGCTTTAGGCTTAAAAGTAATGAAAAAGTTACCAGATAATAAATTAACAACTGTAGCACGGGCTTTTTCGAAGAGCTTTGATCCGAATTTTGTTAAAATAATTTCTAGTTCAGATGAAATTTTTCACATTCAAGGTACCGTGTGCCCTTTTGGACTTGAAAATACATCTAGGGAGTTATGCGAAGCCGTTATGGCAATCGACCACGAGTATTTTCGCGAAGCGGTTAGCGATAAGATCGAACTTAAGATTCTTAAAAGTGTTGCGGCAGGAGATTTACATTGTGACACAATTTACACTCTTAAAGAATAACTTGTACAAATAAGATTAAAAAATATAACTAATAAATAAAAAAAAATTGAATAAGGCCTATTGAGTTTCTCCGTATTTCTCTTTCCAGATTGGATCGTTGATTTGTAAAACCCTTCTCTGCACTTTTCCAACCATAGATTTTGGAATTTCGTCTATAATTTCAATTTGTTTCGGGCATTTATAATGCGAAATATTTTCTTTGCTCCAAACAATTAGCTCTTCAGAGGTAACTTTACCCACTGATTCGTCTTCTAATTGGACCCATGCTTTTACTAATTCTCCCGTCTCAACATCAGGCAACCCAGAAACTGCTACTTCCATTACAGCAGGGTGAGATCCTAATAAGTCTTCTACTTCTTTTGGAAAAACTGAATAACCCTTATATTTAATCATTTGCTTCTTTCTATCTCGAATAACCATTTGTCCATGTTCATCCATGTATCCAATATCTCCTGTTAAACACCAAATTCGCCCGTCCCACTCCTTTAAATTTTCTGCTGTGGCTTCAGGTCTATTTAAATAACCCTTCATTACTTGTGGACCGCAAACACATATTTCTCCTGTAAAGTCGATTCCATAACCCTGTAATGGTCCCTTACTGAAATCTTCTGAATCGAATATAGCCCAATCAACACCTGGTAGTGGTAAACCAATGGTTCCTGGTGTATCCGTCCCGTCAAATGGGCCTACACTTACTGCAGTTGTACATTCTGTAAGTCCATAAGCCTCAACAAGCTTTCCATTACTAATTGCTTCAAACGCATCCTTTACGGGTTTATGAAGCGGTCCCGCACCACTAACACATAGTCGAAACATGTTTTCCAATCTAGGCTCGGGATTTGCTTTTAAGTAGCGAGTTAGACCAATGAAAAGATTTTCAACTCCTGGAAGAATAACGCCCCCTTCAGGACCAACCTCTACAATCATATCAACAACTTCTTTTAAGTCAAGTTCTCTTTTTGCGTAAAGGATGTTAAAGTCTCCTCCTTCTATTACCACATTTTGAACAATTGTCATCCCAAAAGCGTGGAACATGGGTAAAATACCGATACATGCCATTGGGTGAGATGCATCAGGCATCCACATTACATTTTGTTTCGCATTAGTAACAGCGTTATAGTGAGTGATAATAGCAGGTTTGGGAACACCTGTTGTTCCTCCAGTCATTAAATAAACTGCCGGATCATTTAAAGGATCAATTTTCACTTCGGGAATATCAACTTCGCCACGTTTTTGGCATACATCTAAAAATTCTATGGCTCCAGGAACTTCTCCTTTAGGAATTGTTCCGTCCGCAATTAATTGTTCTTTAACGGCAGGCGGAATCGCAGCTAAATCGACAATACAGGTAGAAATCACGAAATCAAATTTATATTTATCTTGTATGGGTTTAATAAGGCCATACATTACATCCATACAAATCAATCCCTTAGGTTTTACTTGCTGTAGTACATGAAGGATTTCTAGCGGTTTATATGTAGGATTAATCGGGATTACGATTCCTCCTAACTTAACAGTCGCAAAATAGGTTATTGTAAATTGGAAACAATTTGGAAGTAGAATTGCTACAACATCACCTTTTTTTACTCCTTGCCGTGATAAAGAGGTAGCGAGAGAATCTGTGTATTTTCGCAATACTCTATAATTCATGAATGTTTTTGAGAAATAAATACACTTATTCTTTGCAAATTCCTCAGTCTTTTGGTCAAACCAGTCTCCTAAACTAATAACTGGAAACTCTGGATGTTTTGGGACGCCATCTTGGTATTTCTTAAACCAAGGTTTACTATCTTCAACATACCATTTAGGTACTGTCATTTAAAAATCACTCTTTTAAAATATTAAATTGATATGATTATTTGATTTTAGCAAGTATAAAAATATTATTCTAAAAAGATTTCTTCTTCTTTTATTTCTTGTTTGCTATAATAGGAATCTTTTGACAGTTTAATCCTTGATACAAAAAAGAAGGCAATTAGATAAAAAATACCAACTGAAAGAAAAACAAATGTTATAGCAAAAGAATTTTCCTCATTTGTACCAGAAAGAAGAATTCCTACAAAGATAGAAGCAAAGGAAGGGCCCATTGATCTAACGAATGAAGCTAAACCATAATAAGAGCCGGAAATTTTAGACATAGCGTTGTCAACATTGGATTTATCTATCTTAACAGCTGCATCATGAACAAGCGAAGCCATAATGGGTATAGAAAACAGTGGATACGCATACATAGAACCTAAAACGGTACTCCAGGATATTATATATAATGCCATTTTTATCCCATAAGGAAGTCCACTAAAAAAGAAGAGTATATCAAAAAACGATGAAATAACGGCTATTAATATACAAATTGAATAAGATGAGAGGATATGATTTCTTTTAAGTAGTTTCTTCCAAATAAAATACCATGCAAATTTTCCGAAAATCGAGATAAAAATATAGATGTAAAATTCAACGGATTCAAAATGCATAACATATGTCTGAAAGGGGAAAACTAGGAGACCTACGATTTTACCGCTAATGCCAATAAAGAAACTTGAAATAATCAGCTTAAGATAATTTCTATCTTTCACGGGCATAGCCATTCTCGCAAAAGCCTGAATAATTGTAGTTTTTTCTATTTTTTCATTGGATTTGTTATTATGGAAACTTTCATCAACGGAAATGTAAATTAATAGCACGGTAACTACTCCAATAATCGTAAATGTGATTCCTATTATAGGAATATAAAATAAAATAACTTTTCCTGAAGGTTCCCACCATTTCACATTTGCAGGATTCTCAAGAAAACTTTGTACTATTAATGGTAGAAGTAGAGCGAATACAGACGCTATTATTGCAAAGGCAGATTGGAGACTAGCAATTTTTTCTCTATTTTTCAATGTTTGGGACTGTTCAGGAAGCATTGATAGATAAACATTAAATATTAGAGATCTAGAAATTGATCTAACAATAGTCACAACCCAGAAGAAAATTGCCGTAGGTAAATAAAGCGAATTATCTTGAGGGCAATTTTGAGGGAACCAAATAAGAATAGATGTAATAACCCATACAGGCAATCCATATAGAAGAAATGGTCGTCGTTTTCCAAATTTACCAGGCTTTTTATTATCAATTATAACACCAAAAATAATAGCGGAAATTGCTCCAATAATTAACTGAGTTGTTACTCCTACAGCTACAAATATAGCATTTAAATTTATTGTGTAAACATAATATTGGAATAAGAATACCCCAGTAAACATATTAGGTAAAGTAAAGCCCAAATCTCCAAAAGTGTATCCAAATAATCGCTTTCCGTGTAATTCGCGGCGGGTTGTTAGTTCGCTCATGATAATGGTGTATTCAGTAGGTATGAAAAAGTAAAAAAATTGAAATACTTTTTGATTATTGGTTCCAGCATTAATGAAATTACTAACAAAAAAGTAATATTAAGAAACAAGAATGCTATCATGGTTCATTAGCAATTTTAGGCGATCCGCAACAGTTTTTATATTTTTTACCACTTCCACATATACACAGCTCATTTCTACCAAATTTAGGTATTTTAAATGAAGATATTCCATTTATGTTATTTTCTTTCTTAAATTTATCAGCAATAATTTTAAAACGAGGAAGTTTTCTTGTATAAAATATTTTCCAACCTCTACATAGATTACTTAATTGCTTAGAATGCTTTGTTGCTCCATAGCGAAATTTTTGGCAATCTCCATGACATAAGTTAAGATAGGGGCATAAATTGCACTCGTCATTCCAATTAGATTTTTGATTTCCAAAATTGTGATAGGTTTGAGAATTATAGAGTTCTTCCCATGAATTATTATTAATATTTCCCAATTTTAGATTATCCTTGACAAAGAAATCACATGGATAAACCCCCCCATCATATTCTACCACAAAATATTGAACACAGTTATCCTGCATATAGCAAACATTATATCTCCCATAAACTAAATATTCCATAATAGAGTCAAATAATCGAATAGATACCTTATTTATATCTTCCTTTATCCACTCGTCGAACAATTCGGATAGAAACATCCCCCACTCTTCTCCGGTAATAGAAAAGGGCTTAATACTACCATTTTCATTAAACTCAACACAAGGAATATATTGATGGAAATAAAAACCCATTTCGCAAAGGTAAAGATAAATTTCTTTAGCTTTTTTTACAGTCTGATTGTTAATTAAAGTTAAAATATTAAATTCAACGCTATTTTGCTTTAGACGCTCTATACCACGCATCACTAGCGCATGACTCGGCTTCTGACCAATGGTTTTCCTGTAAAAATCGTGAAGATATTCTGGACCATCCAAGCTTACCCCAAGGAGAAATTTGTATTCTCCAAAGAACTTAGCTAACTCTTCTGTAATTATTGTTGCGTTAGTTTGAATTCCATTACTAATTGAAGAACCTGGCGAAGCGTATTTCAGTTGGAATTCGACGACCTTCTTAAAGAAATCTAAACCCATTAAAGTAGGTTCTCCACCTTGCCATCCAAAAGCGTATTGTTTGTTCTGATCCGTACTCATGTAACTTTTTATCATGATTTCTAATGTGTCAACAGTCATTCGAGGATTTTTTTTTCCATTTTCGAGATGATCTATATAAAAACAATATTCACATCTTAGGTTACAATCTGCCGAAGCGGGTTTGATTAATAAGGAAAACGGTTTCATGATCTAAAGATTATACCATTAATTTTAAAAACTTTACTTTCAAGTTTAATTTAAAATAAAAAAATATCATTATATTTATTATGAAGGAAATTGAACCTAAAATTTTAACTAAAGAAGAAATTGAGCGAATTCCATCCGGAATTAACGAGGAAGAACTTGTAGAGTTTGATAAACACGCACTTAATTCTTTTTATGAAGCTTTAATAGCTATAGAAGCAAAAGAACCGGGCTCTTCGTGGGTGAAAGTAATTGATAAGGAAGGCAATGTAAAAGAGATACTTGATGCAACTTCCATGAATTGGACTTTATCTCTCGGCTTTGCACACCCGGATGTTAATTATGCAGCTTATCAACAAATGATTAGACTAAATCACGTAAGGTATAACGTGTTAACTCCTGCTAGAGCAAAATTAGTAAATAAAATCGCAGAATTAGCGCCAGGAAAACTCAAAGGAGGAAGGGTTTCGTTAAATAATCAAGGTGGAGGGTTAGCAAATGAAGCAGCGATCAAATTAGCAATGATGGCATCCAGAGGAGCTGACCATTTTGGAGTTTTTTGGGGTGGTTATCACGGTTCCACTTTAGTAATGGCTACGGCCACTCAACCAATGCATGGAGTAAACCGTTTCACTAGTTTTGGTCACGAACACTTCACACGAATGCCTTATCCGTACTGTTATAGATGTATGTGGAATTATAAAGGTGGATTAAACGGTAAAAAAGATCCTAGCTGTAATCTGGAATGTTTTGATTTAGTAGAAAATTATATACTTGGTATGGCACCAAAAAGATTTGCAGGAATTATGCTTGAGCCAATTCAAGCAGCTGGAGGCCAAATACCAGCACCCCCCGAATTTTTGGTTAAATTAAAAGAAGTCTGTGAAGAGGAAAAGGTCTTTTTAATTTACGATGAATGTCAAACGAGCATGTGGAGATGTGGAAAATATTTCACAATAACAGAGCGATATCAAAAGGAATTGAACTTGGATGTTTCCCCAGATATGATGACATTTACTAAAGGAATCGGAGGTGGGTTTCCGTTAGGAGTTTTGGTTGCATCTCCAAAAATCAAGAAAAGATTTGGTCCTTCGGAAGAGCACACCACCTTTAGCTCTGATCCATTATCAATGGCTACATCCTTAGCAGCAATTAAAGTTATTGAAAAAGCAAAATACGGTGAGAACTGCGAAAAAATGGGTAATAAGATCACTAAACGATTATTCGAAATGCAAGAAGAATACGAAGAAATTGGAGATATCAGAGGTCCTGGATTATTTATTGGAGTAGAATTCGTGAAAGATAGAGAAACTCGCGAACCTTTTACGGAACTGTCTGAGGAAATGATTTTACTCGCACCGAAGCACAACTTATATTTAGGACCTAGTATGCCGATCTTAACCGCCACAGGTAAACTAAGACGAAGGAACGTAACAAAAATCAAACCTCCTTTAGTTGTTACGGAAGAAGATACCAATTTTATATTAGAAAACTTCGAACTAACTCTAAAAGACGCTCTACAAAAAGTTAAGTAATAAATTCTTATTACTACTTCTTTTTTCTAATTAATTATCGTGTTGAATTGTGTTCGCTTATAGCTGTTGAAATCATTTCTTTAATAAGATATACCCATTTCTTATCGCTTTTTGATTTTCGTGATTATAAACCTCAAAAAAGATTTCTTTACTGTTTCCTGTTTCTTTCTTCTTTTTCACTTGAATCGATATGTTTGAATCAAGATTGACCATGCCTGAGAAATTACATACAATCTCTCGCACTCTATTTGGGTCTCTATCTGATTCGTGATTAAGAATTTCTTTTACAGCAAAAGCCAATGTTGCAGTGCCTTGCAGGATAATATCTGGCAACCCCACAAAATGAGCAAATTTTTTTGACGTGTGAATAGGGAAAACTATGTCAGTACAACCATCGTACACAAAAGATCTTAATTTATCAATATATACACTTTTCTTCCAAACAGGTTCATCCTCGCTTTTAAGGATTGTGCGTATAGGAAGTGATTCCTCCCCTTTACCACCTCCCAAGCATTTTACGCCTCTTAGCATTCCACCGTTGTACTCAGTAAATATGAGATTATTGTTTTTATCTGTAGCATCTAGTTGAAGTGTAACGTGAGTTCCAGCTCTATGAGGTAAAATAGCGATAATTTTACCTTGGACTTTAATCTCGTCATTGGGTCTAATTAAACGATAAATTTTCAAGTGTTCGTAATAGTGGACTACTGTGGCAAATATTCTTATAGGAAAGTTATCTGAATAAATGTAATCTGATATGTGTTCCATTATAGGCCAGGTAACCGCCACAGGAAACATAGGATGAGCTACAATACCACTTTCGCTCTCATCATTAAAATATTTTGGATTATCATCATTTACGGCTGCAGCATAATTCATAATACTCCGCCAATCAACTTGAACCTTATATTCCTTTAATGGAGTGTTGATAAATTGACTACTTATTTTCATGATATTTAGAGCCGGAAATTATTATTAGTAAATAATATTGAAGTTCATTTAAATACATTTCTTGCTTATCTCAAAATCGTGTTTAGCCATAAAAGGTAATTTCTGCAAACGCATCTAAATTAGTATAAAATTTAGCTAAATTCCTCTTGTTCATATCAGTTTTTAAGTCGTCGTAATCGAAAGCTAAATTGTCTATCTTTATTTCAACTTTTGCTATATCCTTTTCAAGAAAATGTATTTCTTCTTTTAATTTATTGATTTTATCTAGGCGTTCTTGCCTTATTTGCGGGTCATCTATACTTTTAATATTTAGTAGTTGTCGTTCTGTCGGTTTTTTACTTTCTTTTTTCTCTAATTTTAATTTTAAGGATTCGAGTTTGAAAGCTAGTAGTCTTTTATTATGAGTAAATATTTTCTCTTTCTTCTTTTGCTCTATTTCGAAGATTTTATCGTTTAAAGCTTTGATTTCTGTTTTCCATTGGGAAGTTTTCCATTTGACTAGTGATTTTGCTTTTTTTCTTAGATTCTCGATAATAGTTATGTCTATATCGTTTTCAATAAGACTCTCATTTCTGAAATCATACAATTTTTCAAAGGCATTAATATTAAGTATTAGATCAGCTAAATTTTCCAGTTCTCTTCCATTTTTATCAATAACGACAGCAGAATACTGATTTTCTAGGATGTAACCTTGAAATTTAATTACAAAGATAAATAAATAAATTTGGTTTTGAGATACTAAAGTCTTTCTAAAATGCTCAGGTAACATCTCTCTTTTCATGTGAAATCGAGTAAAAGTACCAACGAATGTATCTGATCTACAGAAATTTAGTATTGCATTAATTAATGGATGTCCCAGGGCAAAAAAATCAATTTCTTCTTTTTCTTTAGCTAAATCTAAATTAAACGTACCAAAATAATTTTTGAGTAATTTATAATCTTGGATTTTATAAAAAAAGTCGTTGCTAAGATTTATTTCAGTTTTAAATCCAATATTTTCATGAAGTCCTTCCTCAAGAATATTTAATGAACCATATTTTTTATCATTCAATTTAAAAAAACTGTTAACTAAAAGATATAATTCGTTATGAGTTAATTTAACTTCTCGACACGCATCCAATGAAGTAATAAGGTCGTCCATTTTAAATGATTTTTTGTCTATTAGCAGATCATCAAGCTGCATTTCCATCTCTTTTGCTTTTTTTACTTCAATATCTAGTTTTCTATTAAATTCATTTACTTTCTTTCTCCTCTTACCCTCGTTTTCGGTAAAAATGATGTTTTTAATGTCTTTTTCAATAGTTCCGATAATTGGTTCTAATTGACCAATTGATTCTTCAAATAAGTGAATTCTTTTATCTAAAGCAAAAATAATGTCTGTTTCAATGGTCCCCTCTATATAAAAATTATAAATATACACTTTTTTGGATTTTTGGCCGATTCTATCGATTCTTCCTATGCGTTGTTCTAGTTTCATTGGATTCCAGGGGAGATCGTAATTAATCATAACACGGGCAAACTGGAAATTACGACCTTCGCCCCCTACTTCTGTAGATATTAGGATTCCAAATCCTTCGCTTGTTCGAAATCTCTCAACAGCTTGTTCTTTTTCAACCTTATCTAATCCACCGTAAAAAGTTTCTACCGCATATTTTTCTTCTTGAGCGTTCAATAAATCTTTTAAAAATAACAAAGTGTCGACAAATTGAGTAAATACTAGGACTTTTTCGTTTGGATTTTGAAGATATATCTGGTTAATCAGTTCTACAAGTTTTTGACACTTAGAATCGTATGGTAAAGCGGTTAACTTATCATAAAATTCATTTAGTATTTTTTCGTGGTTAAGTAAATTCATAGAAGGGCTTAAATCCTCGGTTCTTGATTTACTTCCATTATCTAATATTAATTCTGAATCTAAATACTCGTCTTCTAAACCTAATTCATAATATTCGGGATCAGTTTTTCTTAGAACATCCAATTCGAAAGAAATGCTTTTTTGGCGTTCTATTTGTTCTAATCTCCTTTCTAAGCTTTTTAAAAATGCAAACTTAGAACTAGTTAATAATTTTTGAAGAGTGGTAATAATAAATCCAATTCCTAGATTTTCTTTATTGGTTGATAAATTATAGATTTTAGCGAGGTATAACCGAATTTCTTGATAAAGAGCTAATTCTTGTTTTGTAAGATTAACTACGATGGTTTTAACAACTCTCTCGTTTAGGAATTCTTCCGAAAATATGTTCTTCTTACGATTTCTAATTAGGAATTTGGATAAAGTATGGTCTTTTTCGATTTTTTTTAGCAAATTTAATTTAAAATTGTCGCTCTTCAATCTATTTAGTATTTCAGACTCGTTATTGTCTTTATTAACATAATTCAAAGTTTTTAGGAGTTTTATGGTATTTTTTACTTCGAAATTGTTTAGATTATCTATTTGGTTAACATTAGCTATTAACATATTTATAAACGGCATATCTTTCCGAAAATGTTCAAATTCTGAAAAGCTGTCAAAAGATTCTCTCTGGATTAACTCGATGAGTGAGTATAATTCGAACGAATGTAATTGCAACGGAGTTGCTGAGAGTAATAGTAGCGATTCAGATGAAGCGCTTAAATTTCTTGCTAGCTCATAATTTAAAGTTTCTCGGTAATTACCAGTTGTTGCATTAACTAAATATCGCCTTAAATGATGCGATTCGTCAAAAACTACTACATCCCAAGATATTTGAGAAAGTAAGTTTATATATTTCCTATTTCGTGCAAATTGTAGTGAGCATATAATAAGGTTATTATAATAAAATGGATTTTGCACTTTCTTATCACTTGCATTGCTTCCCTTTCTAGTTATTTCCTTTATTTTTTTCCCATCGTAAAGAGTAAATTCGATATTAAACTTATTTTGCATTTCAAATTGCCATTGATTTACAAGTGTAGCAGGAACAACTATTAGAATTCTTTCAGCGAGATTTCTTGCCATCATTTCTTTGATATAAATACCTGCTTCAATTGTTTTTCCTAATCCTACTTCATCAGCTAAAATTATGCGAGGAAAGTACTCTTCGGATAATCTATGGGCAACATTTATTTGATGTGGCATTAAAGAAAGTCTAGAATTGGTAATACATTTAATTTGATAAGAAGAATAATACGAATAGAAAAGATTAGCCCAATACTTTACGAGGAAATTCTTTGGAGGATCACTTCTCTGGGCTGCGATTATTCTTTTTATTGGAGTTTGGTATTTTGAAATTATTTCTGATTCGTATATTTGAGTTTTTTTTCCATTTGTGAGCAGAACTTCATAAGATATAATACCATCTTTTATTAGAAAATTGCTCGAGTTGATTGTTCCAATTTTGGTTTTCGTAACTATTCTATCATTAATCTCAAAAACATAATGGATAAGATCGAGAGGGTGAATTACTTTTACATTATTGTTATCAAATTTAACTTTGTATTTTGTTAGAAAATAAGTATCATCATCATCTAACGACCTCGATGCGGGGATTTCTATTTTCTTAACAATTCGCCCAACACCCAACTTAGGGTTTAGCCTAAAAGTGACTAAATTATCTGTGCTAAATTTATGGCCTTGACAATAAACATTAAAGCACTTAGTGAATCTTGATTCTAACGAGTTGTTACAAAATGGGCACTCATATTTAAGAGCCCTTATGTTGTTAATCATGTAATTAATTTTCTCTCTATTAATTCTGGGTATGATAGAGTAAAGTAAAAATTTTAGTATTATAAATTATTGAGATATCATTATGGAGAAAGAAAAAGTTGAACCTACTTACATCGGAAAAAATGAGGATTTAGTCTTTGTTGTTCCAAAAGAGCTTTTTACGATGAAATTATCAACCGAACAAAAATTGGACCGCGAAACCGCAAAAGAATACAGTAAGTATTTAACAGGAACATTTAAAGGCTTTCAAAAGGCGAACAAAACGAAATATCAAAATGGCGATAATAACAAGACCGAAACGATACTTGAATTTTGGACAGAGTTTGAGAATTTAGCTAAAGAAAAAGGCATTGAACTTATTGGTTATACGCCCGTGTTAGAAAACTATATTTTCAAAAATCTTCCAATTGTAGGAAAGAACACGATAATTCTTGGGATGGAAATGGATTGGGATAAGATCAAAACAGCTCCAAGTATTCATGTTAGCATTGAGGCATTTAGAGTATATTACGACTTAGGAGAAAAAACAATCGAGTTAACACGATTTCTGCAAGAAAAAGGTTACAAGACGGAAGCTCATCATCCTTTTGGAGGAAAACTCTTGTTTACAGCTCACGCTGTAGCTGCGGGGTTAGGAGTAATGGGACGGAACGGGTTGATTATTAGTCCCGAGTTCGGTATGAGACAAAGGTGGAGCGCTATAACTACGGATGCTAATATCCCCGAAACAAAGAAAGTAGATCTTAGCGATATGGAAGATTTTTGCGAGAATTGCGGTGTTTGTATAGAAAAATGTTTAGGTGGAGCTATTTACGAAGAACCAATTGAGAGGGTAAAAGGTTCTGGCATTTTCACTCACATAGACCGTTCAAAGTGCATGGAAAGTCTGTTGAACAACAACTATTGCTCTAACTGTTTAAAAGTGTGTCCCCAAGGGAGTAAATAAGCTAATTTGTAATAAAAATCTATTTTTTATCTAAATATTTTTCTTGTAAATACTTATCAATTCCGCGAGCTGCTCGCTTGCCCGCTCCCATAGCAGAAATTACAGTAGCGGATCCCGTTACGATATCTCCACCAGCGAATATCTCTTCAATGTTGGTTTGAAAATTTTCATCCGTTTCGATGTAACCCCGTTTGGATATTTTCAATTCCGGAATTGATTTAGTTATGATTGGATTTGCTCTTGTTCCTATGCCTATAATGATCGTATCTGTTTCGATTAGATAATTTGAATTTTCGATTGGAATGGGACGTTTACGTCCAGATTCGTCAGGTTCCCCTAATTCCATTTTAATAACTTCCATTTGTTTAAGATCGTCGTTTTCATCTCCGATAAATCTCACTGGATTTGTTAAGAATTGAAAAATAACGCCTTCTTCTAACGCGTGATGATATTCCTCTCTTCTCGCAGGCATTTCTGCTTCGGACCTGCGATAAACAACTATAACTTTTTCAGCATTTAATCGCAAGGCGGTTCTAGCAGAATCTAATGCGACGTTTCCCCCTCCTATAACAGTTACAATTTTTCCAATTTTGATAGGAGTATCGTAATCAGGAAACTTAAAAGCTTTCATTAAATTTGATCGAGTGAGGAATTCGTTAGCAGTTAAGACGCCGTTTAAGGTTAATCCCTGCAATTTTACAAATATTGGGAGTCCTGCTCCAACTCCAATAAAAAAGGCTTTAAAACCCATTTCTTTTAAATCTTCAATTGTCAAAGTTTTACCAATAATTACGTTATATTCAAATTTAACATTGAGCATCTCTAAAGTTTCAATTTCACTTTTAATAATTTCTTTGGGTAATCTGAATTCGGGAATTCCATAACTCAGAACTCCGCCACTGGTGTGGAACGCTTCAAAAATAGTAACATTATAACCTCTCATCGCCAATTCTCCAGCACAAGCTAATCCTGCTGGTCCCGCTCCTATAACTGCTACCTTAAGCCCTTTTGGAACTGCGCATTCGGGACACTCTTTAAGATTATTTTTTCTCTCCCAATCTGCTATGAAACGCTCTAGGTAACCTATAGCTATTGGCTTTCCAAGTTTATTCAAAATGCACGCTTGTTCACATTGAATTTCTTGAGGACACACTCGCCCGCAAATAGCAGGTAACAAGTTATCTGTCTTAATCTTGTAGAGAGCTTTAATATATTTTTTTTCTTGTAGTAACTTGATAAATTGAGGGATTTTGATATTAACGGGGCACCCAGAAACGCAGAGAGGATTTTCACATTGTAAACACCGTTGAGTTTCATATTCAACCATTTCTTCGGTTAAGCCAAGTGCTACTTCTTCGAAATTTGTGATCCTTACCTTTGGATCTTGGAGTTTCATTTCAACGCGGTTAAGTCCTTTACGGCTTTTTGATTTGGACTTTGCTATTCTATTAGGTTGTTTGACAACTTTATTATCTTCTTCGATCTTTTTCATCTTCCTTGAGTTTCCCAGCTTTTAAAATCTTGTTCTTGTTATCAGTTAATATTTTAATCGTAGATCTTATTATTATTTTGCTACACAACCTCTCTCTTCAGTTGTTCTAATGCTCTACATTCGTCGTCGTAACATTCCAAAGATTCTTTCTCTTGATCAAGAAATCGACGAGCGCGCTTTAATAAGTTATCAAAATCAACTATGTGTCCATCGACATCTGGACCGTCAACGCACGCAAACTGAATATCACCATCTATCGTAGAAAAACGACAACTACCACACATTCCCGTCCCGTCAACCATGATTGTGTTTAGAGAGACGAATGTTTTCACTTTAGGCAAATCTCCAGAGCCATTAGTAGTAAGAGCAACATACTTCATCATAATTAATGGTCCAATTGCGATTACAAGACTTATTTTCCTCTCTTGCATAATTTTTTTAAGTGAATCTGTAACAACTCCCTTCATTCCTTCGCTTCCATCGTCAGTTGTAATAATTAATTGATTGCTCACAGTTTCCATTTTTTCTTTCCAAATAAGAAGACCTTTGCTTCGGGCTCCTAAAATGGTAATAATTTCATTTCCCGCATCTTTAAGCTCTTTTGCTTGAAGATAACAAGGAGCTATACCGATTCCACCCCCAATAACTACTATAGGATCCTCATATTTTTGAATATGTATTTTGTTTCCTAACGGTCCTATGACGTCAAGTATTTGATCTCCGACATTTTGATTGCAGATTAACTTTGTACTTTTACCCACCACTTGAATTACCATTGTTATCGTCCCTTTTTCTCTATTATAATCGGCAATAGTCAATGGAATTCTCTCTCCAGTTTCGTTGATTCTTAGAAGAACGAAATTACCGGCGTGAGCTTTCTTAGCAATTAATGGTGTGCGTAAAACCATTTCATAAATCGCTCCACTACTTCCTAGTTCCTTTTTCTCTAAAATCTCATACGGCAATTTTTATCGTGATACTTATTTAATTAAGACATTTTTACCTTATTTCTATTTGATTTAAAGTATAGGAATTATTTAAGGTTGATATAATTAGCGGGAAAAGAATGAGTTTAGAAAAAAATAAAGATGAATAACGGGTAAGTACTTACTGCATAAAAAGCATTTTACCCATAAAAGTTAGTAGGTCTATTACTTGAATTTTGTTCTTAAGTTCCTTATTTTCATTCAAATAGCAGTTAAAATGCGTTAAACACTTCGGGCAAGTAGTAATTAAATATTCCGCTCCAGTTTCAATTGCTTGTTTTATTCTTGATTCTTGTAGTAGTTTGGAATTTTGGTTGCATGAAATGTAGGCCGAAACACCACAACAATCAGCGTCTACCCTATTATTTTCCATTTCAAGGAGTTTTATGCCCGGGATTTTATTCAATACTTCACGAGGAGCGTCATAAACATTACTCATTCTACCTAGTCTACAAGGATCATGATAAGTAACCTTAACATCTCCCAAGTTTGGAAAAGTTATATCCTCTAGAAGATTTTCTTTCAAGATATATTCTGAAATGTGATAAATCTCAAAATCGAAATCTTCCCCTTTTTTAAACAGTTTTTTATACTCGTTTTTCCAAGTATAATACCCTTCAGGGCAGCTGAATACAATTGTTTTTACACCAGAGTCTTTAAACAACTTGACATTATACCTCGCTAACTTCTCAAAGGACTCCGTATCGCCTTGCCATATTATATCGTGACCACAACATTTTTCTTCAGGTAAAACAACTGGCACAATATCGTTTTGATTTAGGATTCCAATTACACTCTTAGGGATAGTTAAATAATCTGGAGAGTTATAAGAATGCATGTTAGCTTGGTTCCCATAGTTTGCAATCATTACTCCCGAGGAATCTAAAGCTGCGTTATAATCTTCAGGGATTTGATCGCTATTACTACAACAATTACAATTTAAGCAACGATTTGCCTCCTTTATTGCTTGTTCTTCGGTATATCCTAACTCCATTTCATCAAAACATACCAATCTTTCTTCTCCGGGTATGAAATTCATTTCTTGGCAAGAATTTACTTGAATGTATTTTTTAGGGATAGTAGAACGCTTCAATTCTTTCTTTATAATCCTACCATCTTTTAAATCAATTCCACGGAAGAAGCGATCGATTGAATATGCAGCTTCTCTACCATTTCCGATAGCATCAACGGCACACATAAGTGAATCATTAATGATGTCTCCACCAGCAAAAACGCCGGGAATGTTAGTTTCAAAAGTTACTTGATCAACTATAATTCTGCCTCGATCAATTTTTAACTTGTTTTCAGTTGCAGCATTAATAGGGACTACGTCAAGTCCTTGCCCGATAGCAGTGACTACATGATCAACAACGATTTTATAATCAGAACCTTCCACTTTATTCAAAGGTCTTCTTCCCGTTTCAGGATCAGGTTCACCCCATTCAATTTTATAACAATTTAAGGCTAATTTTCCATTGGGTTCTTGGGTTATGTTTTTTGTTGAAGTAGTAAAATGATATTCCATTACTTCTCTTTCGGCTTCGTGCAAATCTTTCAGCACATTTTTAAGCGCTTCCTCCGTTAATATGTCTACGAAATCAGCTTTCGTAGCACCTAATCTCACAGCAGTTTCGCCTACATCAACAGCGACTGCTCCGCCCCCAATAATTCCAAAATTTTTACCTTTAAATTCTTCGGGGTCTTCTGCGCAACCATATTTCCGATCCAAGAGAAAATCTATAGCAACATGAACGTTAGGCAAATCTTCACCTTCAAGTCGCAAAGTTTTTGGGACATACAGACCTACCGCAATAAATGTTGCTTTGAACTCTTCTTCTTTAAGATCTTCAAGAGTAAAATTTGCACCAAACTCCTTGTTGAGTACGATTTCAACGCCCATATTTTTTATAAATTCTACATCGTGGTCTAACGCCTCGTCAGAAAGCCTATATTGAGGGACACCATATCTTACGACTCCACCGGTTTTATCACCTTTCTCGAAAATTGTTGGTTTGTACCCCAATCTTGCGAGGTAGTAAGCTGCAGATAAACCTCCTGGACCAGCTCCGATTATTGCTACTTTTTCTTTGGTTTGTTTAACTGGTTTTATTTTACTCTTATTTGGATGTGCAGCTTCATAATCAGATACGAAACGTTTTAACTCTCGGATTGCTACGGGATCATCGTGATGTTGACGATTACAATTCAAAGCACACTGAGCTGTGCAAATTCTTCCACATAAATAAGGTAAGGGGTTCATTTCTCTTATTAAGTCGATAGATTCTTGAAATTTTCCTTCGGAGATTAAGGACACATATCCTTGAACATCTACTCCTGCCGGACATCCTACGACGCAAGGCGCCGTTCCAGTTAAAAACGGTACACAACCCATAAAGTAAGCGAGTTCCCCTTCGCTTTTTATTTTTAATCCAGTACCTTCTAAAAATCCAAGTTTATTGGTAAATTTAATCTTATCGTCTGCCATTAATTTTGGTATACTTGAATAAACGCGATCGTGATTACAGCTTCGTAAAGTCTCTTGTAAAGGCTCGTATTCCGAAGTTAATGCTCTGAGTTCCTTAATAATTTCTGTAAAATTTACTCCAACCTTATCTTTAGTCATTGGACAATATTCGGTGCACAACCCACAGGTTAGGCAATCCCAAATATTATTATTTTGTAATGCTTCCTCTGGAGATAAAAAAGTTAAATCAGTAATTAAATTTCTCGGGTAAAACAAATCTAAGTAAGAGACAGGGCACACATTAACGCAACGGTTACAATTATAGCAGTAATTTGCGTTCGCAATAACATTTTTAATGATGTCACTTGAAAGTATTCTGTCATTTTTCTTACTTACATTTTTATCTGTAGTTACAGTCATATGAATCACATTACGGTCTTTATACTGTTGTTAAATATAATCTAAACCACTTTAAATATGCTATTATTATTGTTAAAAAGCATTTTGGACTAGAAAATTACATAAGTTGAGATAAAATCAATAAATCAGAATGTTTAAAGAAGCCATTTCGGAATTTTATTTAGGGAAGATTTTGAGAAGAGGGAAATCAAATTCTTAATTTTGGTTTTAATTTTGGGTAGATTAGGATAGAGGTTGTTTACATTAACAAATAACCTAATAAATGGTAATTTTTTATATTAAGTATTAATTCTCTATACTAAAAAAATCAAAAATTAAAATTAGTGAAAAACATGAGTAAATCTAAAGAAATAACTTTACCCGACGATGTCAAAGGATACTCTCAAGTGAGACTCGATGTCGACTTAACCAGTGGAAAAATTGGTAAATCTACTTTATCTGGAGAATTCTGCCGCGACTGGATTGGTGGTTATGGATTTGGTGCTAAAATCCTCTGGGATGAATTAAAACCAGGTATAGACCCATTAAGTCCAGAAAACATATTTGTGTGGTCTATAGGCCCTTTTCCAACTACGATACTACCTACTAGTTCAAAGTACGGCGTATTTGCTAAATCACCGTTAACAGGAATGTTTGGTATGTCTATTTCCTCAGGTTCTGTTGGAGCACAAGCGCGACGCGCTGGAGTCAATGCGATCGTGATCAAAGGAAAAGCTTCTGAACCCGTTTACCTGGTTGTAGATGATGACGATTACTACCTAGAACCATGTGAAAAAACTGTCTGGGGAAAAGGTAATTTTGAAACGGAAGAAATTCTGAGAGAAGAATTCCAAGATCAAAGATTAGCAGTGATGTCAATCGGACAAGCAGGAGAACGATTAAGTAAATTAGCGTGTATTACTAACGATAGAAACAGACAAGCTGGTCGAACTGGTATGGGAGCAGTAATGGGAAGTAAAAATCTGAAAGCAATAGCTTTTCGGGGTACGAAAGGTCTCAAAGTTGCTTATCCCGCTGAATTTTACAAGTTAGCTAAGAAATTAATTAAAGTAGCTAATGGTCCTGCAACTGCAAAATATCGTGATTTAGGCACTCCTGCAGGAATAACCAGTTACAACAAACTCGGAATGATGCCTACCATGAACTATCGCGAAGGCACATGGGAAGAGATTGATAATGGAGCCTTTACTGGAGATACACTAAACGAAGATTGGGTTGTTAAAAAAGTTGCTTGCTCTCAATGCTCCATCGCTTGCGATCATCTCGCGAGAGTACCTAAAACTCACCCTGAATATCCAAATTTAGTCGCTTCAATTGATGTAGAAATGTGTTATTCCTTTGGTACTAACACTGGATGCGCTGACTGGCCTACTATTTTCAAATGCGTCTCTTTATGTGATGATTTGGGAATTGACGCCATTAGTGGTGGGGTAACAGCCAGTATGGCTTGCGAATTATATGATCTAGGACTAATAACGAAAAAAGACCTTGGTTTTGAACTCCCATTTGGTTCCACCACTAATCTAGCACGATTTACAGAAGAAATGATTCTTGGTAAAGGTTTTGCTAATGAAATCTTTGGAGATGGCTGTAAACAAGCTGGTATTAGATTGGAAGAAAAGGGAATAAAGAACGCTGGCTATTATGGAATGCATATAAAAGGATTAGAAATGCCTGCTTTTGATCTTCACGGAATGACAAGTTTTGCTGTAGGAGAAAGCGTATCTATTAGAGGAGCTTGCCATTTAAGGAATGGCGCTTATGGACTTGATGCTAAAGGTAAATTCGATAGATTCGGATACGACAAACCACTTGAACGTGGTAAAGCAATCATAGGGCTTGAGGATATCTATGCAATTATTGACTCTTATGTAATTTGTAAGTTCACTCGTGGAATTTATGAAAACGATGCAGAGATGGCGAAAGTCTATGAGTTAGTAACTGGTATTCCACACACCGAAGAATCCATTAATAAAAGAGGAGCTGCTATCTTAAACCTTTCAAAATGTTTTAATATTCGAGAAGGGTGGACCAGAGCGGACGATCATCCTCCAGAGAGGTTCTTCAAAGAAGCACACACAAAAGGACCTGCTAAAGGTGTCACCTTAAAAGAAGAAGGATATCAAAAACTTCTAAGCGGATACTACGAAGCTCGAGGTTGGGATACGAAAACAGGGATTCCTACTGATGCAACTCTAAAGAGTTTGGGTTTAGATTTTGTAATTGGTAAGTTAAAACCAGCTGGAGGTAAATAGGAAAATGTCAAGATCATCATTAAAGAAGCGTGGCGGGAAGATGCATCAATTCATAATTATTGACCCAGATTTATGTACTGGATGCGAAACATGCGAATCAGTATGCTCGTTTGTCCACGATGGTGAATTTAACCCTATTAACACCCGAATTCATAGAGTCCGAATTGAACCTGTTTTTAACATCGCTCTAGCGTGTCAGAAGTGCGAAGAGGCTCCATGCATTCGTAGTTGCCCAGAAAAGGCTTTGGAGAAAAATCCAGAGACGGGATCAATAATCGTAGACGATGACAAGTGCAATGGATGTGCTTATTGTATCCGCGCTTGCGAATTCGGAGTTATAAACTTACACATTGAAACTCAAAAAGCCTTAATATGTGACCTCTGCGATGGTATGAAAGAAGATTTCATCGATCCTGAAGTTGGTAGAACAGAACCTCAATGTATTGCGGTTTGCCCAAAAGAAGCAATAAGTCTGAAAAATGTCGAACAAATTGGCGAAGAAACCAGATTGGAAGCTATAAAGCGTTTATTTGGCGATGTTTCGGAATTTGGCGGAAAGTAATTTTTTTTTATCTATTTTTTTTATTTAATTTCTTTATTCAATTCTTCTAACTATAGTAGAATTTTCATTTATAAAAAGATAGAAAAAGAGTTAGATTTGCTGTTGCTTCTTCTTTTTACTTCCAATTCCTCCACCCCCTCCAGAAC
This sequence comes from Promethearchaeia archaeon, assembly GCA_029856125.1. GTDB lineage: Archaea > Asgardarchaeota > Lokiarchaeia > Sigyniarchaeales > SOKP01 > SOKP01. The sequence goes on along the minus strand of JAHQWJ010000107.1, from coordinate 7,135 downwards.
CTATCCCGCTCAAATCAAAATTTCCTTCAGATATAATTGCTAGTGCAATAATTAAAAGTACAATAACTACAACAACGACAGCTAAGACAAGCGCTATTAGTAAAATTCCAAGAATTTTAAATAATGCATATATCCAATTCTCTTTTTCAGTTTTTTTAATGGTACGGGTGCCCCAAAACATCAAAATTAAGGAAACAATCAAAATGTATGCCAGTGAGATAGGTATTGTTAGTAATAAGTTTTGGATATTGAAAATAACAATAAAAATGATTTCTACTATGGCAACTCCAATTAGGTATAATAAGATATGCGTCCAAATATATCCTTTGGCAAAGTACTTTTCCCTTAAAAAGAGACTTAAGAAGTAAACTATAAAATTTGCACCAACTGACAAACTGACAAGCATGTGAACTTGTGGTATAAATTCTGTAAAGATCACTACGGGTAAACTTAAAATTCCTGCAAGAAAACTGAATGCTATAAAGAAGAAGATACTCAATAATATTTTATTATTATTAGAGGCAAAGAAAAACGAGATAAATAAAATCGCTTCTACTATTACAATGATTACATAGTACAATAAATTTTGTCCTGTAAAATCCAAATCTGAGAAAAGAAAGCTAAACAAATATTCTCCCGACAACCAAACTATTGACCCCACCAAGAGGATAGGATATATTCTACTAATTAACGCTTTCCTTTGAATCGAATCAATTGTGTATTTTGATTTTTTATTAGATTTTTGAGATTCTGCCATGAATATTCACCTACTAAAAAGATATGATCTATATTATGTTTATTTTATTTAAATCTGATTTGGTTATTTTCAACTATAACAGCAATGATGAAAGTCTTAAAATCAAAAATAATCGGTATAAAACTAATAATAATTGAATTTTAATAATAAGAACCATTTGCATGATCATATTTATTTAATCAAGTACAATTAATAAAAATCGTTATAAGAAGATACATTTAAAATTAGGAGGATACAAATACAAAAGGTGGAAAATTTGTCTGAAGAACAGACCAATAGTAAACACAAAATCGGAGCATTTATATGTAGATGAGGAGTTAATATTGGAGGCATTTTAGATGTGCCTAAAATTGTAGAAGAAATTGATAAACTCGATGATGTTTACGCTTACGAGTATTTAAATTTGTGTACGTCTGGAGGAGCTGAATTTATGAAAGAACAAATAGACGAAAAAGGCTTCGACAGAATTATCTTGGCTGCTTGAACTCCAATAACACATGAACCAGTATTTCACGCTATTTTAAAAGAAGCAGGATTACCACAGAGATATTTGGAATTTGTAAACATTAGAGAACATTGTAGTTACGTTCATCAAGCAATGGAAGTAAGAGATGACGCTACACTTAAAGCAATAGAATTAGTAAAAGCAGGGATTTCAAGGTCGCAATTTTTAGAAGAGATACCTACAAAAACAGTAGATGTAAACCCTACTTGTTTGGTTATTGGTGGAGGGATTGCTGGTTTAAGTGCTGCAATTGATTTGGGAGATGCGGGATATAAAGTTTATTTAGTTGAAAAGAAGACAACAGTCGGTGGTCGTATGTCTCAGTTAGATAGAACATTCCCCACGGATGATTGTTCAATATGAATTCTCGGACCTAAGATGCTTGAAGCTGATCGCCATCCAAATATTGAAATGCTTACTTATAGTGAAGTAGTAAAAGTCGAAGGATACATAGGTAACTTTAGAGCCCATGTAAACAGAAAAGCTCGATTTGTCATTGAAAGCGAATGTACTGGCTGTGGTGCATGTACGGAAGTATGTCCTATATATGTTCCTAATTATTTTGATGAAAATCTGTCAGCTCGTAAGTGCATCGATATTTCATTTGCTCAAGCAGTTCCGGCAGTTTATGATATTGTAAGGGAATCGTGTGTAGAATGTTTTGCATGTGTCGAGTCTTGTGATTTGGAAGCAATTGACTTTAGCCAACAAGATGAAATAGTAGAACTTGAAATAGGAACAATAATTGTGGCAACAGGGTGGGACATATATCAAGAAGACGATTATGGGTACGGGAAATACGAGAATGTAATCACACAAATCCAACTAGAAAGAATCCTTGCTCCAAATGGTCCTATGTTCGGTCATTTGGTACGCCCCTCAGATAGAAAACGTCCAAAGAAAATATTATTCATTAACTGCGTAGGATCAAGAGATATAAAAAAGAATGCATATTGTAGCGTAGTTTGCTGTAATTTATCTGTTAAGAATTCCAAACTTATAATCTCTGAATATCCCGATTCCGAAATTACAGTATGTTATATAGATATGAGATGTGCGGGGAAGATGTATGAAGAGTATTACAAAAGAGCCAGAGATGCAGGAATTCTTTTTGTTAAAGGGATGATAGGAAAAATAGAAGAAGACCCTTTAACAAAGAATCTTATCGTTCAATTTGAACCTGTTGGGACTGATACGCTAGTAAAAATGGAAGTTCATATGGTTGTTTTGTCATCGGCATCACTACCATCTCAAGGCACAAATGAAATTGCTGCTATAATGAATATCGAAAAATCATCAGATGGGTTTCTAAAAGAAGTTCATCCGCGTCTAGAACCAATCAAAACTAAGGTTCCAGGTATCTATTTAGCAGGTTCTTGTCAAGGTCAGAAGTCTATTGAACTTACTGTAAGCCAGGCTAAAGGAGCAGCATCTTCAGCAGGCATTCCAATGGGACAGGGAGAATACATTATTGAATTAATACGCGCCCAACCAATAGACGAAAGATGTGCAAAATGCTATAAATGTATTGATGCTTGTCCATACAATGCAATTTCTATTAATGATGAAGGAAAGATTGTTGTAGATGTAATAAGTTGCAGAGGTTGTGGAATTTGCACTGCAATATGCCCTTCTAAAGCAATAGATTTAGCGCATTACAAAGACGTTCAATATTCAGTTTATATTGACGAATTATTGCCAATAGAAGATTAAAGAGGAAATTAAAATGAGAGACGACGATATTAAAATTCTATCCTTTTTATGTTTAAAATGAGGCTATGGTGCAGCTGATATGGCGGGAACTATTAGAGCTCAATACCCCATATCTTTAAGAACCGTGTTAGTTCCATGTACAGGAAGAGTTGGTGCGGATGTAATTATGAGAAGTTTTGGGAGAGGTGCTGACGGAATACTCGTTGTTGGATGATATCCTGGAGAATGTGATTATGAAAAAGGTAACTATTTTGCACATAGGTCAATTGCTTATATAAAAGAAGTGGTTAAAGCCGTTGGACTTAACCCAAAAAGATTAAAAATGGAATATTGCAGTTCAGCGGAAGGTTCGAAATATCGAAAAGTAGCAACTTCTTTTGATGAAGAAATACGGAAACTTGGACCGAGCCCATTACGGAAAAAAAATAATAACTCCTCAAAAAAATAAATGTGTTAGCTAATGAGGCTGAGTTAAAAAAAATGAGAACTCAGCTGAAGATATGGGAGCACCATATAACACATAAAAAAAAATTTAAAAAGTAATAGTTATGTAAAAAATAATTAAAAAATAATTAAAAAAAAAATTGAAAAAAAGTCTTTATTAATTTGAGTTGAAATAACATGGATGCATTAGATGAATATTTAATTAAGATTGAAGATTTTCCTAAGCTATTAGCGACGCTCTTGCAAGAAAAATTCGTAGATAAGATTATTGGAGCAAAATTGAAAGTAGATAAGAAATCTGGGGCTATAGATAGATTTACTGTATCTCCAGTAATTGTTGAAAAACCAGAAGACCTTACAACTTTTCCTTTAACAAATTTAATTGCATATGGATACGCTAGAACGGATACGGCTGCGAAATTCTTACATAAATCAGTTGATGGGGCTAAGAACGAAAAAGTCGGAGTTATTGCTCGTCCCTGTGATACTCGCGGAATAATTGAGTTAGCAAAGATTAGACAGATTAACATGGATAATCTTTTCGTTGTTGGCTTTGAGGATAGAGGGATGGTAATAAATGTTTCGCGTCAATTGAAGAAAGTAGAAGGACTCGATTTAACTAAAGTAGTTAAAGAAAAAGTCGGCGATAATGGATTAATTCTTAAATTTGAAGATGGTAGCACTAAAGAAGTTGGATTAGATATAGCAGAGAATTGTACGCGTTGTATCAGAAAAGTCCCCGTTGTTGCTGATATCAGTGTTAGCGATCTGGTATTACCTATTGATTCAGACGAAATTCTCCTAATAGTATATTCAGATAAAGGTGCAGATCTCGTAGAAAAATCAAAGATCAACAAAAAAACCTTACCTGAGGATTTGAGAACAAAACACACCGAAACTCTTAGAAAAATCAAAGATACTGCTTTAGCAAAGAGAGCAAAGGATTTAGAAGAATGGGACAAGCTTTCTCAGGAAGATAAATTGGAAAGGTTCCAAAAATGTACAATGTGTAATATGTGCATTCGTGGATGTCCTGTGTGTTACTGCGTTGATTGCATTCTAATGAAAAAGCGGAAGGAAAAGATTATCAATAAGGAATCTTATCAATTAACAAGGATTGCTCATGTCGCAGACCGGTGCATAGAATGTGGTAATTGTGATAATAATTGCCCACAACATCTTCCACTATCACTTTACTTCCAATCGTTAAACGATTCCTTTAAGGAAAAATTTGGTTATAGCGCAGGTGAGAGTCTAGACGATATACCGTTCAGGTCTGGGAAAGCGATTAGTCAAATGGAATTAGGAAAAACGTAATTCTAATTTGGTCAAAAAGTTTGGATATAAATTCTTAAAAATACAAAAAAATATTTTTAATTAAAGAAAGAAAACTTAAAGTGAAGGATTATGTCGTTACCAGCTAAGAAAACAATCGAGATTGATGAAAATATTACTCATTTTGTTTATAAAATGCTCTCGCATGAAAGTATCCTTAAATATGACGAAAGTAAGTGCGTTGAGTGCGGATTTTGTCATAGAGTTTGTCCTGTAACTATATCTATTTACGACGAACCATTAAAACGAACAGCTATCGGAACACCAGAAGAAATGAGAATCGAATCCGACAAGAAGATTGTCGTAGATACGGAAAAGTGTATTTGGTGCGGCAGTTGTACGTGGATTTGTCCAGGATATACATTAGAATTGCTAATCAATGGGGAAAATAAGATATTATTAGTAGAAAATGGGTCTCTTGCAGAGTTTGACGAAGAAGTTCGCACTTTAGAAAACGGTCATAAAGTCCGCAAGGTTGTACACGGTTCAATTAAATTTAATTGTACTGAGAAAGATACCAAAGTAATTGACGCTTTTACTAAGGAGTGTGCTGTGGACGCTATGTCGCGTGAAGGTAAGGACATAGCAGTAGACATAGATAAATGTATATTATGTTTTAAATGCTCTGACGCTTCAAAAAACTACGACAATATTAGTGTTGAAATACACAGAGACAAATTCATGAAAGTTAAAGGTAATCCTTCCTCCGTATGGAATGGCATTATGCTACGCGTTCTTGGAAAAGAGGGGAAGATTAAGGGAATCATGAGTCGTAGCCAAAATAAACTTGCTGATTCTGTTATGCGCTTGTTAGGCAGGGAATCTAGCGAGGAAGAAGAAACCTAATTTTTAGTAATTTTTATTTTCAACATATTTTTTATTCTTTAGTTTCACTATATAGATTAGTAAATTATTATTGTATTATAAGAGAGATTAAAGATGAAAGACATTAGTAAAAAAATCTTACTCTTTTTAATATTGCAGATTACGTATCCAAGTATATTCTATATTCTGCTTGTTCCAGAAATTTTTACAGCACCCATTTATGTTTTATATTTGTTAACGAATTATATAATTGCTTTTACAGATACATTGATACGCCCTCTAACGAAAGAGCGAAATCCTTCAAAAATATATAGTTTTTTAATATTGTTGATGTTTTTGTTATCACCGTTTTTATTAATTGCTGCTTTTTATGAGAATAAGCTTCTAATATCATCGATACTACCATTCTGGGATAATCCTGTTGTTAGTTATATTGGATTTGTCATTTATCTCTCCGCAGGCATCTTAGTTATTGTAGGACGAGTTCAGCTTGGTAAGTTCGGTTCAGGTGAATTAATAAAGGAGGAAGATCACAAACTTTTCACCGGAGGGGTTTACAAACACATTCGTAATCCAATGTATTCTGGGGCATTAATAGCTGTTATTGGGTTCGGTTTAGTCTTTAGAAGTATAATTACGCTATTATTCGTTTCGATTTTCTATTTTATTGTATTTAAAATGAGAATAGATGAAGAAGAAAGACTTCTTTTTGAGGTTTTTGGGGAAGAATTCACTAATTATAAAAAGAAAAGTAAAAAACTTATACCGTTTATCTATTAAAAAATTAAAAATTAACTTACTTTCTTATAGTTACTCTACTTTAGAGTGAATATAATGCAAAAAATTATTCATATTGAAATGGAATTGAGCTGTGACATCTCAGAAGCGTTCAATTTCTTCACTATTAACAAAAAATTAGAATCGTGGCTGCCTGAGAAAGCAGAAGTCGATCCTAAAGTTGGGGGAAAATACGAACTGTTTTTTGACCCCAAGAATCGGGAAATTAATAGTACAATAGGATGTAACATTACTAGCTTCAAAAAAGATAAATTTATTTCATTCGAATGGAAAGGTCCAGAAAGATTTCAATCTTTTATGAATTTCTGCAATCCTTTGACGCATGTGGTAGTCGTTTTTTCATCTAGTTCTGATGATCCGAAAAAAACAACACTCTTTCTCTTCCACTCTGGTTGGAGAGATGATCCAGATTGGCAAAAAGCTCGCGATTATTTTGAAAATGCGTGGTCAGCTGCGTTAACTAATTTAAAAGAAAAACTAAACAGAAAGACAACTTGAATAAGCACAAACTTAAACTTTTATTGTATTCTTACTTTTATCCACGACATTTAAATGAGTGGTTTACTTATAATTTCAATGGATTGGTAACTCATGTCTGAAGATATATTAAAGGAGCTTGATTTAGACCACCTTAGAGAAGTATTCAATAAGTACACCATAGAAGCCTTTCAAAAACTTCCAAAAATGGAGAAACCCCGAATATTGGACATTGGATGTGGCTCGGGAGTTCCCACCATGGAATTAGCAAGGTTAAGCGA
>JAHQWJ010000112.1 GCA_029856125.1 Promethearchaeia archaeon | reverse complement strand
GAACAGAGAATATCGTTTAGCCCCAAAATATAAATATCGAGCGGGTTCTGAATTCGATGAATTTTTAGAAGAGTATGCTGCGCATAATCCATTAAGGGTTAGTTACTATTTACAGCACGATGAAGTTATAAAAAATTCAGGCACATTTGAGACTTCCGTCATCGATGCTAATAAATATGAAAATAATCATTATAAAAAGGTGATTCTCAAAGTAAACAAAAATTTACAAGAGAAGTTGCATAGAAACATTCTTTACGTTCGAACTGTGGATACAGGCGCTATTGATGGAAGAGCAGGCTTAGGAATTGTTAAGGAACATTTTGGAGTTAATGGGATATATGTATCTGGAAATACTTATCGCACCCATCCCATACAGATTTTTCTTAATCCAGAGTTAAGTTTTAACGATCAGCTTCTATTACGGAATTATTTCAATATCGTATTGGAATATTTTAGAGAGAAGTTAGATAGCGAATTTCTAACAACATATAAATATTCTAACGCCAATTATACAAGAAAATATCTTGGATTGACCCAAGTCAGGAAAATTATTGAGACATTCCCTTATGAACTTGAAGTAGAGAAAAAGAAGCATTTAAAAGCTCTGATTGAAAAAGGTAGCGTCTTAGATATCATTAAAATGATTGGAGATTATCAAGCAGTCCAAAAGGTTTAAATCAGAATTCTCTAATAATATGCTACAAACTCGCAAAAAAGAAAGCGATTAATCCTAAAAACATCCCTATTTTTAGTAGTAAGCTAATTTTTTTTAAATCTTCTTTTCTTAGATCTGAAGTAAACATTAGAACGATTATGTATCCTACTTCGATTAAACCAATAGCCATGAAAACGATGAAAAAGAAAAAATTGAGTATGGTTGTAAATATTGGTAAAATAAAAAACATCACCGCTAATAGAACAAATATCACCGAAATATTTCTAGAAGATTTAATTCCGATTTTAATAGCTAATGTTTTTACTCCATGATTCTTGTCTCCTTCGATGTCTTCACAACCTTTTATAATCTCTCGAGCCACTAAAAGAGAGAATGCGGTAATAAAAAAATAGAAGATATATGGAGGGATAATTGGTGTATTTAAATACGCACCATACACTAATCCAATCGAGAAAGAAACACCCACAATAATATTTCCAAAAAAACCGCTTTTTTTACCCCATTTTGCGTAGACCCAGGCAATAAACCCAAAGAAAAATGCCAATGCTAAATTTATCAAGGGTAAACTTAAAATGAGCGTATTTACTAAACTAAAAATTATTCCGATGATAAGATAAAGAAAAAATAGTTCTTTAGCCTGTTTTAAACTTATTGAACCTCTTGGAATAGGACGTTCTGGTCTGTTTATTTTATCAATTTCGATATCATATACATCGTTGATAATATTACCTGAAGCTGCGAGGAAAATGTATGTAAAAACGCCTAGAATGATATTTATCGTTAATTTGTCAAAAGGTACATTTGAACGCGTATTTAATAACCCGATAATTACGGTCAAAGCTCCCATTAAACAATTAATAAGTCGAGTTATCTCAATAGCGTCTTTAAACTTCATAGAATAGAACGAAATTTTTTTATTTTAGACTATAATTCTTTTTAAGATTTTTACCGGATTCCTTAATTTCGTCGATAATTGCTTTTAGAGTGTTCCCATTGTCCTTTAAAATGTGATTTTCCAAAAATGTTCCCATGACAATGATATCAGCTCCTGCTTCAACAAAACTTCTTGCATCTTCTTTAGAACTTACACCTCCTCCCACAATTATTGGAATACTTAAAATACTTGAACACATTTTAATAATATCTGATGGTATTCTTTCGCTACCTGAACCAGCTTCTAGATATATAAACTTGAATCCAAAATATTCTGCAGCTAAAGAATACGCTGCCGTTAACTTTGGTTTTTTTCTTGGAAGTAGTTTAGCTCTACTTATCCAACCTGCAGTGCCACCAGGTTCTATGATTAAGTACCCGGTGGATAATATTTCGAGATTTGACATTTTAACTGTATAGGAGGCAATCGCTTGTTGTCCTACTATAAAATAAGGGTCCTCCGAATTTAAAATAGACATAAATAAGATTGCGTCCGCCTCTTTTGATAGATTGGCAACACCTCCAGGAAAAATTATAACAGGTACTTTCACGTTTTCCTTTATGGCCAATATTGTTGCCTCGACGAATTTTTGGTCAAATACCGTGCTTCCACCAATTAAAATGGCATCGGTTCCAGCTTGTTCAGCGAAAAGGGCCATTTTTCCCGCTTTGGAAGGGTTTTGTTTGGTGGGATCAGGATCTATTAAGGAAAAGTGGAGCGTACCATCTCGATTTATTTTATTTATTAAATATTCGTAGGTGCTTATCTTCAGAGAATTTCTTTTCAATACTTCAGCCATAAAATTCACTTGTTATAATTCTTTACCTTTTTTTGTATTTATTAACATTTTCTTAATTTTATCATATATCTGAATGGCACGATTTTTCCACTCGTCGAAATTATTAATGTCCATGGGAAAATTTTTGTATAATTTAGAAATCTCATTCATCCGTATTCTTAAATAATTCAAATCTAATAATAAATTTGGCTTAGTAATCCCTTTAAACGCCTTGCTTACCATACTGAGGATTGGGAGTTCAAATTCTCCAGTTGAAGAGATTTCGAGAATTTCTTCACCGCTAAATAAGTCTTGCTTTAAAGCAAAATTTAACTCTTCGTTGGTTAAAACCTGTAGCGTCATTCGTAATAAATCTAAGGAAGCAAACTCAGCTCCAAAACTAGTCATAACACTATAATTATAGTTCCATAGTGCTTTGATGGAGAAATCCTCTTTTTCAAAAGCGGCTACAGCAGTTTTAGCGGCATAAAAACCAGCTCTCATTGAAGGATCAATTCCACCTCCATGAAGAGGGTTTACCTGACAAGCAGAGTCTCCAACGAACATAATTCCATCAGCTGCACAAGACCAAAGAGGCCTTCTAACTGGCACTACACCTCCACCTGACGAAATAATTTCGTATTTTGAGGTTTTAATGAATTTATTAAAAACATTTTGATGATATAAGTTTTTAACCTTACCTTTAAGATTCATGAATGTCCCTAGTCCAATATTAAGGGACGATTCGTTTTTCGGAAAGTACCAGATATATCCTCCTGGCGCTTTATCTCGATTTAAAATGATTGAAATATAATCAGGATTAGTTATATTTAGATCCTGAGGAGAAAACTTTACTATTTCTCTGTAACATAAAATACTGTCTTCCTTTAGTATTTCCTTTTCTATTAATGTGCTTTTTATATTTTTTCTAAGGGGAGAATAAAATCCAGATGCATCTATTAAAATGTTAGATCGCAAATCTACTTTTTCTCCATTCTTTCGTTTTACTTTTACCCCGGAAACCGTTTTTTGAGTATATAGTAAATCTAAAGCCATTGTATTATCGATAAATTGCTCCACACCGGCATCTAATGCTTCGTTAAGCAATCTTTGACCATATTCTATCCTATTGACAATATATCCAGCTTGTTTTGGATCGGTTAAATCTATACATTTCTTCAAGTCGGGAGAGTATAACTTAGCTCCTTTGATTTTGCATGAAAGTTCGTCACCTTTAGGATGCTTTATTTTAAGAAAATCAAATATTTCATTTCCTACTGCGTCCCCACAGATTTTATTCCCAATGTCTTTCTTCTCTTTTCTATCGATAAGACAAACTTTTAAACCTTTTTCGGCTGCAAATCGAGCAGCAATACTTCCTCCAGTTCCCGCACCAACGACAATGACATCAAAGTTATTATTTAAATTTTCCATAGGAATCTAGGTAAAAATAAGAATATTGATTAAATTAGAGTTAATAAGAATACGCATACCACAGTAGCAATAGGGATTGTTAAATCGTCCCATGTCGATGGAGATATTAATTCAATTATGGTCGCCAAAGCACTAGTAATTAACGAATATATAAGAGCAACTTCAAACGAGAGATGTTCTTGTGTTATTGGATTTGCAACTCCTAAAAAGGTGAACGCAAAGAAGCAAAGCAAAAAACCACTAATAAAAAAAGCTAGAGAGCCTTCTAAGGTCCTAATAGTATTTACCCACGGAAGTTTTATTTTTCTTTTTCCATATTTTTTACCAATGATCGATGCGAGCGTATCTGAAATAATCATCAACAGGATTCCCGCAATAGGGAAATACATTTGATCTGGTGCAAAGATAACGAAAATAGTAATTAATATAGTAATTGAAAGACAGTAATGAAATGGTCCCTGTAGATAACCTACTTTTTCCTCTGCTTCTTCTCCAATTGAATCGTACAAATCTTTTAATTGTTTTACACTGCTTTTTTTTTTACTTAAAAAAGTTAAAAATGTCATTGAACCAGCTAGTATTACAGCCCACCATGGCCAGGAATAATAAGGAGCTGATAAAACTGCTAACCCAGCTAATAGATGTACGACTTTACGAGCTTGGAATTTAGTAATTTTGTCTCTTTTTTTCAATTGGACGGGTATTAGAATAGTAGCAAACACATAAATAAATGTTAATAGTAGAATCAATAAATCTAATGGAATATTCATAGAATTCAGTTCCGTTTTTTTTTTTTGATATTATAACCGATTAAGATTTTTATTTATTAAAAACAAAATCCCACTCTTTATACTATTAAGAGTTATATTCAATAGAATCATAAATTTTTTTATTCAGATAAAGTTATTTTTTATTCCATATTTTAATTGGAAAAAAGATGTGAGATGTATTCGGGAGAATGACGCTAAATTATTTTTTACTCAAACTTATACTTTTTTTGCTTACTCGCTTAGGTAAATCACAGCATTTTTCCATCATCGCTAAATATGTCTTTATGACTTTTCTATCTTTGAGAAATATCGGATCTGGTAATGAAAAACTGCGACACGCAATTATACCCATAATTGCGTTACCAATTTGATTTACGTGTAATCCATCTAACATTATTTTTGAATAATTTTCAGGATCGTTTTCGTAAAATGGAAAAAAATATTTGTATTGGTCAATGATAGGAATATTAAATTCTTGAGACAACTGCCTGTTCACGTCAACAAATTGTGGAAATTTCTTAAATATTTCTGCCATTTTATTGTATAAAAGACAATAATATGTTTGTAGGACGGGGATTGCGTTATTTTCCTTAATTATCTTAACTACTTGAGCTAAAGTCTTTTTATATTCTTCGATTGTACATCCTTTCCATGTGTCGTTTCCACCAATAGTTACGATGACGAGATTAGGCTTAAATGAGATTACATCTCTATCTATTCTTTTAAGAAGGTCTTCAGCTGTTTCTCCATTTATCCCTTGATTAATCATAGTAACATGTCTTCCTACCCATTCTCTAAGAGAACATCCAAGCCATGAAAACCAGTTGAAATGACCCAATGAATGCCAATGTTGTTCTGTATTACTCGATCCGAAACCAATTACACACACAGCTCTATTAGGGTTATTTCTCCAATCCTGAGTAATATCCTTGAGTGATTGTGAGTTCATAATTCTAATAAAACCTCTTATTTGAAAATTCTTGCTTTAAAAATAGAAAAAAAAATATAAATAGTAATTAAACAATAGTTAAAAATTTACTATTCAAAATATTGTGCGCCTTCTTCCATAGCGATAGCCAAAATTTCACCATATGCAATGGCATCTTGGAGATTTCCGTCTATCACTAAATCACCTGACATATACGCACTAGTAGAGTCCATCTCACCAGAAGACAGCCCTGCCCAAGTTGCACCTGTTGCAGACATGGTAACACTTGGATCTTCACCGGCACCTTCACCATAACCTACAGTACCGTCCCCCAATTTTACCCAATATTTAAAATCAGCGTCTGTAACTACGAGTTGAACCACCATAGCATCTATGTCTTCTAATTCTTCTTTTAAATCCTCGCTTTCATCAACCATCTGTTTAACAAACTCGTACATTTTGAGAGCATCTGAGGGTTTACTAGGACCCTTTTCTCTCATTTCTTTTAACTCTTTTATTAAAGTTTCATCAACCATTTTTTTCAACCTTATATTAGTACAATAATGATATTATAGTTTATTATAGTTTAATTTACTATGTTAATTTATTTAAAGTTTTATTTTTTGTCGGTTCATTTCATGCACGAAAAATATTTAGATACTATGATTATGAGAGATTGAGAGCGTGTTGACTTTCATCTAAAACTTTTTAATTTTGAGCAAATTAAAACAAATAACACTTAATTTTACTTTGTTTTTAGAAAATGCTAAAAGTTGGAATTATAGGAACAGGCGATATTGCAAATTTAAACGTGTTAGGATACCTCCGCTCGCAAGACGCCGAACTTGTAGCTGTAAGTGATCATGATATTAAAACAGCTGGTCAAAAATTGGAAAGATGGGGATTGCGCACAACGAAAATCTATCTTGATTACAAAGAAATGGTAGATCGCGAGGATTTAGATATTGTAGAGATACTCACCCCTCACCATCTTCACGGACCCATGGCGGAATATTGCGCAAAAGCAGGAGTTTCTGGAGTTTCCGTGCAAAAACCGATGGCACATACTATTACAGCCTGCGAATCAATGATTCGAGTATGCAAAGACGAAGGAGTTACGCTTAAACTCTACGAGAATTTTAGATTTTATCCCGTTTATTTGAAGGCAAAAGAGTTATTAGATAATGGAGCAATTGGAGAGCTTTTAAATTTCAGAATAAACACCGTTAAAACGGGAGGTCCTAGTATGCGTGTTGATCTTACATCATTTGATTGGCGTTTAAAAGTAGATATGTGTGGTGGAGGTCCTGGGATATATGACGATGGAATTCACAAATTTTCTATGGCTTTGTGGTTAATGGAACAAGAAAGAGTTGAAAAAGTATATAGTTGGATAGATTATTTTACGAACACCTATGATATGCCAAGTATAATTTTCTGGACATATCCTAACAAAAACGACAACGATCCTCCAAAATTTGGTTCGATGCAGTTTACTCTTGCTCCTAATCTTTATTATCCAAGTAATTACTACGATTGCGACGAATACATCGAAATTTCTGGAACGAAAGGGATGATGTGGATTAACCAATGTACTTCGGGGGGAAATTTTATATCTAAAACTCCACAATATCCTCCCGTTGTAGTTTACAGAGACGGAGAAGTCAAAGTTTACGGCGAAGATTTACCTCGCGACTGGCGTTATTCATTCATAAATTCAACTGAACATTTTATTGACGCGATTAAAAAAGGAACTGATCCTATATATACTGGAGAACAAGGGAGAAATTTATGCGTTTTTGCTAAAATGCCTTATATCTCTCAACAAAGAAAGGAAGATGTTAATTGGAACGAGGTCACCTCAGGAGGCGAGAAAGAAGGATCCTGCATCGTAGAAGCACCAAAAGATTTAGACGGGACGGGAATGTTCAAGTATTATAAAAGATCTCGTAAGGATTTGAAAGAAGGCATAAGGAAGGGATTAAAGATTAAAGAATTTGCTTATCAATACGAACATTAGTCTTTATTCGAATTTGTCAAGTACGACTTCTTTACTTATTTGAGCGGATTTTATAGCTGCTAAATTGAATTTTAGGGTCTTTCTCGCATTTTCCCCAGAGAGTATTGGTTCTATCTTGTCTTTAGCAACATCTATAAGGTGTTTTGTGGCTTTTATAAAGCTAATTTTCCAGTCATTGTCAAAATTTTCGTAAGTTTCTACTTTCCCATCTCGAATTATGACGATAGGAGCAAAAATTTTCGATTCTGACATCATATTTCCTATGGATGTCCCTTGATTAATTTTCATTACTCCTCTACTTGCGATGATTTCAATAAATTCGTCCGTAGGGTAATATTTAGAGGGAATTTGCATTTCTGGCATCAGAGAAAATTCCATATGCCCATATTGAGGGATTACATGCTCTCTACTTTGCTTATATTTGAACATTACATAAGCGGGTGCATCTAAACCTTTATAATTACCTGTCCAGGCAAATACTCTTTCGATTTCTTCTCCAAAAAACCAGGATGCCAAAGCAAAGGCGTGCCAACCGTTATCTAATAAAACAGGTGAACCTTTTTCGGTACCTCCAACCATCTCTGGATCCTTTCTCCATTTATTAGCACTTTCTGGTACTTTCCAACCTCCCGTAGCACCTATAGCAGTTTTAATTCGAATTGAGGATGGATCACCTATGTAGTCTGCATCAAGTAGCTCTTTAGCTTTTAAAATATGTGGAGCAAACATGAAATTTTCATAAATTGATAATATTGACTGAGATTTTTTACACGCTTCAATCATTTCGTCTGCCTGTTCAAGATTTAAAGCCATAGGCTTCTGAACCGATATTACCTTAATTCCTTTTTTAGCAGCATAAATAGTAGCATCTGCGTGGAGATGATGGGGAAGTAAAATCTCTATTAAATCTAATTGCTCTTTATCGAGCATTTCTTTGTAGTCAGAATATATTCGGGTATCCTTATGTAGTTGGAATTTTTTAATTTTAGCTTTAGCTTTATCTAAAGTTCTATTGCATAAGCTTGTAATTTCAACATCTTCATTATTCAAGTATCCAAGAACATTTAAATCGAAAATGACCCCCGTTCCAATAATTCCAACCTTCAGCATATCATTTAATAAAATTATTTATGAAATTTATATGACTCTGTTTCTCTACACAAGAAAATTAAACTTAATAAGAATTATCTGTAGTTAAATCTAAACAAATAAAAATTCAAATATTGTGTACAAATAAATTGTTAGAATTATGTTTAAACACGCAATAGTCAGGAAGCCATGTAAAAATTTTCAATTTGGGATTTCTACATCCAATTTAGGAAAACCTGATTATCAAAGGGCTTTACTACAGCATTCAAAATATGTAGAAGCACTTATAAGGTGTAACCTCTCTGTACTTGAATTAAATGAAGATGTTCGCTTTCCAGATTCTACTTTTGTTGAAGATACCGCAATAGTGGATAAAGATTTCGCTGTAATTACTAATCTTGGAGCAAAAAGTAGACAAGGTGAACAAGTTGAAATTAGCGATAAATTAAAGACATTTTACAACACAATCGAATCAATAAGAAAACCTGGTACGTTAGAAGGAGGAGATGTAATGAAGGTTGAAGAACATTATTACGTAGGACTTTCGAATAGAACAAATAATGAAGGAGCCAATCAATTAAAGAGGATTTTAAAAAAATATGGATATTCTTCAACCACAGTTCCTCTTAAAGAAGTTCTCCACTTAAAAACGGGAATTTCTTATTTAGGGGATGCAATTTTACTTGTATCTGGGGAATTTAAAAACCATCCCGATTTTAGAAAGTATAATCTCATTGAAGTTCAAGAAAGTGATGTTTACGCAACAAATAGCCTTAGGATAAATAAATATGTGCTTATACCAAAGGGATATGTAAACTTAAAGAAACAACTCCTAAACTTTAGTTTTAGAGTAATAGAACTTGAAATGTCTGAATTTGAAAAGATGGATGGAGGTCTTTCTTGTCTCTCTCTTAGATTTTAGAAATATTAACTTTATTAAGATTTAGATAAAAGAATTATGCCTTAAAATAATATTTAGATGTAATTTTACATTAAATATAATTAAACCTTGAGCGGATTTGATAATATACGGTGTTAGAAAAAAAAGAATTAGATCCTCTTTTAGCTTATAAAAGAGCATTATTTCATGGATGTGGATATTCTTATCAGGATTTGGAAAAACCTTTAATAGCAATAGTAAACTCGTGGAATGAAATTAACCCAGGTCACATTCATTTACAAAAATTAAGCTCGTTTGTAAAAGATGGCGTTAGAGAAGCTGGAGGAACGCCTATGGAGTTCAATACGATAGCTTTATGCGATGGAATTGCTAATTCAGGCAAAAATTCTAATTTTGTTTTACCTACGCGAGAAATCATTGCTTCATCAGTTGAAAGCACAATTAAAGCCTATGAGTTTGATGGGATGGTTATGATCTGTTCTTGTGATAAAATTATCCCAGGCATGCTTTTAGCAGCTGTTAGGTGCGATATTCCAACTATTTTTCTGACGGGTGGTATAATGGAACCTAAAATTTTTACAACTGGTTCATTAAAAGGGAAGACCTATGTCACATCCGATATAAAAGAGGCAATTGGTCAATACAAATCAAAGAAAATAACTTCAGAAGAATTACGCCTTATAGAATCGGAAACTTGTTGTTCTGTGGGAGCATGTAATATGATGGGGACCGCAAACACAATGGCGTGCATTGTTGAAGCGTTAGGGCTTTCTTTACCGGATTGTGCTACTCTAAGTGCTATTGGGACTAAGCGACAAGATTTGAGTAGAGAAACAGGGAAAACAATAATAAGTCTTGTAGAAAAAAAAATAACTGCTTTAGATTTAATTACTAATCAGTCTATTATAAATGCCTGTAAAGTCGCCCTCTCTTTTGGGGGATCAACAAATATGATGCTTCACATGTGTGCGTTATCACACGAACTAGGTGGCTCTTTAAACCACTTTGATTTCGATGAGCTAAGTAAATCTGTCCCTCTTTTGGCGAAATTCAAACCTTCGTCTGAATACACGATCACAGAGTTTCACGAAGCAGGAGGAGTTAAGGTTTTAATGAAGAAACTAGCGAAAATACTAGACTTGTCAACTGTAACTGTATTAGGAGAGCCTCTAAAAGAGTATCTCGAAAAATTCATAATCGACGAATACCATATTATACGATCTATAGACGATCCAATTTCAACTGAGGGAGGAATTGCGGTTCTAAAAGGGAATTTAGCACCAGAAGGAGCGATAATAAAACAAAGCGCAGTCAGCGATAAAATGAAATATCACAAAGGTT
Source organism: Promethearchaeia archaeon (assembly GCA_029856125.1). Lineage (GTDB taxonomy): Archaea > Asgardarchaeota > Lokiarchaeia > Sigyniarchaeales > SOKP01 > SOKP01. The sequence goes on along the minus strand of JAHQWJ010000112.1, from coordinate 13,600 downwards.
TTGCAAAAGTATTTGAATCAGAAGAGGAAATAACAGATGCGCTAATAGAAGATAAAATCAAAGAAGGAGACGTGTTAGTTATTAGAAACGAGGGGCCTAAAGGTGGACCCGGGATGAGAGAATTATCAATACCAGCTGCAATTCTTATCGGTATGGGATTAGGTGAATCGGTCGCCATGATCACCGATGGAAGGTATTCAGGTGCTACAAGAGGACCGTGTATCGGGCATGTGTGCCCAGAAGCGTATGATGGAGGCCCAATTTCAATAGTTCTCGATGGTGACGAGATCGAAATCGATATAGTTAATCGACAGCTTAACTTATTAGTATCCAAAGATGAAATAGAAAAAAGATTAAATAATTGGAAAAGGCCAGAATCAAAAGTTAAAAAAGGATATTTAAGACTTTATAGAAAACTCGTAAGTTCAGCGAAGTACGGGGCTTACTTAGAATAAAATATAGTAGGGGTAAATAAATGATAGACGAAAAACGTTTAAAAGAGAACTTAACAACATTTTCATTTCCAAGATTATCAGGTACAGATGGTGAAAAAAAAGCACTGAACTTAGCTCACTCTAAAGTAGAAGATTTGAATCTTAAACCGTTAACACAAGATTTCGTATTTAGCACATTTTTTGGGAGAATCTATCCAAAAATGGCGTTTTCATTAGGATTCACGGTTCTCTTTTTATTCTATCTAAATATTGCCTCATTCATTATATCTATTCTTTTTATGATAATTTTTGTAATTTTGGGATTTTTATTCATTCTTACGAGAAAACCGGAATCCATAAGGTTGCCTAAGAAATTAAACTCTAGTAATCTTTATGTTAAAATTAGAACTAAATTCGATGAGAGAGACAACTTAGAAGAAGAACATAAAGAAAGAGACATCATTTTTATGTGCCATTTAGACTCAAAAGGACAAAAATTCTCGATTCTTGGTCGTATAAGAATTATAAGAACATGGGTATTTTCAGGGTTAATAGTAATAACTCTTATTATCTTTAAGAATTATATTTTTACTCCATTTTCATTATTGTTTTTCATTATAGGAATCTTCCCTACAACCGTCAACTTCATTTCTACTATACTATTCCTCTTAAATACGACAAATAACGATTCTAATGGAGCAATTGATAATGCTTCTGGTATCGCGTGTGTACTTGAATTACTCACCTATTTTTCAAATCCAAAATTTAGATTAAAACATTATAATTTATGGTTTGTATTTACAGGAACAGAAGAATGTGGAACTATGGGAATTAGGAATTTTTATTATAAATTAACTCGTGTTAATAAAGATAAATCTATAGTATTGAATTTTGATGCGATTGCTAAAAATACCTACTTCTTTCCGGGTAAAAAGATGTCGGATCAAATCTACACGATTTTTAATATGTTTCTAAAGAATACTAAAGGATTAGAAATTAAAAGAAATCCAAAGAAAATATATTTTGGTTCTTATTCTGATGGATACTATTTAAAAAAGAAACAATTTAACGGTATTGGGATAGGCGATTTGGAATCGTACGAACACATACATTCGATACACGACACAGTAGATAAGGTAGACATACCTCTTTTAAAGAAATTATGCGAAATGATCATCGATAACTTAATAGCTTTTGACAACCAAACTTAATCTAGATATTTAATATAAGATTATCGTATGAAAAAGGATTTGATAGGAAAAGAATTGGGGGTTGTGTTAACTCCTCCTAAAACAGCGGAATACATAGTGTCTAAATTAAGTACGATTAAAAAAGGTCAAAAAATATTAGATCCGTGCGTAGGTCCGGGAGTTTTTGTTGAAACATTAATAAAAGCAGGTGTAAATCGAAATCAAATTCATGCCTACGATATAGACCCCACTTATGAGACGATAATTGAAAATTTGGGGGTGCGTTTTAAAAATTTAGATAACTTATTATCGATTAACCCAGAATGTTATGAAGAATTTGATTTTATTGTTGGAAATCCTCCCTACCTCAATAAGGCAAGTAGTTACGTAAAAAACAATAAAAAAAGGTTAAAAAAAATTTATGGTAAAATTAATGCTCATGAAACATATTCAATGTTTATTGTAAATAGCATATGGCGTTTAAAGGATGGAGGAAGATTGGGCTTCATAACTAGCGATTCTTTTCTCTCGTTAAGCACTCATACAAGATTGAGAGAGTTTATTCTGGAAAATTGCTTAATAATCGAAATTTTATTAGCTCCGAAGCATCTATTTTCTGATCAGAAAGTTAGTACTAACCCTGCAATTATAATTCTAGAAAAGTGCTCTGGTAAACACAACCAAGTTAGAAGAAACCAAAATGTCATGAGAATTGTTCCGAGAGTTAAGAGTGAGAATGATTATCTCGTACCTAAAAGACACTTAAAGATTAATCAAGAAAAATATTATACGCTACCCTTTAGAATATTCTTTGTGGATGTTGAAGAAGAAATCGTCAACATTTTCGAAACAGCTCCAAAATTGGAAGCTTTTCTAAAGGGATATATTGGAATGCATACACATGACAATAGAAAATACATTGCAGCTGTTCAAAGTACTGATTTAGCTCAGAATTTTGAAAAAAAAAATAGGGATATAAATGAATCGAATCAAAAATATAGAATCGTTAGCGAAAACAGTTTGAAATCAAATGCATGGAAACCTTATTTAAAAAGAGGGGGATCAGAACAGTATTTTAGACCAATTTCGGAAGCTCTCGATTGGAGCGCAAAAGCGATTAAAATTTATGATATCCCCAAGAATGTGCCATTTGAAAAAGAAGGTATAGTTATAAGTGGGGTTAGTTCGCGTTTAGCTGCAAGGTATATGCCAAAGGGGTGTTATTGGGATTCTAATAAAGCGATCGGTTTTATCCTTAAAGATAAATCACTTACGATTCCTTACATGTTAGGCTTGTTAAACAGTTCTTTCTATAATTATCTTGCTAAAGGAATAATAAATAACACTAATAGCATACAAATTAGCGGTATACATTCATTACCCTTTATTCTGCCTAATAATCGAATTAAAAACGGTGTTGAAGAACAAGTTTCTATTATAATGGAAAAGAAAAATAAAGATTATCATTATAATTATGTTGAAGAACAAAGGAGAATTGACACGTTAATATTTAATTTCTATGCTCAAGAATTTGGCTTACCACATAGCTTGAAACAAAAAATTGACAACAAATATTCTATTTATCCTAGAAGGGTTCTTTCCTAAATACTTAGGATTGAGTATTTTATTTAAGACAAACGAGCCCAAATCGATATGAAAACGTTTTGGAAGGATACTCAAAATCTCTCTTTTGTAACTTAGCAACAGTTCGGATTACTTCGATCCCTGTAGCTTCCATTGAGATCATTTTTTTGTCAGGATACCGACATGGTTTTCCACTATCAAACGTACAGCCTTTATCTTGGTCGTTTAAACAAATTCTACATGTTCCATCGAATAATAACAGCATTTCTTTGGGTTCGTCGACAAGATCATTTACAAAACTCTCGACTTCTTTTTTCAAATTTTCCTTATAGAGATTATTCATGTAAAAAAAATATTTTATTCTCTGTTCGCTACGTTTTGGGTGCTTTGCTTTTTTTTCTTTGATGTATTCTGACAAATTAAATCTCGAATATATCAGATAAAACTTGTTATAGTTAGAAATTTCTTGTTCTAAATAAGGGACAGATGGTGGACAACTATGAGAATGATTGTAATGTGGGCAAGTAAAACTGGGTGAAACGCACATAGTTTGAACTTTAGGATCAAAAAATATCTCTTCATACTTAATTTCGAGAGCTGGCATAGGATATTACTTCTACAGTTTTTCTTCTTTTATTTCTTCTTCATATACTTTTCTTCGCTCTTCTAAATATGCGGGTTTCGGTACGTCCCACCATCCAACTGCGGGACTTCCGGTAAATGGATATTCTCTTTGGACTTCTATTTCTATTACCGCTGGTTTTTTTGAAGTAGCTGCTCTTTCTAATGCGGGTATAATCTCTTCTTTCCTAGATATTCTTTCAGCATAGCAGCCAAAAGCCTCGCCAATTTTAGCGAAATCTGGAGAGTAAGTATTGCCGTTATTATCCTCGAATGCGGTCCCATACCCTCTATCCTCACCAAAAGCAGCTTGTTGTAGGTCTTTAATAGCAATCCAGCCGTGGTTATTCAGAACAATAAAAAATATCTTATCCAATCCAAGTTGTACTGCCATTGATATCTCTGATAATGTCATCATGAAATCTCCATCTCCTACGAGAGCTACTACCTGTCTGTCTTGTTTTCCGATATCTATAGAGCCCAATTTTGCACCTATTGCTGCGGGAACACTATATCCCATTGTTGAAAACCCTCCAGCGGTTAAGCAAGTATTAGGTTCGTAGAACTCTAATTCCTGTAACATTTGAGCTTGAACATTTCCAGAACTTGTTACGATTACGGCGTCGTGATCGAAAAATTTGCGAATTTCTCTTAAAACAGTCGTTATCATTACAGGCACTTTAGAATCATCTCGATACTCATCAAGAAATTCAAACCATTTCTTTTTCTCTTCTTGTATTTCTCCAAAGTAATCGGTCCTCTTATAATCAATTGAATAATCGCTTAACTCGTGCAAAATTTGTAGTAAACATGCTTTAGCATCCCCTACTATCCCAACAGATACGGGGTAATTTTTACCAATTTCATGGGGATCTATATCTATATGAATTAATTTTGAAGGAGGTATGGAAAAACTTACACCTTGTCTATATGAGCTAGCCGTTTCATCAGCAAATCTACATCCTAAAGCAAGAATTACATCTGCTTTTGATGTCATATTTAATCCTATTGTAGTACCCTTTGAGCCCGATGACCAACAATAAAGGGGATGCGAGTTGTCTATAATATCTTTTCCCATCATCGTAACTACTACAGCAGCACCTATCTTTTCGGCTAGAAGTTTTACTTCTTCACTGGAATTCGAAGTAAGAGCACCTCCACCAATAAATAAAACAGGTCTTTTAGCACTTTTTAATAAGTTTGCTGCCTTTTTAATAATTTTAAAGTCTCCCATAATCCTTCCTGAGGATCTTCGTTCCAATGGTAAGGGGATTTCAATATCAATATCACTTGCTTGCACATCCATGGGAAGATCGATGTGCACTGGCCCTTTTCTCCCAGTTAGCATGTAATTAAAAGCTCTTTGCATTATTGTAGGTAGCTGTCCAACTGTAGCGACTTCAAAACTTCGTTTTACTATAGGTTCTAAAATTTTGGGCATGTTTGAATCTTTTTTTCTTTCAATCTCTTGGAGAACACCTTTACCTCTCATGTGTACGTGTGTATCTCCTGTAATTACTAAACAAGGAAACGAATCTACATATGCATCGGCAACTCCAATAGCGGTATTAATTGCACCAGGCCCAATTGATGTAAAAACACATAAAGGCTTTCCAGTGATTCTGTAATATCCCACTGCGAGATGAACTCCTGACATTTCTTGCTTAGGTTGGATCAGTTGAATTTTATCCTTATTTTTGAAGAAAGCATCTACAAGCGGAAGATTTCCGTGGCCAGGAATTCCGATAACGTACTTTACTCCCTCCTTTATTAAATATTTGCAGATTATCTCTCCACCAGTATACTTAGGCATTTTAAACTCCATCTAATTTATTGGTTATTATAAAATATATTTTGATCAACTAAAAAATATTATTGAAAATTCTCCATCCCCCCCAATTTATAAGGTGAACATCAAGAAATTACATAATAGATAATTTTATGATAAATTACTGTATGTAGTTGACAAGAAAAAGTGCCATCTACTTTAGAAAAGATTCGAATTTTAGGAGAAAATTCTAAATACGATATTTGTGCGAGCACTGCTTCTAGTCGCACAGAAAAATATCCCAGCCTTTTTGGAGATCCAAAAAAAACAATAGGAAATACTGTAAGCGCTGGTATTTGCCATAGTTATACGCCTGATGGTCGATGCATGAGCCTCTTTAAGACATTATACACAAACAAATGTATCTACAACTGTAAGTATTGCTTTTCTCATAGTTGTAAGCATAAGGTAAGTTTTACACCAGAAGAATACGCCCGTACATTCATGAAGCTTTATTCGATGAATGTAGTTGAAGGAGTATTCATATCTTCCGCAATTTGTGGAAGTGCTGACCAAACTACTGAAGAAATGCTTGAAGCTATCAGACTTCTCCGCTTTAAATATAATTTTGGGGGGTATATACATTTTAAATGTTTACCAGGAGTGAGCCAATCTCTGCTTAGAGACGCAATTTCCATGTCGGATCGCATCTCAATTAATAGCGAAGCTTCAACTAAGGAATTTCTCTCTGAAATCGCAGAACAAAAAGATTATTACAACGATATAATAACTCGTCAACGCTGGTTAAAACAGATTCGTATTAGACATAACGAAGAAGCCCTTAAAGCTATGAAAGATTTAAAAGAAGACAACCAATTAAAAGAACAAGAAAAGATGATTAAAGAGCGCCGTAGCGACGGTTATAAAAAATTCCGATGGGATGGAGCCCCAATTCTCAATTGTGGTCAGACAACACAATTTGTAGTCGGAGCGGCAGAACAAGAATCAGATTTGGATTTACTTAAACGAATTGATTGGGGATATAAAAAAATTGATTTAAGGCGCGCTTATTTTTCCTCGTTCATCCCAATAGAAGGTACACCACTAGGAAATAGACAAGCTGCACCTTTAGAAAGAGAGCATAGATTATACCAGAGCGATTGGTTAATGCGAATCTACCACTTTAAACTAAAAGATTTAGAAGAAGTTGTCACAGAAGAAGGGAATTTACCTAAGGGAGATCCAAAAATTCATTTGGCAAGAGAATATTTCAAATATCATAGACGTGTGAACCCAAATGAAGCCTCCTACCAAGAATTGCTCCGAGTTCCTGGAATTGGGCCAATTTCAGCTAAAAGAATAATTAATTTGCGCGCTAAAAAGTTCGTTTTTAAACGAAGACAAGATTTGAGAGCTGTGGGAGTGGTGTTAAAGAGAGCAGATCCTTACATCTTAATCGATGGTCATACTCAAACTACACTTCATAACTTTTCTAACGAAGATTATAAAGAAATACAAATAAGAGAAATTTCATAAGGAAAATGGAAAAAAAAAAGGACCCTTTGGAAGTTATCGGATGTTCTAGAGGATATTCACATGAAGAGTTATTAACGAATCTTCATCGCCATTCTTTATATTCTCCAGTAATAAAACGACAAATAACTACAATTCCAGAAGCGGTATTGCGTAATTCTGGAATTCAAATGGCAAAGAAAATCAATAGAATGATGCGACAAGTATTCACTGAGTCTTATAGGGCAAAACAATTTACGCGAACGGAAATTAACAATCGTGGTGTATTATTCGGAGTTGTATCGCTCAAACATAATGTAATTGATCTTGTTTTGCTCTATTTTCATGAAAGGTGGCCACAATGCGTCATTTGTTTGTATAACGAGCAAACGCGTGAAACTTGGATAATAGACGAAAAAGGAGCAATTAGCGAGTTTCAACAACCCTTAAAAGAAGTTGTAGAAAATGTTAGTAGAGATCGTCAGATAGTACCCTACTTCGAGGATATCCAATTTTCCGGAGAAGAGATATTCGAAACATTGTACAAATCTCAATTCATAGCTGAAAGAGAGAACAAGCAATATTACAAGAAAATGATCCCGGATCAGTGCTTTGAATTACCTGGAATGAGAAATGGAGTAGAAAAGCATTTCCGTAATAAGAAACTTAATGACTTTCTTTAAAAAATTCAGTAGATAAATATTGATAAAAAAAAAGTTAATCATAAATTTAATTCTTTCAATTTCTCTTTGATTTCTTTCGTTTTTTCAGGTCTTAGATCGTAAACAAGCACGAAAACAACAAGAGCAATGAGGGTCAGGATCATTGGTATTAAAGCCGTATGCAAAAGTATTCCAAACTTTGCTAGTTCTGATTGGGTCGCTGAGTTAGGATCGAAATTTGTTAATGTATGGGCAATCGCAAATATCCATCCCTGAGCAATTAGCGAAAATCGAATGAAAAACGTGTAAACACCCATAAAACTCCCTTCAATGTGTTTTCCAGAATCAGCTACGGCTTCATCAATCGCATCTGCTAAAACAGGGCTAGATCCAATCCTAAGTGCCCCCCCTCCAATACCTAATATCACGGCAGCTATAATAAAACCTAATGTAGTTCGGGCGAACATAAACGGTAATAACCCTATTGTGTTCAAGAAAACACCGAGTATCAACATTTTCCGATTATTTTTCATTTTCTGAGATAATAACAACCAAGGAAAAAGTGAAACGATCACTGCGAGGATAAACGGCGCAAGTATCAATATGGCAGAACTCTCTGGTTCCTCTAGAATATAGAGAGTAACATATTGGATTGATGCAGTAAGACTAGCACCTATTATTCCATCCATCAAAAACACTAAAATTACCACCATAAAATTCTTATGGGATACAACGATTTTCAACGCGTGGAAAAACGAGACAGATTCTCTCTTTTCTTGCTCTCTAACGTAACGATCCTTCAATTCTTTACTCTCTCGATGTCCTGGAATGGAAGTCGCGAAAATTACCAGATTAACTATTACAAAAATCCATGCCATGCTAGCAAATGAGGAAGCATAATCAGTATCAATGAGAAATGGAGGTACGATAAATCCAATTGCGGTCCCGAGAATTCCTAAAAACATTCGCCAGAAACCACCTTTCCTTCTATCGTTATCTCCGCGGAATTTGTCTGGAAATAACGCAACATGGTTCAATTGTGTTATCGTATAAAATAGTTCATAAAGACACAACGATATTAATATCCAAGCAAAATAAATCCACGCAGCATCCACCGGATCTAAAAACGGGGGACTAAATATAGCGGCAAGAAATAGTATTGCTGGTATACCTCCAATTATATACCACGGGTATCTTTTACCAAGTTTACTCCAGAATTTTCTCGGACGATCTGCAAGATATCCAACGATAGGATCGTTAATTATGTTCCAGACAGCGAATATGGTATAGGCAAGAGTTATTATTATAATGTCTAAACCTACGACAACTTCCCAAAATATAAAGAATAATCCTCCGAAAATTCCGGTAAAGAGTGCCCATAGTAAATCTGCCATGCCAAAAGAAAGCATGTTCAATGTTGAAATTTTTTTCTTGTTTTCACTCATTATAAAACTCCTTTCATAAAATATAGAGAACTCCCATTTTCTTGAGCCTCTAAAATAATTTATGTTATGATTACTTAATTTTTTAGCTTAATAATATTTCACTTTTATAAGAGAAACTTTAGATCGACGCTAAATTTAATACTATTATGAAAAAAGAAAGGCAGTTCCTATTAAAATATAAAGAAGTTACTGCGAAAACCTCAATAAGAAAATAAGAAAATAAATTTAAATTATCTTAGCAAAAATCTCTTTTGCTTCTTGATAGGAGGAATTTTCTTCGGGTAAATCAATTAAATTACCACCAGTTATATTGATCTTACTAATCTCCTCGTTATTAGATATGAATCCAAGCAATTTAACTCGGTCATCATTTAGATTTTCAACCTCTTCTGCTAAAATGTTCTTTAGATTATCTGGGAAGCGATTTCCTAATATCCATATACGCTCAAATTTTAGCGTTAACTCGGCTATAATTTCTAAAATTCGTTTCATGGTATGAATCCCCATTTTTGAAGCGTCCGACACGATTACAAGGTCGGTGACATCACGACCAGTTTTACGAGCAAAATGTTCCAATCCCGCTGGTGAGTCTAAAAGGGTTAAGTCGTAGTTTTGAGAAAGAGTATCAATTACCCTTTTAAGAACATCGTTAATAAAGCAATAGCATCCTTCTCCCTCTTGCCTACCCATTTCTAATAGATCAAACTCGTCCATTTCAATCAAGCAATTATAAACATCAGCCTCAATCAATTGATTTTTAGGTGTGTTAGGCGATAATTTCAGACTTTGAATTTTATCTTTTAAAACCTTCATTTTTCCTCCAATTGTGTCGCAAAATTTTACTTCTTCACCAATGACATCAGCAACATTCGCATCCGGATCTGAATCAATAACAAGAATATCTTGTGCTTTTTTTTTTTCAAGGATATATTTCAGAAGAAGAACTAGGCTTGTTGTTTTACCAACACCCCCTTTTCCGGCAAAAGCTATAATTTTTTTCATTATTCTTTCACATTTGATATAAAACTTCTCTAATTAATGAAAATAAAAGATTGATTAAAAATGTGATATGCATAGAATAAAAAGAAAAGAAAGGAATCAAATAAAAAATAGAGGAAAAATCACAAAATAATTTATAGATAATATAACTGCGCTATGCTATCTTGACTGTCGTGAGGATGACGGTCGTGAGGATGACTGTCGGGATGGTGACTGTCGTGAGGGTGGTGCGTTCTCTTGACGATAAACTGGGACGATTTTTGAGGTGAATTCATCTAACGTGTAAGGAAAATCGTCCTCACTTGAAATTTTACCCAATTCCAATAAAATCTGTCTCGCCATAAACCAAAAAGCGAGTCCTAACGCTTTTTTCCCTCGATTATTTGCGGGAATTGCGAGGTCTATGCCGTCAAGGACATCGTCAGTATCAAACAATGACACTACAGGAATTCGAGCCAATTTAGCTTCCCTTAAAATGACTTTATCAGCGTGAGGATCGACGATGACTACAACCGATGCATCTTTAATGTAATCGTCTATCATAGGATTTGTTAAAGATCCAGGAATAAACCGTTTGGTGATTGCTCGACACCCAAGCACTTTACAAAATTGTTTCACGGGTTCTTTTCCGTACCTTCTAACTGATGAGACAATTACTTTATCGCTACCCTCCTCCACGTATTTACTAAGAAATTTAGCCGCTGTGAGAAGGCGTTCGTCGGTTTGAGTTAAATCTATTACGTACAACCCGTAATTAGTTTGTCTATAAATGAATCGCCTAGCATCACCAGTTAATAACTTAGTTCCAATGTGGATACCGGAACTTAGGTATAATTGTTTCTTTTCTTCATCCTTATCTATAATTTTTTCGATTTCTCCGACATCAGCGTCCATATCGTCTGTATCGAGTAAATTGAGTTCCTTTTCTAAATCCAGCTCATCTTCAAAATCTTCTTCAAATTCGATTTCGAATTCTTTCTCTAAATCTTCGTTGATACTGTCCTCTTTTTCTATTTCAGAATCCTCGTTGGAATCAGTTTTTTTCTTTCTTTTAGCCAAATTAATTACCCTAAAGTAAGCGATGTGGTATATTAAATATAATTTTGATAAATAAAATAAAACGTCATAATTTTAATATTTTATTAAAAGCACACTTTAATTCTCTTAGAACTAAAGATTTAATACATCACAATTATTTTATTTATTATTAACCTTTAATAATTCTAACAGGAGTGATTGAAAATGGTTTCCTATCGGTTAGTGCTAGGTATTATTGTTGGTATAGTGTTTAGCTTTTTCACAGTTTTCTTTTTTAATATGGAAGCCACTATTCTTCAAATACAGATTTATTTACAAACTGACATATTAAAAGTAATCGTTTTACAAATAGGAGCGAACTTTAAATTTGATTTAATTGCTTTTTTTACGGGAACTCCCTCTATTACTAAATTTTTTGCTCCACAGGTTTTAGCTTGCATTTTTATTGGTTATGTGAGCGGTACCATTTCTAAAGGCTTAAAAAGAGGGGTTATCGCAAGCAGTTTAGTAATTGTAATTGGATTTTTAATTTGGATGCTATTAAGCGTTATCTCTGGAGAAGATTTAATGGCTCTGTTTCAAGGAGCTCAGCTTTCTGTTACAGTTGGCGGAATTCTAAGCGCCGTTTTAGGAGCTGTTATTGGAGGTTTATTAGGAGGATTTGTCAGTGGACCATATGAAGAAGTTTATTAAAAAATATCCTTTTTCTAGAAATCATCCATACTATTTTTTATTGGTTGAATTATATATAATGCTCAGTTGAATAACTAAACCTTAAAGTAAATAATTAATTCTTAAAGATTAATGGCAAGTGAAGAAAATCTACCTAATAGCGATTTTGCTTTTGATTTACTAAAAATATTAAAAGTTTCCTATCATGTAAGACGTCATTCCTTAAAGGTAGCGGAAAAAGCATTAGAAATAGCAGAAAAAATAAATGATAGAGACATTGATAAAGATTTAATTGAAATTGGAGGTATTTTACACGATATTGGTAGATCTAAAACTCATGATTTCAAACACGGCATAATTGGAGCTAATATCTTAAAAGAAAGAGGATTTTCAAAGCGCCTCTCGAGAATTTGTGAAACTCATATGTTAGGAGGGTTAGACAATGAAGATGCGAAACAAGTAGGGCTACCAGAAAGGGATTACATGCCATTAACTCTTGAAGAAAAGATCATCTGCCTTGCTGATAAATATATAGCTGGTACAAAGGATGTTTCGATAGAGCAGAGATTTGAAAAGTGGTTTTCCAAATATGGAAAAACTCAGATTCTTATTAAAGCTAAAAAAAGAATTGATGCAATTCAAAAAGAAATAGAGGAATTATCACGATAACGAATATTAAAGCGTTTTTTTTAGTTGATTAATTGCACCGTCGCTTTCCAATATATCCATTAAAAATTTGGGAATCTTTTCGAAGTTTAGTGTAATGTTTTTTGATTTGTTAATAATAATCCCTTTTAGTAATGATATTTCTATTTTATCTTCTTTAACAAACTGATTTAAGTCCCATTTCAAACTAATAGCCGGTATACCGTTATTCATAAGATTTCTAAAATATATTCTAGCAAAAGATTTCGCAATAACAGCCTTAATACCTATAAGCTTAAAGACATGAACAGCTTCTTCACGAGAACTACCCATTCCAAAGTTTTCTCCAGCGATAATGATATTTCCTTTGTCAACATTTTTGGAAAAATACGGGTCTATGAATTCTAACGTGTGTTTAACCATATCTTTAGGATCTCTCATCGTCAGAGTATGACTTGGAACAATATCATCAGTGCTAATGTCATCACCCAGAATGTAGGCATACCCTTTTAATAGATCTATAATTAGATCAACCCCCGTGGATCTTTTATACTTCCATTTATTGCTGACGCGGCAACTGTAGCTGGTGATGCCAAATAAACTTCTGAAGTTGGATCTCCCATTCTACCTTTAAAATTACGATTTGTGCTACTAATACATACTTCATTAGGTCCTAAAACCCCTAAGTGTCCCCCAATACACGCACCACAAGTCGAATTAGTAACTATAGCATCAGCGCGTAAAAAAATTTCTAATAATCCCTCTTTTAAGGCTTGTAAGTAAATTTCTTTTGAGGCAGGAGTTATTATCATTCGAACCTTATGGTGAATTTTGTTTCCCTCTAAAATTTTGGCAGCTATTCTTAAATCTTCCATTCTTCCATTAGTACAACTTCCTAAGAAAGCTTGATCTATTTCAGTTCCTTCTACTTCTTCAATTTTAGCTACATTTCCTGGGCTGGAGGGTTTTGCAACCGTCGGAGTAATTTCAGATAAATCGTAACTTAATTCTCGTTGGTATTCTGCTGTTT
>JAHQWJ010000111.1 GCA_029856125.1 Promethearchaeia archaeon | reverse complement strand
AAAGACTTGTTTCACGAAGAATATAGGATTATTCTGAGATTTCAATAAAATAAAATTGTTAACTAGAAGAAATTCTTAATTATAAAAAAAAAGATATATAGAGTAGGAGGGTAATTGATTTAGGCGTGGTTCATCGAGAAGCCGTTTTATCTAAAATATTTCCTCCGATTTCTATATATAAATTTAACAATTGATAATATTCTCCGTTAAGTGTAATTTAACTCATTTCAAAAATTTCTATATTCTCTACAGGCCAGAAATCACCATATGAGGCATCATATTTAGGGTGATCCACTTTAAAATCGGGTTTAAAGAGTGCAATTTGGTGAAGTCTTACCCTCCCCATTGCTCCAGCGGTCTCTGCAAAACCGAGTTCAACAGCACGTTCAGTTAGCGTTCCAAAACCAGTACCAGAAATACTAATCGAGATATAATTATACCAGATATCAAATGTGTCGGGTAAATCTGCTCCAGGTTCAGGGATAATAAATTTAGCTACTACTTTATAATCCATATATCCATCGATTCCAGAGCCTAATACCGCTTGAGGTTCAACAAGAGTGACACCAAAACAATAAAGAATAAATTCATCAAAATCGTACACAGTCAGGGGTGCATTTTTTACATCTAAATGTAAAGTGATTAAAGCTTTTCCATCATTTAGCACTCGTTCAGTGATTTTTCCATCAATTATGGTGTCTCCGTCTACCAAACCATTTTCGTACACCATGTCATTTATAAACCATGGCGCCCACAATAAACCGGATTTAGGCCAAGGGAGCCCCATCTTACATACTAAATTATTAGCAGGGTCGCCATAGTCAGCAAAAGCCCAATTTTGCTCACCCCAAGGAAAATTGCTATAATTCGGAACTAACCAATCTGCCAATGGCCTTTTTGTAACCTTTCCACTTGCTGCAGCTGTGGGTATGAATCCAAGAAGTAAGATTCCAACTGTAATAGCTAGAATTGCTTGTTTTTTCTTCATTTTTATCAAATCCATTTTTTTCAATTACGTTTTTATTTTAGAGTTATGGCACTTAGTAATAGAGCTAAATATAGATTTCGCACTCTCTAATTCTCTCTTATTACAAATTTTATGACTTGATATTACTATCGTGCCGTTATTGAATAAAACAGAACGTTTTGTATTTAAACCTTTCGATCATATTTTTATATTTGAAACCAATAGGTAATATATAGGCTTAAAAAATAATCACATTCCTTACTCTATATATTGTAAAATTTTTACGATTATGGCGATAAATCGTTATTATAAAAATATAATAAGAGTAATGCTAATATCTAAAATGAATTTATAAAGATGGTGTGAGTATTTCGCCAGTTATACTCATTATGTAGAACAAGGTAAAACTACGGTTTTATGAATTAAAATTTTAACCATTTTAAAAAAAAAAAGATATAAAAAAGATATAGAAAAGATATTTGTTGTTTAAGTGTGGTTATTTGAGAAACTAAGTTTCTAAACCTGTTTTTCCAATTCTATACTTTGATATAGGATTCAACCCTCATTTATACTCTCTCTTGATCTCAATTCCAGAAAAAACGAATTGTTTCGTGAGGTCAGACTTATTCTCCCTCAGAATTAATATATCCCTCTTAGAATTTTATTGGATTTTATTATATTCTTTTCCTTTTACGGATAATTAATAGTAGGATTACTACACCTATCACTGCTCCTCCACTAATAACCGAAATTAGAATAATCAATTCGAAAGGAATTCCATCTTCTTCACCACAATCGTTATTTTCAAAAACATTAAAATCACATAATATATCTTCATAAATACAAACATCGTTTCCGATTAGAGTATTTAGCGAAAAGATATTAGAATCACTATTAAATAAATATATCCCATTTGTATTGTAATTTGCTGTGTTTTCCGAGATTGTGTTATTATAACCTTCCGCTAAACTTATCCCATTATCATCGTTGTTATTTGCGGTGTTTCCCGAAAGGGTGTTATAATCACTAATAGTTAAATATATCCCATCATCCTCGTTGTTATTTGCGGTGTTTCCCGAGATTGCGTTATTATCACTATTAGATAAAATTATGCCAAAATTATTGTTGAAATCAAAAAAGTTTCCTGAAATAGTGTTATTATTAGCGTTGAATAAATAAATTCCATATTCGTAGTTATCGTTTGCGGTGTTTCCCGAGATTGTGTTATTATTACTATTGTTTATAAACATTCCATAAAATTCGTTGTAATTTGCGGTGTTTCCCGAAACGGTGTTATAATTACTCAGAAGTAAAAGTATCCCATAATCAGGGTTGCTATTTGCGGTATTTCCCGAGATTGTGTTATTATCACTAGAATATAAAAAAATTCCTCTGCGATTAGATGAGCAATTGTTATTAATTAATTGGGAATTACTAACGTTTATCAATCGAATTCCCGCTTCAATAGTGACTGCTGAATTGTAAACAGTACAATTTTCGATCTTAAAGTATACATCAGAATTTTCAATTAAGATACAACTTTCCGAAAATTCTCCATCTATTACAAAATCTTCTATAACATAAGGGTCGGAATAAATCCCATTGCCCGTACAAATTAACGCACCCTTGGCAGCGGTCCAATTGTTATCAATATGAATTCTTCCCGATACTGCTGAAGTTTCTATATATTCGTTATCTAAATTAATTTCATCGCTATTACCTGTATTAAAATTGAGGTTATCGTTATTTAGTATAGAGAAAGCGATAAAGATTCCTAACGCTATTAAAATTATTATTTTTACTTTTCGTCGATTCAAGTTTATTCACTTTTTTTAGAGTTTAGCCCGATTTTACTATCGTGCTATTATTGAATAAAACAGAACGTTTTGTATTTAAACGTTTCGATTAGATTTTTATATTCGAAATCAATATGTATCATATAGGCTTAAAAAATAATAACATTCCTTACTCTATATATTGTAAAATTTTTACGAATATAATGGTAAATCGTTCTTATAAAAGCAAAATGATAGTAATGCTAATATTTAACATTATTTTATAAAGAGGGTATGAAAATTTTGTCGGATGTAGAAAGTGATTATACATTTGAAGAAGATTGGGATCAATTAATAGCTAAACATAAAATAAGGTTTGACATATGGGCTCTGCTTGAACTTCATCATGAATTGAATGTTACTCAAATTACTCATTATGTAGAACAAGGTAAAACAACGGTTGCTAGGCACCTAAAACTAATGAAGAAAGACGGACTTCTTCTATCAAGGACGCCTAAAAAAGTTATAAAAGGAAGAATCCCCCCAAAAATATTTAGAATTAATCCGAAATTTCAAAAAGAAGAAGAAGAAGAGGAGAATTTTTACAAAA
>JAHQWJ010000110.1 GCA_029856125.1 Promethearchaeia archaeon | reverse complement strand
GGGATATTTTTAAAATCGGTTCAGAAAATGAGATTAAGGGATTACCATACACATAACAGACGATGTGGACATGCGTTAGGTGAAATTGAGGATTATATTAAAGCTGCGATTGAGAAGAATCTTAATGAAATAGGAATATCAGATCATTTTCCATTAGGAGCAGTATTTAATGATCCACAAATAGCAGATTTATTTAAAATGGCGTCGATGGAAGTTGAGGAATTCCCCAGGTATATTAAAGAAATAAAAGAACTGAAAGAAAAATATAAGGAAAAAATTAGCATTCGAATATCCACAGAAGTTACTTTTTACACTCCTGACAGAGCTTTAACTCGGCAAAAGGAGGTTTTAAAACCTTTTATAGATGATATGGATTATATAATTGGGGCGATACATGATATAAAATGGCATGATTCTCCTGTAATCAGCATACGTCCCAATGAGGATATCCTGAGAGAATACGGAGAAGATAAACTTATATTAGAATATGTAAACAAATTAATAAAACTGGTAGATACTAATTATTTTGATATTATTGCTCATTTTGATTTTTATCGTATCCTATTTCGTCCGAATAACCCCAATTATTCCCATAATATATGGCAAAAGCTCTTGGATCTATTAGACAATATTAAAAATAAAGGAATGGCTATTGAGATTAATACCTCAGGAATTCTTAAGCAAATCGGGAGTCAACTTCCAGATGATGAAATTCTTAAAGAAATGATTCAACGTGAAATTCCTTTAGTTTTAAGTTCGGATGCTCATAGCCCTGATTTCGTTGGATACATGTTTGAAGAAACTATAGAAAAAATAAGAAAATTGGGTTTATCTCATTTGTGTGTATATGAAAAACGCGAGCAACAATTAGTAAAGATTACATAATTCCATCCCAAGCTTTTCTTTCCATCCATTGAGCTAAACTCAATTTGGCAGTAACTAATAATTTACAAATTTTAATAATAACTCAAATTACTATTTAGTATATGACTATGCAAATATTAATATCTGTACTACTTGTAATAATAGTTTTCATTATTCTCTTGACAATTAGTTTCATGAGGTGGAAGAAGTCCAAGAGTAGAGTAATGGATGATGGAGATGTAATGAAGACCTCGAATGGGGAGATACATTATAAACTAATTGGAGAGGGACCAGTGTTATTTTTTATGCATGGGGGACCTGGAGGAATTGACCAAGTAACTCTTATTGATGATCTAGTTCAGGAAGGATATTCATTACTCGTTGTTTCAAGACCTGGATATCTAAGAACACCTTTTGTTCCACTATCTTATGAGGAACAAGTCGATCAATATGTGGAATTATTAGATAAGTTAGCAATCGATAAGGTGGTTGTCATGGGATACTCGGCTGGCGGTCCTCTTGCACTCTACCTAGCAAATAAATATCCCGAGAGAACATACGCTCTAGTAATGGAAGCAGGTGTTAGTACAATATTTGAGGATCCAAGTGAGGAAGTAATGGATTCATATTTGGCGAAATTATTCATGAATAATAGAATACAAGATTTTATGAGCTGGATTGGAGTAATAGCTATTAAAATAGCTTTCAAAATGGTATTCAAGAGTATGCTAAAGATAGAAACTTTACTTGACAAGGAAGAAATTAAAAAATTTACTGAACTGGTTTCAAATGACAAGGAAAGAAAGACGTGGTTAAAAAAACTTGTGGATACAACCGTTCCAATGAGCATAAGAAAACTTGGACTTAATCATGATCTAGAGCTTTTAACATCAATCGAGAAGATTCCAGTTGGTAATATTAATGCAAAATCTTTACTAATCTATAGTAAAGAAGATAATGATGTAAAATGGTTAAACGCTGAATATCTCCAAACCAATCTCAAAGATTTTGAGCTTTTGGTGACACATGGAGGTCATCTCATGTGGATAGGAGAAGATATGGATAAAATAAAATTTAAAAGAATTGAATTTTTAAAATCAATAAAATTGTATTAAATTTATTCTACATTATACTATCCCAAGCCATTCTTTCTTTTCCATAGGGATCATCAACTGCTTTTATCTCCTTGCCTAACATCATTGTACTCCGTTTTTTTATGTTATATTTCGGCCATTCTGGTATACCACTGTGAGAAGGACTTCCCGTTCGAGCAAAGGCTATCCATGAATCCATAATTTTTTCACTGTGTTTCTTCGCTTCTTCGCTCGTATCCGAAAATATGCTCCAATCGGGATGATCCAATATCCCAAATACGAATGGTATTTCACATGTGTGGAAGGCTCCAAATTTTCCGTCCATAAATGGAGATGGCCACGTAAACAAATACATATAAGTATTAGGATTTTGTAAAGATTGGGCTTCAGCTGTTCGAATGGCAGAAATATGAAATTCAAAATCGGTTAAAAATGCATCGAGGACTTTTTGGGCGGATAAAAAACCTTCATGTTTCCTCGTTTCTCTATATGCATTTATTAAAATTTCAGCTTTGTTTTCATTTTGACCAAGAGTTTTCATAACAAGTTTTATCCAGTTATGCATCCCATTTTCACTTACTTCCTTGAAATTATTGGAATCATCTGGTTTCATTGATGTGGATTCATTTAAATTCGTTCCAACTAGCAGATCAACCTCTGCTGCCGCACCCTTACGGATCAATTCCAGAGGGTGTTCGGGAATATACTTCCCATCTATATAGGGAGGAGTTGTAAGAGGCCAATGCTTTTCTTTTAGTTTTTCTTCCCAGACTTTTGAATCAGCAGTAACGAGTTCATATGCGGAAATTTTACGAAGTGCCTCGATATCACCTTTTTGAATCCCTAATTCTAAAAATACACGCTCGCTTATATCTTCGCCTTCAGAAGCGCTAAAGCCCGCAGCATTGCAACCTCCACTTTGAGCTATCGCACGATGGAAAAGACCCTTAGCTTCGGGCATTGCTAATAAAGTTGAAACTGACCAACCTCCAGCTGATTCTCCAAATATAGTAATATTATTCGGATCCCCCCCAAAATTTTCGATATTATCCCGAACCCACTTCAAAGCTGTAATCTGATCAAGTAATCCTAAGGGGGCGGTGACGATACCTGGTATAAACGAAAATCCAAGAGCATTTAATCTGTAGTTAAATGAAACGAAAACCACATTTCCCCTTTTAACTAGGTGTGTACCGTCGTATGGACGAGCTTCATGGTTTCTTAATCCCCCACCGTGGATCCAGACCATTACTGGATGTTTATCCCGATCGGTAGCAGGTGTCCAAATATTCAAATTAAGACAATCGGGTTCGCTTTGTGGATTCGGTGGACTTATCAATTTTGGAGAGATAATTTGGGGACAAATTGGCCCAAATTCCGTTGCTAAAAATACTCCTGGAAATCGCTTTGCGGGAACGGG
>JAHQWJ010000109.1 GCA_029856125.1 Promethearchaeia archaeon | reverse complement strand
TTAAATCCGACTATCGTTCAGCCAATTTATTTAAGTCCTTTACCTGTTTGGGAATTAGAAGAATTTATAAATCAAGACAACATTGTAATTGAACAAAGCGTTACGGGACAATTTGCATCTCTTCTTAAGGAAAAGTCAGATTTGAACATTAGAAGTGTGATTAAAAGATACGACGGTCGTCCCTTTGATCCAATTGAACTTTCAATTAAAATTAAGGAGGAGTTGGAATAATATGGAAAACCTTAAAACTAACGCCGAAATCACTTGGTGCCCTGGTTGTGGCAATTTTGGTATTTTTACAGCTTTAAGAAACGCAATCCCAAAACTGGAAGCAAAAGGAATTAATAGGGAAGATATTGTAATAACGGCTGGTATAGGATGCCACGCGAAAATCTTCGATTATTTGAATTTAAGCGGACTTTATGGGCTGCACGGACGAAATAGTTCGAATGCTGAAGGAATAAAAATATCAAATCCCGATTTAAAAGTAATAACCTTTTCTGGAGACGGAAACGGATTAGGTGAAGGTTTAGCTCATACAATCTTCGCAGCCAAAAGAAATCAGGATATTACAATGATACTGCATAATAATGGAGTATATGCATTAACTACTGGGCAATTTTCTCCCTTAACAAATCAAGGATGGAAAGGGCCATCCACACCTAGAGGAAGTTTTGAGATGCCATTCAATGCAATATCGCTCATGATTGAAGTAGGAGCAACATTTGTCGCCAGAAGTTACGCTGGAGATATTAAACATTTGACTGAAATCCTAATAAAGGCTATAGAACATGAGGGATTCTCTTTCATTGAAGTTCTCCAACCAGCAATGCCCTATCATAAATGGGAGGAATATAAAGATAAGATTGAATATTTAAGCGATGAACCTAAATCAAAAGAAGAAGCTATCAAAATTGCACACAATGCACATCGATTTACAATAGGTATCTTTCACCAAAAAATTAGAGAAGTATACCATAAGAGTCTGTATGGCGAATTAAATCCTGTGAAAAGCAACATTTCGCGAAAAATAAGACTAGAAAAGATTAATGAAATTTTAAAATCCTAATTTACTTCACTAAAATCCTATCTGAACCCAAATTTAAAACCCTCTATTGTTAATGCTGTGTAATATTATAAAAACCCTTCACATTTAGGAATAACTAGAAAGATATTAAAATTAATATGTCATAAATATACATAAGCAATTTAACTAAAAGATATATAAAAAAAAATGATGAGAAATGGTAAGAACAAAAGAACAGTATATGAAAGATTTAGGTAGAATGAAACCAAATCTGCATTACAATGGAAAAGAACTCGATAGGTTAGATGATCTTCATATGGATTGTTTTAATACGATAGGAGTTACTTTCGATGCTTTCGATGATCCTGAATATAAAGATTTAATTCAAGTAAAATCTCATCTTACTGGTGAGATAATTAATCGTTTTACACACATTCATCATAGTACTGACGACCTGCATAAAAAGCAAGATATGACGCGAAAATTATGCCAAAAAGTTGGTGGATGCATCCAACGATGCATGGGTTGCGATGCTGCGAACGCTATATACAATGTTTCATATGAGGCTGATAAATTAAATAAAGGAGAGTCTCATTACCATGAAAATTTTAAAAAATGGCTTTTAAGATTTCAACAAGAAGATTTAGTAGCTGCTGGCGCTCAAACTGATGTAAAAGGCGATCGAATCAAGCGTCCTGCTGATCAAGCGGATCCTGATATGTATGTCCATGTTGTAGAAAAAAAGAAGGACGGAATTATAGTTCGCGGTTGTAAATTAAATATTTCAGAGGCTTCTGTTTCTGACGAACTATTAGTTATGCCAACAAGAGCATTAAGACCAGAAGATAGAGATTATGCAGTAGCATTCGCGGTTCCGGGAGATTATGAAGGAGTAACCCAAGTGGTGACAGTTCATAATATACGAAAAAGAGAACATTTTCCTCGTGGTTTCACACCAGGAGCAACAGACTCGTATTTAATTTTTGATGATGTATTTGTTCCTTGGGAAAGAGTCTTTTTATGTGGTGAAAACGATCATGGGGGTGTCCTTGCTTTACTCTTTGGCCTTTTTCACCGTCATAGTTACTCAGGGTGTAAACCTGCAATTGGAGATATGACGATTGGGACTGCTGCTTTAGCAGCTGAGTATAACAACATTGCTAGGGCTCCACATGTTCGGCAAAAATTGGCAGAATTAATTCTTGTTACTGAGCTTGGTTACGCTGCTGGTTATACTGCATCTGACTTAGGTAGAGCAGAAGTTTATATGCCTGGATATGGAAATGTTCCTTATGGACCAGGAAGTTTCATTCCGGATTCAATCTATTGTAATGTTGGCAGGTGTTTAACGGGAGAAAACGTATTCCGTGAAGCTGAGATAATTGTTGATCTTTGTGGAGGCATTCCAGCAACTTTCCCACATGAAAAAGATTTTATGGATTCAAAACTCAAGGACAAACTCTATAAATATATTACCAGAAATCCAAAAATTGCGCCTGAAAATGCTGCACAATTCTGGCGGCATGTAGGTGATTGTCTGTGTTCTGCAAGTGGGGGAATTTCTCTTTTTGGAAATTATCACGGAGGAGGAAGCCCTGTTATGGAGCAGATTGCTATAACAACTCAATATGACATTGAATCTCGAAAAACTATGGTAAAAAAAATCGCTGGAATTAACGATGAGTTAAATAAGAAATGATTAAAATTCAATGAAACAAATTCTACTAAACTAATTCATCACGATTTAGAAAAAACCGTATCTGAGAAGTAAATGGAAAATCAAATTAAAAATTGAGTAGTTAAAAAAATATAAAGAGTTAAAGTTAAAATTTACTCAATTCTTATTTTTTTTCTTTTTTTTTTAATTAGATCCAAAAGCTAATCTAATTGTCTAAATATAGACTAGACTCAATTTTTATTCTATTTTTTCTGATTCATCTCTGAATCCTTCAAAATCATTTCTAGTTTTTCTAAAACGAAATTACGAAATTCTAAACTATTGAAATCGGTTTTAAAAGATAAAATTTCACTGACACTATCTCCTTTAAAATCAGGATTTTGCTCAAGTATCCTCATATTTCGTTCTACTATAGCGCCACCTAATATCAAGCTATAAATAAAGAAAGTTATCAATCCTGGACTAGAATAATTAATTTCTTTTGCTTCAATTGCATCTTGTACTACTTTTGCTGTACCTCTTAAATAATTAAATTCGTGGTATTCTTTTTCAAATGGTCCTCTCTTGTCAGAAGGAGGAGATTCTGTCAGGTGCATCATGCTAAAAGCCCCATAATCCTTATAAGCAAATTCTAAAAAATTAGTAAAAAACTTCATTAAAAGATCAACCACAACCCCC
>JAHQWJ010000108.1 GCA_029856125.1 Promethearchaeia archaeon | reverse complement strand
TTTATTGAAACTGAAGGTATTATGTCTATGTTTGCCAGAAGAGACAAACACACCGAAGGTGCTAAGGCATTTCTTCAGAAGAGAAAACCAGAATGGAAAGACCGAGGAATCTAAGACAAAGAACTAATTCATAAAGTGAATGAAAATGAGTAGTAAAAAAGGTAAAGTTCAATGTATTGATGATGAGATTCTCGAAAAACTCTCGTTAAAAACCCGTAATAAGTTTTTAAATTATAATCTGATGAGTTTTTTGAAACCAAAACATCTCGATTTCCTTAAACAAACTCAGAAGTTTTTTGAGAATTTTGAAAAAACTAATGATATAACTCATAAGGAAGATTAAATTATTTCATATATTGTGAGAATAAATTATTTAGTATTTTAAAACTAAAATGATATAATTAAGTTCATCCAATATGGATTACAAATTATAGAAAAAAGTTGAAATAATTATGAAAGCGATTGTATGCACAAAATACGGGCCTCCGGATGTTCTTCAGCTTAAAGAGGTAGATAAACCTACTCCCAAGGACAATGAAATACTGATAAAAATATATGCGACAACAGTAGCAGCAGGGGATGTTAATGTTCGAAGTGGCATGAAAAATTACTCTCTTTTGTTAAGGTTCTTCGGGCGAATAATGATGGGTCTCAGAAAACCAAAAAAACCTATACTAGGGATGGAGCTAGCCGGGGAAATTGAATCAGTAGGTAAAGATGTAAAACTATTTAGGAAAGGTGACCAAGTTTTTGGAACCACCACTGGGTTGAGTTTTGGTTCTTATGCCGAGTACATATGTCTGCCTGAAGAACCTTTATCAGATTCAATGTTTGGAGCTAACATGGTTGCAATAAAACCGGTCAATATGACCCATGAAGAAGCCGCCGCCGTTCCTATTGGGGGAATTACAGCATTACATTTTCTTAGAGAAGGAAATATCCAGAGCGGACAAAAAGTTCTTATTTATGGAGCTTCTGGAAGTATAGGAACTTTTGCGGTACAGCTAGCCAAATACTTTGGGGCAGAAGTTACCGGGGTATGCAGTACCACGAATTTAGAATTGGTGAAATCTCTAGGAGCCGATAAAGTAATTGATTACACTAAAGAGGATTTTAGCAAAGGCGGTGAGACCTACGATATTATTTTTGACACAGTAGGCAAAAGTTCGTTCTCAGATGTTAAAAAATCGCTAAAGAAAAAAGGATTCTATCTTGAAGCTGTCATGAAGCTGTCGCATAAGATTCGAGGTCTATGGACTTCAATTAAAGTAATAGGTGGGGGAGCAAGCGAAAAGGCGGAAGATTTAATTTTTCTCAAAGAGCTTATCGAGGCGGGAAAGATAAAATCGGCCATAGATAGACGCTATCCATTGGAACAAATTGCCGAGGCTCATAGTTATGTTGACAAAGGCCACAAAAAGGGAAATGTTGTAATAACTGTGGAACATAAATAATAATTGAGTTTTTTAAAATTAAGGAAAGACTCCTAATTCAAGATGCATTTTTTCTCTTCGTTGGCGGTATGATATTTTTTATGCTTTTCTACGCAGAGTACGTACGAGTTGACAAATACGCTTTGAAGAAAGAAACTGACAACACATAGAAGGATCATTTAATTTATTCCAAAGATTCTTTTTGCGTTTTCATAGAATACTTTTTGGTAAAAAGATTTAGGTAAGTTTAGGTTTAACAATCCCTCAGTAGAACAAGAGTAGTCGTATGAGATAAGAGGGAAATCACTTCCAAATAATATTCGATCCTCGTAAGATAATAATTCTTCTTCAGAGGGAAGTTCTATATTTTCTTTCCATGTTTTTGTGAAGACTTTAGGTAAATAGACCATCGCAGTGTCTAAATAAAGATTGTTATACTTATCAAGCAGGTCAAAAAACTTATGAGTCTCATAGGTACCTAAGTGAGCAACGATGACATTAATGTTGGGGTATTTTTCAATAAATTTTATAAAATTCTTAAATCCAACATTCCAATAATAAAAGGTGATAAATTGTAGATAACGCAAATATCTTTCAAATTTTCCAAAAAGATGTCAGCAGCAAAAAAAATAATAAAATAACTTCCTATAAAGAAAATAATCCAAACTGTTATTCCTAACATTGAAATTATATAACATAGTGTAAAATAAAAAACTGTTCAGTAAAAATCGGGTTTTCAATTGGCTGTATTCGAAGAAGAATAAAAATAATAAAGAAAAGGAAATAAAATTTTATTCTGGTTTTTTTTGAAGTATCGTACCTAACTCCGCTTTTAAGAGATCTCGAACTGCAACCCTGATAACTTCAGATCGGTTTGGATACACATTTAAATTTACGAGAGATTCAATTCCAGCTAGATATTGTTCAGGAATATGACATGTTATAAGTTTTATTAAAACCACCTTATGAGCTGTTAAAACGATTGTTTTTAATATTTAGACGAGAAAACAGAATAATATATTACTATAATACTAGAATAATATACTCGAAACACTCATAGATTTCACGAACAATATATCTAAGCGTATTATACTAGTTTTAAGAAGTCAAATGATTTTAAAAAAATTCTTTTCAGAAATTTCTATCTATTCATTCTAAGACCCTTTTCTCTTTTCTACAATTTTAATTATACAATTTTTAATTTGAGACAATAATCTAAATTTTTTCTTGTTACTTCTGAATTTATGTAACGCTAAAATGTTCAAATTAATCAAGCTATCAGACTTACAATTAATAGGTTGGAGTATTAAAATTCTAATTTATTAGAAGAACAAAGTTTATATCAGAAACCGATATCTCCATTATATCGATAACTGATACATTTCGATTTTAATAAAAATAATCAATACAATTTTTAGAGTGACGCTTATTGGTCGAAATTATTGCCGGGAAATTTGAAAAAGCAATGAAAAAGGGATTTATTAGTACCTTAGTATTAATGGTTTTAGAGAATGAATCTATGCACGGTCGTCAAATTAAAAAAGCTATAGAAGAACGCACCTTTGGAGGGTGGGAACCCACAGACTCAACAATTTATACAATTCTTAAAGACTTACGAGAAAAAAATCTAATAAGCTCGATTCATACACCTGATAGAGATGAAAAAACAATAACTTATGAAATCACAGAGGACGGTGAGAATACGCTTGAAATAATGATTAAAAAGGAGCAAGAAATAAGAGAATCTATGAGATCTATGCTCACTTCTACATTTGGAATTAAGGACGAACTAAATAGTATCGAACTGAATGGACTTTTTGATCAAAGGTCTCCTTTTGCACGAATGGCTCATAAACCTGGAATGGAAACATCACAAGTTTTAGAATTCCAGAGAACTTTTCTAAAAAAAAGAATTGAAATTTTAAACCAAAAGCTTCAAAAGATTGAAGATA
>JAHQWJ010000106.1 GCA_029856125.1 Promethearchaeia archaeon | reverse complement strand
TAATCGATGATGAAACTATTGAACACGAGTTATCTCAACTCGAAACTCAACTTACTGATAGCGAGAGATTAGGAAAAAACATTGGTAATTTACTTCTCAAGAAAGCAAGCCTTTTTTATAAAAAAAGAGATTTCTCAAACGCATTGAAAAATTTAGAATTAGCATTAGAGAATTTCACAGAAGAGGAAAATATTATGAATCTTATCATAGTTCATAACGAAATTGGGATTATTCATGAAGAAACTGGATTTTTTGACCAAGCAATTTATCATTTTGATAGGGCTCTAAGTTTTTTAGAAGAAATTGACGATTATAAGAAAGAAATCCATGTTTTGAATAACTTAGGAAATGTTTATCACTTATTAAATGATTTAGAGAACGCTAATAAATATTATCAAAAGGCTTTAACTTTAGCTGAAAAGGAAAATTCTGAATTAGAAGCGATAAAAACGGCTAGTAATTTGGTAGAGATATTGCTTTCCTTAGAAGACTACGATCGCATAAAGAGAATCTTGAAGCGGAATCTCGACTTTTTTATTCAGACTGATGATATATATGGAGTAATCCAAACACGTACTAAGTATGGGAAAATGTATTATCATCTGGGAGAAGAATACTACGATCAATCATTTAACTACTTAAGAAGTGCATTAGAGCTTGTCGAAGGGATAAAAAATCAAATTTCTCTTTTCACGAAGAAAAAATTGGAATGGGAGTGTTATCTTTACTTAGGTAACTTACATTCTTTATGGGACAATGATTTAGAGGCTGAGGATTACCTATTAAAAAGTTTAGAAGCTGTAAGAACATTCGAAGTTCAAGAAAATATTAAAGAAGGAATTGTTTTGGAAACAATTGCTAAGTTTTATTCTCTAAAAGGCGAAGATAAGAAAGCTATAGATTATTTTAGTTATTCTGAAGACATCTACAAGAAATTTGGAGATAAACTAAAAAGTGCTGAAATGCAGTATCAAGCTGCTAAAATTTTTCAAGAATATTTACAAAACGATCAAAAAGCTATTCAGTTATATGAAGAAGCTTTAGAAATTTATGAGAATATAAATAAATCCAAGATTGCAGCAGATATTCATAACAAGCTAGGAGATATTTATGTTTCCAAACAGTTATACGATCTTGCGCT
This sequence comes from Promethearchaeia archaeon, assembly GCA_029856125.1. GTDB lineage: Archaea > Asgardarchaeota > Lokiarchaeia > Sigyniarchaeales > SOKP01 > SOKP01. The sequence continues at coordinate 24,327 of JAHQWJ010000106.1, read as the reverse complement.
AATTAATTTTGAAAGTGCAAAAAAACTTTACGCTGAGTTAGAAGATGAATATAATAAGGCCATAATAGATGGAAAAATTAACTCATTGAAAGATACAGAAAATCAAAATTAAATTTTTTTAAGACGCTCATCTATTTTATTAAGCATCCAATCAAATGAAGGTATAGAGTTTGCATATCTTTGCCATAAATGCATTGAAAATCCTAATAATACAATGTAAGCTATTAAAAATGGAATAAACATTAGCAAAGGTAATTTTTGATAAAAAAGAGGTAAGAATATGAATTGGAGAAAGAATAAAGTTATCGAATTTTTCCCAAATAGAGAAATTATATTCAATTTTAATTTTTTTATTTGTAAGACATCCTTTCTGTAATACTTTCTACCAATAACAAGCAACGCAACTCCCATTGATATAAAAAGGTTAGACGGAGTTCCTGCATATAGAAATATTGGTATTCCCGAGACAAATGTAGTAGGGAACGCTTTTAAAATGGGAATAGCGTCAATAAACGGATACTTTAACGGATCAAAATTCTCCAGCGTAATAATGAATCCTACATCAATGAATGGAAGCAGAAGTCCAAAAATTAGTAAAATTGTCCCGTATTTAAGTATTGAATTCGTAGAATGTAGATTAGCCGTATCTGAATTTAAAGCGATAGATTCATATATGAATTCTCCAAACACAGTAGAGAAAACAGAAATCGAGGCATACGGTAATAAAGAGAAATTCGGTAAAGGTGATACAACGACGAAATATAAAATGTTAATTATCGGGTTCATGTCTTTTCCTATGAATAGTATTTCTCTAATCCCTGGTGTAAAAAATATAATGCTCAAGCCAACAACAAATCTAGCCCATCTGACTAATTTGAAGATGTAATAACTAATAAATTGTGAGAAGCCTAAAAAAACTAAAATATTCCAACCCCAAAGATTCTGAGGAAAAGGGGAATTTGTATTTATTATTAAATTCAACACAAATCCTAATGAAATCATGAAAAAACCTTGAAGAAATACTATATTTCTGTCAGATCTTTCAGGAATCTTTCCCATTTTCTTATTGAGAGTGGATGAAATAGAGAATGAAATGGTAAATATGTATAATGTAGGACCAAATAAGCTCAAGCTGGTAAGCAAAAAGGTGATACTATAGATAGATTCAACATCAAACACTAACCAGTAATTAAGTGCATTGGAGATCAGTATTATCAGAATGGAAAGTCCTTTAACCAGTTCTGTACTTTTAAGTTTTAGCGTAACAGTCCCACCAATTCAAAATATTTTAAGCTGTTTTTTTTATTTTAGATTCATTTAGTTTTTTATGATTCTGAGAAAAAATCTTCACGCTTATATGTTTTTTTATCAAATTCTTTAAAACCAATAGATTTAATGAACTGATACGATACTGTATTTCCTGTAAATACTTCACATCGTAATTCCTGGACTCCTTTGTTTTTAAAATAGGTCCATGCTGCCATACCTATAACAGTTCCAAGACCCTTTCTTTGAAAACGTGGTATTATTCCCATGCCTGCTATTACACCAATCTCTTGATTTTCACCCTCACAATCGAGTATGGCGAACCCAGCATCGGAGCCATAAACTTTTGCGATTAATATTATAGTTTCGGGATATTCCCAAATAGATTTCAACGTCTCTCTTTCAATTGGTCTGAAAGGAGTATTGGAAGTTAACCAAGATCTATCATAGAGATACTTTACACTTGGGAGGTCTTCTTCACTTGCTTCTCTAATTTTCGCTCTAAGAATATTACTTTTTACTTTTTTTGTAAGGCTTTCCTCAAATTCTGGAGTTATATCTGAAACTGGTAATTTCATTTGGATATATTCTAGCGATTCGACTTCTTCCTCTTTTTTATCCTTCTTGTCAACACTAAGGAAATAACTTCGAATTTTTTTTTTTTTTAAGTTTAATCTTGAGCTTGACATTGAGTAGTTCAACTAACTTTTTGTAATAAAGTAAATAGTAAGATATTATGATAAAGTAAATAATACGTATTTTAATCTAATTCAAAATATTCTTTATCTTTTTTTTCCAAGCATTTTATGAGAGGAATGCTATTGAGTGAATATTAAACCTAATTTACTTCTTAACTCGTTTTCCATTTGTTCGCTCAATACCGTAGTTCTTCTTAGGATAGAAATTCCTTGTTGGATTTTTTTTGCGAGGCTTTTATCGTTAAGTAAATTTCTGTTTTCACTTGAAAACTCAAAATTTGATCTTAGCGCCATGTCATCTTCAATTCGTTCATTAACTGCTTCTTTTAAATTAAGCATAGCCCCAGAAATTTCTTGATACATGTTCTCTGGGTCTTTAGTTATAAATCCTGGGTAAACAGCAATCATTTTTTCTTCCAGCATTTCTTCGTTTTCAATGAACATAACATATAATGGCATATATATCCAGACAATTGGACGAGAAAATAGGTCGGATTGGTTATCAACTAACGACCAAGATATTAAATCTTTTGCCTCCTGTAAACAATTTCCATTTTTAGTTTTTATGATGTTTTTTACCTGCGAATAGAGGTCTTCAATTGAGCTTTGTAAAGCTTTTATTTCTGAAATCTTCACTTCTTTCTCTTCTTCAAAAGCAGAAAGATTTTTATCTCGATCCTGGAGTTTCATATCTAACGAGGAACTAAAATCATTAAGATTTTTCTCTGCTTCAACATCTATTTCTAGAGCTTTTTCTTTTAGCGCCATGTATTTCTCTGTGAGCGATGTAACTGAATGTACAAAATTATTTCCTTCTTCTATCAAATACTTGAAATGATTTTCGAAGGGAGCAATTACATCATTAAATACTCTACCCTTCAGTATGTCAGTATGAGTGAAAGCTTTGTTTTTTTTTATAATTTCTTCTAGATTTCTCTCAGCTGTTTTAAATAAAACTGAAATATTTTCTATTACATTCCTTTTCTCATGAACTTTCCATTGATCAATCTTATCCCTTTCCAGTGCAAATTTTTCTTTTATTTGACTCGAGTCAATTGTTTGTGATGTTTTTGATATCTGGGATGAGAAACGTGAGCTAATATCTTTTAATTGAACATTAATATCAATTAACCGTTTATCTACTTCCTTCCCTATTAATTCAATTTGAGTGTCCCATCTTAAAGCATTCCCTTTCATATAATTAATTGTATTACGATAAGTATCTGCAATTTCCAAAGCCTGTTCCGTTGTAAAATTAGTTTCTAAAGGCATATATTCTGCAACAGATTTAAATTCTGCAAGGGGTAATAACTTAACTAAGGTTTGAAGGAATTCCGGATTGGTTAATGAATCAATTTTCAGTTTCTGAAATTCAGATTCTTCACTTTCGCCTATTGATTCTGCATCCTTATCCTTATATTGTAAAACTTCTAGAATTTTTTTTATTTGCTCAGTTTTCGTTCGATTTTCTATATTTCTTAAAAGGTGTCCAATTAAGGGTTGTCTTGGAGGGTTAGAAAGTTTACCTTTTTTCGAAAAAATATTCAATCCATCTAATATGATATGCGTGCTAATTACTCCTTGAACGCAAAGAAATGGCCAGAGTAACCTTGAAAAAGATAAAACTTTTTCGTTTTGTTTCAGATTCTTCGTCAATAAATAAAAAGATAACGCTAATTCGTCATAATCTTTAATAGGAGGCAAAGAACTTTGGGTATAAAATAACGGTAAAATATATTGATTTCCATGGATTGACATAAATTAATCTCTTCTGATTTAAATTTAATTATTTACTGCTGTTTAAAGATATCTAATTAATTATTACTAAAATTTTTATTTAAAATTATTTTTTAGAATAAGGTTTAAAAGAAAAATTAAAGTTTATCTCAACTGCTCGTAATTATTTGCGATCACGATGATCAAAAGAGACAACAGTATTAAGAGCGGTGGTAGAATTGCCCTAACGTGAGGAAATCCACCGAGTAGTCCTTGAGTAATTCTTCCCGTAAAATATATGAAAAATCCTATCGCGTTTAGTGCGTAAGATCGCCTCAAGACACCGAATGTTTTTAATGCTAAGTAAACAAAGAGAAATGGAATAACTAACACCATTAAAGGCAGCAAAATGAAATTGAGAACAAATCTACCTGTAGGATAGCCAAAAAATGTCAAATCTAATTCAAATAAAGGATTATATTTGTCCCTTAAATCGGGATCCATAAATAATGCGTCTGATAATGTTAAAGCCAGAATTCCAACAATAATTGGGAACACAATTAAGCAAATTTTGAGCGTTATTTTAACATTTTTCTGTCTTAAAAACCTCTTTACTCCCTTTTCTGAATTTTCATTTTCAGCGATCGGCGATAGAATAAGCGTTCCAAAAACTCCCATCAAGCACGAGATACCCATCCAAGTAAAAAATGTAGCAAATCGATATAATATCATCATCAATCCTAATAACTCTAAATTAGACATCGTTACATCTAATTCAGGAGCATAAAAATTATACACAATAAAAAATACTCTACCAATCGCTAAGAACAGGAATAATAACGAAAAATAAAACCAATATAGTTTCTTAGAGGTTCTAAATCTCATTAATAGGAAATATGCAAATATAAGAAAATAAAAACCCACTATTGCGTAGTATAGACCCGATTCAACGGCATCCCATATGTCAAAATATACAAAATCTTGAAAAATCATAATAAATCATAAATTAATTTTATATGCGATTAAATTTGAATTTAAAACTTAAAATTATAATAATACTATCATATAGCTTATATAAAAATTTATTTTAATAAAATTTGAAACTAATTACTGAATAAATTCATTAATGTGAGGAATAATCTTAAAATACAAATATTATCAATTATTCTAATATCTATTAGAATACGGGTTTGATTAAAAATGAAGATCGAGGATAATATAGAAACTTTTAATTCATTATTGCGGCGCCGTGGTTTTATTTGGGGTCCTTCTCCAGAAATATATGGCGGTTTAGCGGGATTTTATTCCTACGGACCGGCTGGTAAAGCGTTGAAAAATAACATTCTTTCAAAGTTCAGATTAGAACTCAGAGCTTTTGGCTTTAGTGAAGTTGAATGCCCACAAATATTACCCGAAATTGTGTGGGAAGCTTCGGGACATTTGGAGCGATTTATTGATCCCGTTTTTCGTTGTCAGGAGTGCGAAACAATGCTCAGAGCTGATAAATTCCTTCAAGAACAACTTCCCAATACGGCTATAGATGGATTGACTTTTGAGGAAATGGAGGCGCTTGCTTTAAGTCACAAATTGAGATGTCCAAAATGTGACACTCATTTAGGAAAAATTGAAGAATATAATTTAATGCTTAAAACTTCAGTTGGAAATGGAACTATCGCATATTTACGCCCGGAAACGGCAACAACAACCTATTTATTGTTTAATCGTTTAAATCAGGACGCACGGAGACAATACCCTATTAAAGTGTTTCAATATGGGAAAGCTTATAGAAATGAAATATCCCCAAGACAATTGGTACTTCGTATGAGAGCGTTTGATCAATTTGAAATTCAATTGTTCATAGGAAAGGAGCAGGAATATAATTACGAAGAGTATGATGAATTTAACCAAGAAGAACTTCCCTTGCTGGATTGGCCAACTCAAGAAAAAAATGTATTAGTTCCCAATCGGATTTCCCTAAAACAAGCAATAAAAACTAATGTGCTTAAGAAACCCGCTTTTGCTTATTGTTTATATTTAGGTTACTATCTAACATCAAAATTGGGATTTTCAGACGAAGTAATACGGTTAAGACAACACGCCCCACAAGAAATGGCTCATTATGCAGATGATGCTTGGGATTTAGAGATTAACACTAAACAATTTGGGTGGGTTGAAATATGTGGAATACATGATAGAACTGATTACGATTTAAAAAGACATGGACAATTCTCGAAACAGAACTTCAATATTCCAATGGGTACTGATCAAAATATAAAAGAAATTCCTCAAATTCTTGAAATTGCTTTTGGACCAGATAGAATTATTTATACTCTCCTTGAATCTAATTTTAGTGTAGAGGACGAGAGGATTATTCTAAAAATTGAACCAGATATTGCTCCAAATCTTGTTGCTGTGTTTCCACTTGTGAAAAATAAGGAAAAGATCTTCAATCTTGCGAAAAAAGTACATCGCCTCCTCTTGGACAATAGAGTATCTTCTTTTTTTGACTTTGCGGGATCAATTGGAAAGAGATATAGGAGGCAAGATGAGTTAGGAACACCATATTGTATAACAATAGATTACGAGTCATTAGATGATAACACAGTAACTATTAGACATAGGGACACTATGGAACAAAAGAGAGTGCTAATATCAGAGATAGTAGGATATATCCATAAAAATTAACAAAAAAATAAAGTTAAAATATCTTTAAACAACCGAGTTTTTCAGAAAAAAATTTTAAAGAGAAGAACATTTTTCTAAAAAATATATATAAAAAAATAATTTTAAGTGAAATTAGATTTATTATGATTTTTGTTAACATTAATTCCTCCAAGTTGAAAAGAAAAAAGGGAAATAGTTTTTTTAAATTGGGTTTATGTATTTTTTTCATTTTTATCTTCACATTTAATGCGTTTTATTTAGATAATGATATAAAACAAGCCTTTAGTGGCAGTACAGATGATTTCTATCAAGATTTCGATATTTTGGATGAAGTTAACCTAAATATTGCAGCAGGTCCAGAAATTTTTTTGGATCCGTTTACGGTTAATTTTAGTAATATTTGGAATTTTTTTAGAACAAATTATGTGTCTGACCTGGATATGGACAAAGATACTTACTATAGATTTGGAAATAGTCTCGGAGCCGTAAGTTTTGATAAAGTATATTCAGTCGATAATTTGCTTTTATACAAGACTTTATTAAAAAACGATACGGATGGCATAGAAACCTTAGATACTTATTTAAAATTGCGAGAGTCACCGTTATGGTATCAAGATAGTATTAATGAAGATAGTTATGGGTTCGTTAGGGCTGTTGATAACACAACAGGTGAGATATTTGACAACGATCGATATTTGATTGATAATCTTATGCCAATTTTTTTGCTAATAGAAAATATCGGAGATCAAATTAATACCATAAACATTGATAATGTTTACCCAAAGGATTCCATCGACGAAATTTTCCTCTTAATTAACTCTTCCCAATTCTGGGACGATGTTGACGACGGTTTCTACAATACTAATTCAACTACAGACAAATACGCAGAAAGTAATTTGTATGCTGTTTTGGCTTGCTTAGAAATTCATCGGATTTACGAGCAACTTGGTATAAATATCGACATAAAGAATAGGGCATTTGAATTGGCTAATATTACAATAAATAAACTTTTAGATAAGTTATGGGATAATACTTACGGAGGTTTTGAGTTTTACGGTAAAGACGATTGGACTTCTGAATTTGGAAGCACTTATAAATATTTACAAACTAATGCTTTGGGAATTATAACATTGTTAGAATATTGGAAAGAATCAGGAATGCAAAACGACTCTACTTACTTTAAAAATGCTACAATTCTATTTAATATAATGGATGCATTATGGGATTCGGGATTCAATGCATATGAAAAAAGCCGTGATTCCGGCTGGGGGCTTTCCGGAGCTAATAGATCAATTGACCTAGAAGCAAATTCTATAATGATGTCAGCGTGCTTAAAACTTTTCGAATACACGGGAAACATAACATATTATAATAGAGCTTGGCAACTGTTTACCACTTTTGAAAACTCTTTTTACGATGGAGCTGTAAATTCTTATAAATCATCGATAGATTCCCCTGTTAACGATAATAAAAACTTATACACAAATTTACGATTGTGCGAAGCTTATTTAAATGCTCTCGAAATTTATAGTAATACTCAGCTAAATTCTGAGTATAATGTAACGAGTGAAATTCCTGATTTTATATTTAATCAAGATGTTTTAAATATTACAAGTATCTACTCATATAGTAAAACTGATACGTATTATAATACAACTACGTGGACTTATGAATCATTTACAATCGAATATCAAATTGATACTGCTTCTATTAGCTATATATTTAAAAATCCAGAAAACGAAATTTTAAATACATTATCACAGCAAGTTACGAGTACATCCACGACCTTTTTATACGATATCACTGATGCGTTTGAAATAGGCCAGGATTATTCCCTTCAAATATTTGTTAACTCAACAAAATTTGGAATGGCTCATTTATTAAAACAATTTAACGTAATCTCTGGTTTAGTAGACTCGCCAATTTTAGGTTTACCCGATGTACTATCTCAGGGACCTGTTATTAACATTACCATCCCAATCAATAATACCCGCCATCAAGATGTAAATTTAACAGTTTCCATGGAGGGAATTGACATAATTAACGAAGTTCAAAATATTACGTTTAATACTCTTGTCTTAACTAATGTTACGTTTAATCTTACAGCTACTCTCGGCGCAGTTATAGGGCCACATACTTTAAGTTTTATATTTTCGGAGGGTAATATCACCTACTTAGAAATATCTAAAGTAATAAATATAGGACATTCATTTGATTATACTAATTTTATCTATCAAAACACGATAGTTAATGGAGTGAGCGCTTATAGTTCGCTAACTTTGATTAATTTCCTTCAAAATAGTTCCCAAACATTGAATGTTAGTTTCTACGAAGATGATAATTTAATTCTCAGGGAAGAAACAGTTTTGGACGAAAAGGAAATTAAAACTGTCCATTACTATTTAAACTATACAGACACAGAAACTCATATCGTGAATGTCACTATGAAAATTTCAAAGGGAGATACAGATTTTTATAGTAAGCAATTTAACGTAGAGATAATAGAGAAATTCGAAATTATAAGCGCTACTTTTCCAGAAACAATACTGCAAGGTGGTGTAGCTCAGTTTATTTTAATTATACGGAATAACCACGATACTTCTGAACCGTTTATAATTTATGTAAACGGAGTTCAAGTTGATGCTAATCTCAATGGTTTAGGATCGGGCATCAACAGAATCGTAGTTGAAGTAATTCCTAGCATAAATCCTTATGATTTTGGAAAAAAATCGTATACTTTTGAAATAAGAGATAGTTTGGATGAACCTATTGTAAGATACTACTTTGAAGTACAGATGGAACTGTCATCATTCAATTTAGTTCTATTTTATGTTCTTCCTGTGTTAATTCCTATAGGCATTATTTTAATATATAAAAACAAAGAGATAAAGAATAAAATGTTAAGAAGATGAGATTGATGATTAAACGAAAGCGATTTATTAAAAATGTAATACTTGCTCTTACTCTATTCTCAATATTCCTGAGTATCTGGGCTATTTCAATTAATGTAAACAACATAACAACATTAAACAACGATAACAATAAATTCATAGTAGATTTTAAAACCGATCCTGAAGTGAAAACCGCTAGCAACGGGAATCCCTCGTTAGATTACTCGGATATGTCTCAGAACGCGTCAATAATTTATAAGTTATTCGAATCTGTAAAATTTAACATAAACGCTTCAAAATTCGCCAACCCTAATTATACTATCATGGAAATTCATTATTCAAACGGAGGAGTAGGAGATTTTAATATGATAAATGTTGGAGGAACAGAAAATTTTACATATACTTTTCAACCGGGGTATAACGTTCCATTAGGGTTTCAAAACGTTAGCTTTCTGATATATAATGTGTCAGATTCTCTTCTTAGTTCCTCAATCCCGATAACAAATTTCACAATTACGACAAATTATTTCATATCCCCTGATAAAACAGAATATAATAGGGGTGATACCCTCGATGCTGATTTAGGTGTAAGTAATTTCCCTCAACCCTATGATTTTAACTGGAATGTGTCGATAGTTGACAGTGATAACGAGACTTTACATAATGTTCTATTTAATGTTGGTAATGATATTTTCCATACCTCTATTCTAATTGATGATCGATTTGAATTCTCAAATAAAATCTATTATATTAAACTTAACATGACTGATGTTTCAAGTGGCACTAAGGAAGCTGCGTATCTACCTTTTAGAGTTTTGAATACTTTACCTGAAATTTCAGTTCCTACAATTAAATTTTCTAAAGATCCTTTAAAAAGAGAAGAAGATTGTATAATATCATTAAATGCAACAGACCAAGATCCAGACACACTTCCCGAAAATCTAACCGTTTCTATGGTAATCCAAACATCCACTGGGGAATTATTAGCTCCAATTGAATTAACAAACCATAATAACTGGACTTTCTCAACTACTTTTTCTGTAGCTACTAACAAAACAGTAGGCATATATCAAATAATTATCGAAGTTGAAGACCAGTACGGTGGAATAAACTCCAATATTACATCTATAATTATTGAAAATAATCCTCCCGAAATTTTAGGCTATTTCGTAAACGGATTAAGCAATAACCAAAGTATTACCGTGAATTATGGTGAAGATTTAACTTTTAATTTTGATGTAACCGATGTTGAAAACACAATTGCTTATATTACTGTAGCACTTTTAGATGAAAAAGCCAATTGGTATAATATCACAAGAGAATATGTGCCTGGTATGAGGATAACAATTCGTACAGAGGAATTAATAACTGGCATTTGGTATGCTTACATCTCCGTAACCGATATTGATGGTGATACGACATTCCTTAATTCAGATTTTGGCTTAGCACCCCAAGAAATCAATATATTACCTGATTTATTAACACCTATTCTGCCTTGGATTAGTTTTTCCATAGGGATTATACTTGGCGTGTTGGTAGGAGTGGGTATATTATACAAGAAATTTAAGCCTAAATCTGTAGAGTTGAAAAAAGCACCTTCTAAAAAATCAGCTCAGCAAAAACCTGCAAAAAAAGTGAAGCCAAGTCCTTCAAGAAGAAAAGAAGAAGAAGAAGAAGAAATTGAGGAAGATGAAGTAGGAAAAGTTGAACCTCTCTCTAAAGAACCACAAAGAAAAATAAAAAGAAAGTTAAAATAGGAAAAAAATTCTTATTTTAACTTTAAATTTCTTTTTGAATTAGTGTTTAAGCTAAAACATCGTGAAGTCGATAGTGAAACTTTCCTAGTTTCCCTCCGTAATTGCCCGCACTAATTTTATTAATCCCCGGAACTTGAACGGCAGCGCGTATACCTAATTTCATTGCCTCTTTGATGATTTCCTCAGATGCACCATCAAGTATTATTTCGTATACACAATTATCTTTTTCTCCTAATAGGGAGTTGTCGATTTTCTGTCGGAGAGTTGGGCATAAGGGATCATTTGTTGATGCGTTTAAGAAACTATAGGCTGAACCAACTTTAGAACCTGAACGCGCTATTCCACCTGGAAAAGGGGTTATGATATTCTCTAAATCTTTAATAGCTTCAATAGATTTTTCAGAAGCCTCTAATGTGGCTTTCTGTGTTTCACCATATATTAAGAAATTACCTCCAGCGATTCCTTTTCCGACTTTGAAAACGCTCTGTACTTCAAATTCTCCATCCATAACAGGAATTTTCCATGCTTCGAATGGATAAGATCCCTCAATTTTTTCCTCAAATTTATCTCCAAAAAATTTTAATTTATACCCAGTCTTGATTTCAAAATCTTTTTCTGGAACGAGAGAGGTATTCAAAGCGTCAAAACAAGCTGTAGTTGGGCAAGTTAATATACATTGCCCTACTCTGTTTAGCAACACTTGATCCATCTTATCTTTTTTAGTTTTAAAAAACATCAAGGCAACTCCTGGACGATTATCGGGAGTTTTGTCCGCTGGGACATACACATCAACTCCTGCTTCTGCATCACAGTGGATTGTTGATGTTCCGTAGCCCGTTGCGATTTGACTGGCAATTTTTACCCATTTCTCATTTATTGCAGTAACTAGAATTCTAGTAAAAACCGCTCCGAAGGCTTCGCAAAAAGTATCTTCTATCTCCACTCCATTTAATTCCATTTTCTAATCAACTTTTTATATTATATCTAAATTTGATAATAATTACAATTTTTAATAATTTAAAATAAAAACTAAAAACGTTAATTAATTATCAATCAAAAGAACTAATAGAATTTATCAAAATATTGTTTAATAAATTTAAAGTTGTCAAAAATGAGTGAAGAAAAATTTTTGAAGATTGGAATTCTAAAAAATGGGACAATTGGTTCTTCGCTATTGCTTGCTTTTTTACTGGATGAAAGGGCTGAAGCTACTCGAATTAAAGTGCGAGAAGTTACCTCGGGAGCGAAGATGAACCCCCCAGAGGAATGCGTAGAAACTATGAGAAAATTGTTGGAGTTCGAACCTGATTTAATCTTAATGTCCAGCCCAAACGCAGCATTAAAAGGACCAAAAGCAGCAAGAGAATTAGCAGGGGGTATTCCTACGATTGTAATCTCTGATGCTCCAGCAAAAAAAGCCATCGAAGAATTTAAGGAGAAAAACATGGGTTATATTATCGTAGGTTGTGATTCTATGATAGGAGCAAGACGTCCATTTCTAGACACTATCGAGATGAGTTGTTTCAATTCAGATCTATTAAAAGTTCTAACGATTACTGGTGCTTTTAATATTATAACTAACGAATTAAATAAAGTTATAATGGATATGTTAGAAGGGAAGGTGCCTACTTTACCTCAGATTGAAATTAATGCTACTAACGCTACGGAGGCAGCAAACTTTTCAAACCCTTACGCCCAAGCTAAGGCTATTGCCGCCTTCGAATTAGCAGCCTCAGTTTCTAAGATTACGGGGAGAGCATGCTTTGTTTTAAAAGATAGAGCGGAATATATGCCGTTATTGGCTGCAGCTCACGAAATGATGAAAACTGCTGCTGAATTATGCACACAAGCTAGAGAAATAGAAAAATCTAACGATACAGTATTGAGAACGCCTCATCATGCTAAGCAACATCTTTTAACCAAGAGAAAATTCCGCGAAAAAGAAGCTTAATTATTATTATTAAAATATATTTTTTATAAAATTCTTATTTTTTTAATTTAATTTCTTATAATAGGCAATAATACTAAAAAAATCTTTTAAAACAATTTTTGGATTCCCTTTATCCCAGATTTTAATAAATATATCAATGTTTCTATATATTGTCTATTAAATGAGTCTTTCTCACGAATAGCATAATACACATTTAAATATTCATTTAGTTGTGTTTCTTTTTCAATTATCTCCGCTTCAAAGTAACCTCGAGAAAATTCAGATATAAATTCACTTTTAGAAGATAAAACGCTTTTATTTCTAAAACTATTTACTTCATTAACCAAACGTATCACCAATTTGTACACCTTATAATTTTTATTAATTTTATTTACCTGTAAATATCTTCAACAGTTTCTTTAATAGTTTCTTTATAAGCCCTTTTAGCTTCAATTGCGCCTAATTGTACTTTTTCTATTGCTTGTTCAAAATCAGCTTGAGAAATTTTAACCTTTTTATATGAATCTAGATCTTGAGTATCTATATTATCGTCAAAAACACCACTACGAATGGCTAAAAGTGTGGCTTCTTCGCAGATTGCTTTGATATCCGCTCCTGTATTTCCTTCTAACTTTTCTGCTAGTTTTTCAATATCAATATCATTATCTATCGGACGATTAGCGATGTGTATTTTAAATATCTTAATTCGAGAGGTTTTATTTGGCAATGGAACTTCTATATGCCTTCCGAATCTTCCTGAACGTAGAATAGCGGGATCGAGAATGTCAGGTCTATTTGTAGCCGCTATTAAAATGACATCATTTAATTCTTCTAAACCATCCATTTCTGTTAAAAGTTGCGCTACAACTTGTTCAATAACCCTTGAACTTGAAGAAATAGATCTTCTTGCTGCGATAGCATCAATTTCGTCAAAAAATATAATACAAGGGGCAGCTGCTCTTGCTTTTCGAAATATTTCTCTTACCGCTTTAGCACTTTCACCAACCCATTTTGATAAAAATTCAGGACCCTTTACTGAAATAAAATTTATTTCGGTTTCATGGGCAAGAGCTTTAGCCATTAACGTCTTACCGGTCCCAGGAAGACCAAATATTAAAATTCCCTTAGGAGGTCTTGATTTCATATGCTTATAGAATCCTGCGTACTTAAATGGCCATTCAACAATTTCTCTTAATTGCTGTTTAGCGTCTTCCAATCCGCCTATATCTTCCCAAGTTTCAGTTGGTTGCGTAACGAATACTTCTCTTAATGCAGATGGTTCAATACTGTTTAATGCTGTAATAAAATGTGTCATTTTGATTATTAAATTGTTTAAAATTTCTTCCGGTATAGGTTTATCTAAGTCAATATTAGGTATTATCTCCCTTATCGCAAGCATAGCCGCCTCTTTGCATAATGCTTTTATATCCGCACCGACAAATCCATGCGTTTTTTCAGCAATAAGATTTAGATCAATATCCTCATTTAGAGGCATTCCTCGAGTATGGATCAACAAAACTTCATAGCGACCATTAGTATCAGGAACTTTAATTTCAATTTCTCTGTCAAAACGCCCTGGTCTTCTTAGTGCTATATCAATGTTATTTACTTTATTCGTTGCACCAATAACTATAACTTCACCTCTCCCTTCTAAACCATCCATAAGAGATAAAAGTTGTGCCACAACTCTTGATTCAACCTGGCCTTTATTTTCTTCCCTTTTATGAGCAATTGAATCTAATTCATCAAGAAAAATAATAGAGGGGGCGTTATTTTTTGCATCTTCAAATTTTTTTCGAAGATTTTCTTCACTTTGACCAAAAAATTTGCTCATTATTTCAGGTCCACTGATATTTATAAAATATGCATCGGTCTCATAAGCTACTGCTTTTGCTAGTAAAGTTTTACCTGTACCTGGAGCCCCATGGAGCAGAACTCCTTTTGGAGGTTCAATTCCAATTCTTTCAAAAAGTTCTGGATGTCTAATAGGTAGTTCAATCATTTCTCTAATCTTTTGAATCGCATCCTCTAAACCCCCTATATCCTCGTATGTTATTTTTCCTTGAATTTCTTCTAATCTATGTTCTAAATCACTAATTCCTTCATATGTTATTTCTTCTTTTTTAATTTCGTAAATTTCTTGAGTTGATTTTTCACTAAATAATATTTTTGTGTCAAGGCGAATTTTAACCGCTTCAGAATCAGGAGTGTAATTAACTACTACAATGTCAATTCTGCGTGCCATAGCGTAGAAGCTTAAGCTATCTCCTTTTGTTATTGCCCTATTTTCTAGTTTTCTAGCTAAAGCTTGAGGATCTCGCGGGATTAATGAATTTTCTAATCCAGTAAAGGTTATCGTATTGGCAATATCTACACTGATTTTTTTAATTTCAACAAGATCATCAATTGAGGCGTCTAAATTCCGTCTTAGAGAGGGATCCATACGAATAATCTTTTTTCCTTTATCTTCATTTTTTCCTGTTGACAAAGAAGCAACAGTGTTTTTATATACTACTGGATGGATGATTTTAATTACATCACCTACCTTGAGATTTAAATTTGAAACTATCTCGGGGTCTATTCTTACAATACCTCTCCCTGCGTCTTCTTTGAATGCGTCTTTAATCCTTACTTTACTTACAATCCCATCAATATTTTCAACCATTTTATTCCCCTCTAAACTAAATAACAAATCAATAAAAAAAAATTGAAAATTTAAGAATTTACATCTTAGATAACAAATTTTTAGCAACTTCGAACGCATATTTGTAATCAAATACCTTTGTACCTTTAGTTTTTGTTGCTTCTTTTAATATTTCTCCCTCCGAATTTGCTTTTAAACGACCTAATGCTAATGCTCCAATTCCAAAAATTCCAGGATAAATTTCTTTATTATCGTGTTTTGGTCTTATTCCTTCAATTCCATAAGGGGGAACTAAATTGATATCTACGACAATTTTCTTACCTTCTAGCCTTTCCATTAGATCGCTTGGTAAAACTTCTACACCAGCAGCAGCTAGAGACCAGATAATAAATGCATCTTTAGCAACATTATATCTTTGTTCTATCTCAGGCGCAAAAATTCCTTTAACTTCGGTTGCATCCTCCCCAGCTTCTTCGGTTATTTCTTTAGCAAGATTTTTTATAAAAGCTTCGTTAGATTTATCCCAAGTTTCAACTAAAAATATGTTCAACCCTTCTTTTGCGGCTAATATGGCAGCAATTCTGGCAACTGGACCTGCCCCATAGATTACGACTTTTTCTCCTTTTAAATCACTAATTTTATGTATATTTTTAGCGTCGTATAATGTCTTAGCTACAACTGCAGAAGCAGTAGTATGAGAACCCCTTGGATCTATTATTACAGGACATTCAAATGGAGGTACTAAGGATTCAATAACTTTCTTAGCAATTTTTTCCCCTTCCTTTACATCGGATCCCCCAATAAAAAACGTTGTAGGTGCTTTAGGTTTACGTGAAAATATAGCATCTTGGACAAGTTTAGGGACTTGATCCGCCGTCATTCTACTTATTGGCACAACAATATCAAAACCAGCGTCGTAAGCCATGTTAATATCAAACGGAGAAGCGTTATCATCCGTGTCAAAAAAATAACAAATCTTATCTGACGAATCTTTTTTCTTTATTTTAATTGGCGTC
This sequence comes from Promethearchaeia archaeon, assembly GCA_029856125.1. GTDB lineage: Archaea > Asgardarchaeota > Lokiarchaeia > Sigyniarchaeales > SOKP01 > SOKP01. The sequence continues at coordinate 7,745 of JAHQWJ010000106.1, read as the reverse complement.
AATTCTATTATTGATTTTTTCCCAAGAATACTTTCAATTTTATTTCCAATTTCATTATTTTGAGTAATTTTTCTCATCTCACATCATTAATTAAATCATAAAATTTAAAGAAATTATAACAAAAAAAATTATTTAGATATCTCAACTTCTACCTCTTCTTCATACTCTTTTTCGATTTCTGCGGTTTTAAAAGTTCTTTTGATTTTAATCTGTTCTGTATCGATGCCTAAATCGTTTGCTAACTTATCAAGACCTTCAAAGTGCCTTAAATCGCAAATAAATAACCCTTTTAATTTTTTCCCCTCAATTTCCTTAGCAAGGTTTAAAATATTCATCATCATCCAAGCCTCTCTAACTTTATATCTAATTTCATCTTCTTGTGAATTATAATCTTGTTTGAGATATTCCTTCCATAAAATTAATTGTTGGAAAAGTTCATCCTCGGAAGGAACAACACCTCTTTCTCTAATTATCTCTTCGATTCGCTCTTCAAGTGTTTGTAGCATATCTCTGTGTTCATCCAATGCGGCAGAAAGATAAAATTCCGCATTTTCAGAGATATCAGCATGTTTAAATCGAATTCCTTTCTTTTTGAATAAGGTTTTTAGAGGATCGTTAGGGTTTAGCGGGTCATTCCAAAAATTTGGTTTTTCTTCCAAAGCAAAATCAGGTGAATATTTGTCTATTAAATTATCGATAAGTTGAAGATATTCTTTGCTAATAAGATGTAAAGACCATAGCAAATCATCCTTTTCTTCTTTAGGAACTTCAAACCACCAATCTATTGGAAACTCGCTTTCTATCATGATAAGCTTTAGATGCTTATCTTTTAATGGCTTTAATTCTAATACTTCTGGCATATTTTCTCACTCCTTTTTTGTAATTAAAATATAATATTTTGAATTGTATGTTTTTTGGTATAAGAAATTACTTTTACTCCCAATTCTCTTAAATTTGCAACGACTTGAGGGCAAATATCCTCGCAAATATCCTCTTGAACAAAATGTACAAAAGAAACAACTTCATTTTCAAAATGATTTGCAAAATCTAACATTTTTTTTACGATCCACTGTGGTCTTAGCTTTAAGCTTAAAAAGATCTCTTTTTCTTGAATTTCTCCACTTAACATGTCGATCCAGTTTTTTAGACTTTGTCCTTTGAAAGATTCTTTATCACTCATATTGTCGTATTCTTCAAATAATTCATTTAGAAGTTCTTGTTTTTCAACAATCTCTTCGTAAAGATAACCCATTGCATAATCTGGAATATCTACTTGAATATATGGTATTCCAAGTTTATCTAATGTTTGTGCAAAAGGTGTTTTCTTAAACTCCTTCATAACTACTTGAAAATCTACGGTAACAAAATTAACATCTTTCTTTTTAAGAAATTCGGTTAATCTTGATGTGTTATTATTTTGAAAATACCTGCCATTTTCTTTTGAGGACATATACGCTATTATTTTTTTATTTTTTACTGGCTTCAAATCCAAAACATCCATTTAATAATACACCTCTTTTATTTCAACTTATTAAAAAGTTGTTTACCTAATTGAATTGTCATAAGCTTAAAATATAAAGAATTTGACAAGAAAATTTTTTAGCTTCTTGATAAGGAATATTGTCAAAATTGTTTTTAAAACAATTTTTTTAGTTAATTGGAAATCGTCATTTTTATTGATGGAATTCGTTGATTATATGATCACTTTTGATCACACATATATAGTTTTGCAACATATATTGTCATGAAGAAAAAATAATTTGTCAAAAAAAAGGTTTTAACAAAATAAATTTCGACTAAAAATTTAAAGGGAAAGCTCAAAAATGAATATTTATTCAATTTTAGCACATCCGATAAGAAGAAAACTCTTATACCTTCTCGAAGAAGAGGGTTTTATCCCCTATACCGATTTAATGGTGAAGTTAGGTATAGAACAAACAGGACAATTAAATTTTCATTTGAAAAAGCTTAATAATTTAGTAAGTAAAGACAAAAAATCGTATTATTTAAATGATGACGGTAAAAGAGTTTTAAGGATATTAGGATTAAGCAAAAGAATTTTATCTGGAGAGGAAATAGAATATTTAAAATCAAAAGGGAGCGAAATAAACAGAATAGGTGTTATCATCTGTAATTGTAATACAGAAATCTCAAATGTACTTAACATTAAATCCTTAGAAAACTATACAAGTAAAATAAATAATGTTGTTTCAGTAAAAATTCTTGATAATTTATGTCAAGAAAAAAACCAAGATAAAATTAATAATTGGATTACTGATAACTTCGTAAATAAAATTGTTATCGCTGCTTGTTCTCCTAAAACACATCAACATATATTTGAACGTCTTTTTCAAGATATAATTGATCATGCAAATATTGAGATTGCAAATATAAGAGAACAATGTTGTTGGGTACATTATTCAAGTAAAAAGCATGTTGATAGTCTTTTAACGCTGAAAAAAGCGCAATTACTTATAGAAGCCTCAGTTAGTAGAGTAAGTCTTCAAAAACCAATTAAAATAAAAAGAGTTGAAGTTGAAAAAAGTTGCGCTATTGTTGGAGGTGGGATTGCGGGTATGAACATAGCGTTAAACTTATCAAGGGCAGGTATCAAGTGTTATTTGATTGAAAAATCTCCTACTTTAGGCGGAAAAGTAGCAAGATGGCAAAAAGTTTCTAATATGGGAGATTGCTCTGCTTGTTTCATCTCTGAATTAATTGGGGAAATTGTGAAAGAAAAAAAAATCGAGATCTTGACAAACACGGAAATAATAAGTGTCTCTGGAGAAGTTGGCAATTTTACTATAGGTTTAATTAAAAAACCTCGCTATATTGATGAGACTAAATGTACAGGTTGTAAGCAATGCATTGATGTGTGTGCTCGAGAAAAAGTTAATATGTATGAATTTGGATTAACAAACAGAAAAATAATTTACTTTCCTTTTCACTACTGTTATCCTTATGTACCATTAATTGAAGATGAAGATATTAGAAATTGTCTTGAATGTGGAGTGTGTGAACGTGCTTGTGCAAATAATGCAATAAATTTAATAGAAAAACCCAAAGAATTAAGAATTAAAGTAGGCGCAAAAGTTATAGCTATCGGTTCAGATCTTTATTCAAATTTAAAAGAATATAATTATGATCCACGGAATAATATTATAACGTCGGCAGAGTTTGAACGAATTTTATGTTCAGATGGCTTAACTGATGGAAAGATCGTAAGATTGTCTGATGGGAAACCAGTGAAAACATTATCAATTATTCAAGAAGTAGGATCTTCAAACTATCTATGTGAATATTCAGATATTTTGACCCTAAAGTATATAGATGTTATTAAAGTAAAGAACCCTAATTGTGAAGTTAATGTTTTTTACGATTTAGGTAAACTGAAAGAAAAAGACAAGATAATACTAAAATCTACTCACCCTAGATTTCTTTACGCTAATAAAGTATTAATCGAGACAAGAGAGAATATTAATTACATAAATGCTGATTCTATTGAGTTTCAGAGTGATTTGATTGTTTTAAATATTAAATTAATTCCAAATAAGGATCTGAAATCTTTAAGAAAGATTATGGACTTCACTTTAAATGATTATGGTTTTATGAGTGAAGAAACTTTAGCCTCTGGTATTTATGGTGTTGGAACAATATTTGGGCCATTAAATTATCACTCAACTATTGCAACCACCAATAACATAGCTTTGAAAGTAATATCACTTCTTTCAAATGATTATTTAATAACAGAATATACTGGAATAGAGATTAATGAAGACAAATGTGGATTGTGTTACCTCTGCGTTAATTCTTGTCCTTACAATGCAATAAGCATAATCTCCGAAAAAATTACTGTTGATAAGTTTAAATGTAAAGCTTGTGGTATGTGTGCTAGTGTTTGTCCTACTAATGCCATCGAAATGAATATAAATACGTCAGAAAAGATTTTAAAAACGATCGAAATTTTCTCAAAATTCAATAAAAAACCAAAAATCATCGCTTTTTGTTGCCAATCGTGCGGTTACGCTGCTGCTGACAATGCAGGATTAAAAAAATTGTTATATCAACCTAATGTTTTTATAATATCTGTTCCTTGTACTGGACGTATTGATACTGAATTCATTGTTAAATCTTTTGAAATGGGGTTTGATGGAGTTATGATTATTGGCTGTAGCAAGGATTCTTGTAGATATATTGATGGGATTGAAAAATTAAAAAAAAGAGTTGGGCTTTTAAAAAAGATTATAGGGCCAAAGTTAAGCAGACGGATAATAGTGATGGGTTTAAATGGAGTAGAAGGACAGAAATTTGCTGAAATCTCTAATAAATTCTATAATTTATTAAAGGAGGAGATTAAAAGTGAAGCTTAAATTTTTAATTACCTCTTTAACGTCTTGTACTGGATGTATATCGGCATTAATGTCGTTAGATGTATTTCCACAATTTCTTGAGAGAACGAAAATCGAATATTTTCCATTTATATCTGACAATATAGAAATCAAAGAATGCGATATAGCGCTAGTAGAGGGTTGCGTATCCGAAAAAAATCAAATCGAATATCTTCAAGAAATACGAAAAAATGCAAAAAAATTATATGCATTAGGTACATGCTCAGCATTTGGGGGGATTCTTAGTCTCTCAAATAATAAAGATTCGCATCCTATTTCAAAGTTTGTAGACGTTGATGGGATTATACCAGGATGTCCTCCTCCGTCCATACTTCTAGGAAATTGTTTATTGAGGTTAGTAGAGAACAAGGAAATCAAGCTAAGCTTAAAAAATATGTGTTCAACTTGCCCTTTAAACAACCTCGCAAAATTAGATTTACCATTAACAATAGATAAGATTGTTCCAAGAAACGATGAAATTCGGTTTCCTGGAGAAAATGTATCGTGTTTTTTGAACAATGGGATTTTATGTTTAGGGCCCATTACTCGAGACGGCTGCGATCATCTCTGTATACATCAAGGATTACCCTGTGAAGGATGTTTAGGGCCGGTCTCAAAGGGGTTTACATCGAATCTAATCAATTTCTTAAGCCTTTTTAACCTTTCTAAAAATTTAAGAAACTATAGAGGGATATATTATAGGTTCTCAAAATTATTTGCAGGAGGGAAAGATTGATGGATAAAGTTGTAGAAGCATGCACAAGGGTTGAAGGATGTGGAAACTTAATCATTTATTTGAAAAACGATGAAATTTATCAAACTGAATTGAATTTTTCAGTATTTAGAGGATTTGAAAATATTTTAGTAGGCAAAAAGTTATTAGATATTCCAAAAATAGTATCTAGAATTTGTGGACTATGCCACGCATCTCAAACAATTGCAAGTTGCAAAGCAATAGAAAATTTATACGGAATAGAACCATCTCAACAATCCATTTTGCTTAGAAGGCTTTTGTTATCCGGAGAATTAATAAAATCGCACATTATGCATTATTTTTTCCAGTCCTTTCCAGATTTGTTGAGAATATTTGAAATTAATCCTTTAATTAAAGATCCCTATAATTTAATTAATTACAATCCTCATTTAACGACAAATGTTTTTAATTTAATAAAAATTGGTTCAGAAATAAATAAGCTAATAGGAGGAAGGGCGCTACATCCAATTACTCCGATTCCTGGAGGACTAATATTTAATCCGACTGGAAAGAGTTTAATTTCTATAGAGAAATATCTAAAAAAGGGAATTTATTACATAGAAACTATAATTGAAAATTTTATAGATCTATTTTCTGCTTTTGATCCTCCTACAGAATTTAATCTTTCTAATTCAATATATTTCGGCTTAAAGAATAATATGGGATTTGATAGGTATGAAGGAGACCTCAGAATTGAACAAAATGATACAACTTACGACGATTTTCAAGTGAAAAATTATTCAAAATATTTTGATAAAGACCCTAATCTTTATGGGATTGTGTTTAAGTCAAATTCGAAAAAGAAAATTTTAACAGGACCAATAGCACGCTATAAGTTAGCTCAAAATTATGGGATAGATAAAATATCCGAATATTTAAGCAATTTTGGAAAAAAATGGAAAAGCAATTTATTATTTTTAAACTTTTTACAATTAATTGAAATTTATTACGAAATTCAAAAAAGTGTTGAAATATTAGATACTACTTTACTAAAAAGTAAAACAAAACTTAAACAACTAAACTCAATAAAAAAATCAAATGGAATAGGGGTTATCGAAGCACCAAGAGGCATATTAATGCACCATTATCATTTAAATAAAGCTAAAATCGTTGATCAAGTGAAGCTTTTCATTGCAACCGAAATAAATTTGCCTATTCTTAACAAAATGATCACTGAATATGCCAAAAAGCTATATGAAAAAGAAGATATTGATTCTGTTAAAGAAAAAGTTCAAATAATGATAAGAGCATTTGATCCTTGCATATCGTGCGCTTCTCATTAACATTAAAAATCATAGAAATTAAGCATAATTGATTTAATGAAGAAATATTGATTTGAATTGAAAAATAATCTCTTAAATAAGGCCAATACAGAGTGTCCATTTGGGGACTTGTGTGAGACTCTTTTGTTTTATTTTGATGAGACTATAGGCCATGTACCACTTCTTATTTGTCCAGAAAATGCGCTAGATGATGATTCGGGAAAAATGCGCCTTATAAGATACCATCCAATTTGGTTTTTAGAACTTAAAGATAAAACTACAATTAACCGAATCGATTTAGAATACTGTAATCAAATGTATTTTGCGAAGAAATTTATTATTGAATCTAAGAGGGTTAAAAGAAGAGCAGGGTCTTTTCAAAAATTAGGTGAAATAATTGTTTTAATACTTGTGTTGCCAACAGATTTAGATGTTTTTGGAGGAGAAGTATTAAACTTATTATCGAAAAAATTAATCGCCAAATTTGAAAATACGCTTTATCACGTAATCGAATCAGAAATTGCGAAACTAGAAGTTATTAAAACGCAGAAATTAATCAATAAGATAAAAAAAGGAGATCAAATAAAAGAAGAAATAAAAGCTATAATAAACTTTACTTGTGAGGAATATTTTTCATCTGTAATTAAACAAACTGATACAACCTCTTTCAAATTGCAAAAAGCAATTTCTTATTTAACATTTAAAGGAATCGACATTGACCACATTGTCATAAACAATCAAAATGAATCGTTTTCTAAAATTCGATTATTTGATTATGATAGAGTTGTTCAACAAAAATTAGGAATTAAAGAACAATTTAAAATAACGAGTATAAATATTATTAACAATTTTCAAGAAATAGAAATTTTAGTAAAGAATAACCTTAAAAAGGAATTTAACGATCTCATCATCCGAATTACTTACATTAAAGAATTTTTTGAAAAAGAGGTTTTGAACGAAAAAGTTGAAAAATGCCTTCCCGAAGAAGAATTATTGTTTATAACGCCTGTAATTAAAAATACAACCAATTATTTATTTTCCATTATAGAAGAACATTCTAATAGAACAATATTTTCTAATAAAATTAATTTAGAATTAATTAAACCTCATTCTTATTAAGGTATTCTTTCAATTTTTTGTATTCTTCCCCATTCAAGGAGTCAATCACTGTTTTAAAAGTTTCAGAATTTTTATTTTTTGTAACAATCATCAATACGGATCCATTACTTACTTCTTTTACTATAATATAATTATTGTCGCTTTCATATATGACAGTGGATAATTCTAGTGGGGACAATGGAGAATCTGAAAGATTCATAATCTTAGTGAATATTTGGTATA
>JAHQWJ010000105.1 GCA_029856125.1 Promethearchaeia archaeon | reverse complement strand
CTAATCATCTATCAAATATTCAAAGAGATCATTAACAAATTAGAGAGCTAATAAAAATTAAATAAAAAAATAAAAGATTAATTTTTTCTACATTTTAATTAATGAACCAATTGCTTCCATTAATGTTTCTTTCTTGGGAGCCCCTTTCATCAATTCTGATTTAACTCTTTCAGCTAAAATTTGAGCTGTGAAAGGCTTACCACCGTTATCAATTTGATTATACGTGTGCCAACCTTGAAAAGCAAATACTCTATCTGCTACTACTCGAAATACTTCTCCAGAAATTTTTCTTGCATTATCTGAAGCGAGGTATACAACCATAGGAGCTACATTAGCAGGATCAAATACATCAAATCCAGTTTCATCCAGCTTATTCATAATTTCAACCATTGTTGGAGTTGCATCAGTTGTGAGCCGTGTTCTAGCAACAGGAACAATACAATTAACTGTAGCATATTTTTTTAGTTCCATCGCAGCGATCACTGTAAAAGCAGCGATACCAGCTTTAGCAGCCCCATAATTTGTTTGACCCATGTTTCCTAATAATCCGGCATCCGAAGCTGTATTGATAACTCTGCCAAAATTTTTTAATTTAGGATCGTTTTTTCCAGTTTCTCTAAAATAAGCTGCCACATGACGAGTCATATTAAATGTGCCTTTAAGGTGTACAGCAATTACTCCATCAAATTCTTCTTCAGACATATTAAAGAGCATACGGTCTCTTAGAATCCCAGCATTATTCACTACAATGTCTAATTTTCCAAATTCGGATACTGCTTGATCGATCATTCCTTTTGCTTTATTAAAATCAGTAACTGAATCGTAGTTACCGACTGCTTTAACGCCAAGTTTTCTACATTCCTCAGCAACATTATCGGCTACTTTAGTTTCGTCTCCAGTTCCGTCAAATCCAGCACCCAAATCATTTATTAATAAATTGCAGCCTTCTTTTGCCATTGCTAACGCTTCTTCTCTACCTAAACCTCGACCAGCGCCAGTAATAATAGCAACTTTTCCATCTAACATTCCCATTATTTTTTCACTTCTTTCAAAATTTTAAGATTGAATTTTTATATGTTAAAATCAATTGCAAAGTTAAAAAATTTTAAGAATTTGATATAATTTAGTACTTTATATTTCGTTTTTAATTAAGGGGTATGAATAAGAGTCTTATGGAAACTATAACTCACAATCTGATTGCAGTTTTTATTCAAATCCTCTGCTTTTTGTATTTTATTTTTCCGTGGAATGTGATCTTTACAATCATATTTGCTTTTTTATCTCATATAATTCTAGACGATTTATCGTTTATTACTTACCACACTCCTGATTCTATGAAAAAAGATAAATTCTGGCTTATATGGCATTATATAATCTACGCTCTTTCGTTGTTTTCGATTGTTCTTTTTGTAATTCCCTATTGGATAAGTATTCTATTCGCTAACATTGTAGATTTGTGGGATTGGTTTACCTTACGACCTATACAAAAAAGAATTAAACGCAAAAACCCTGATTCTAAATGGGGTGATAAATATTATATGCATCAAATTATCGATTGGGTAAGAAAAAAACTGTTTTATTGGCTTCCTAACCGAATTTATAAAAAATCAGGAATATTGATTGAAATTTCCATCATAATTGTTTTTGCCATACTCTTAGGTTTGCTAAATGTTTCGTTGTTTATCGACTAAAAATTTGCTTTATTTCCTGAAAATCTTTGAAGTACAATAGATGACTAGAGCAGAGGCAATCTGAGGATCCAAAACCTTTGATGTAATTATCACAAGCAGATAAGATCTCTCCAGCTAAAACACACTCCAACCGAATCAAAGATGGAATTAAATATATTTTAACGAGTATGGATATATCACTTGCTAAGAAGTAATCTATATGCCAGAACAATTTTTTATGGTGGGACTCCGATATATGTCTCTTAACTCTATTTTCTAAAGAAGTAGAGCTATTACTTCCCATAGCAGAGCCAACATATAAGTAATATCCCTTAGGGAAAGTTAGCAAGCCCAGTGATCCTATTCGAATTCTCGTCTCATCAAGCAGAAAGATGAGAAGAATATAACTCCCTTTCATTTATTTACAAGCTTTTTTATGATCGTGATAACAACCGTCACAGAAACTTTCATCACAATTACCGCATATATTAGCGCAATTATCGCAAATTTCATTTCTACACTCGTAACACTCATATATACGATCATTAGGATTTTCACCGCAGTTATCACAAATTACTTCTTTATTTGGCATTTTAATTATAACTCCACATAAATCTAAAGTAATTATATTAAAGAATGCAATTTATAAAAAAAACCCTATTCTCTCTTAGATAACTTAGATAATATTATTATTCATTTAGAGCGTAAAGTCCACTAAAAAATCAAAAGTCCATTCATAATTCATCTCTTCATTCAAAATACATTTTCAAAAACTAAATATGAACAATTGATCTAATAAATATTAGCTAAAACCCGAACAAATATCGGGGGGAGGTGGCGAAATTTGATAGAAAATAAAAGCATAATAATTTATGAGTTGGAAAAACCATTATCAGAAACTTTGAAGGATCAGCTAAAAGAACCATCTAAAATAGATTCAGTAATAATTCCTTTCGCATTAATAGAATCGAATCACATAGAGAAGGCGCGATTACTTAAGAAATGGAAAAAATCTGAAGGCTATTTTTATTTAAAACCAAAAAAATTTGAATTTAGTTTAAAAAATTTATAAAAAAATATTAAAATAGAGGTGAAAAAAAGAAAATGGAGCAAATTCTTTTAAGGAAAAAGGAACCAGAAATTAAGTTTGAGTTTATAATTTTAGAAGAACTTCCTGTGGAACTAGAACAGCCAAAAGAAATAGAAGTCAAGACCGAAGTGAAACCTGGTAAAAAAGCATTATTGAAATTACTAAAAAAAGGAAAATATAATGCGAAATACCTAGAAAAATTGGCTTCAGTTAATGACACTCGAAGAATGATCAATTACAGAAATTTTGGAGTTCGCTAAAATTCTTTTTTTTTGTATTTTTATTAGTATTTTATTGAAATAAAATCTCTTTTTAGTTAATTTTAGTAATTATAAAAACCTCGTTTGGTCTTTCGACCGATAAGGTTATTATTTACCATTTTTTTTAAGAGTGGGCTTGGATTATAGTTTTTCCCTAACTTTTCTGTGAGATATTCTCCAATGTGAAGATAAATATCATTCCCTACTAAATCAGAAAGTTCCAGTGGACCCATTGGAAAATTAAATGCTAATTTAACTGCAGTATCTATGTCTTCTGTGCTAGCAATTCCTTCTTGCTTCATATTTATTGCCTCATTACATAATACGTAAATTAGTCTAGTGGTTATAAATCCCGGTGAGTCGTTGACAGTTACTACAGTTTTATTAAGACTAAGAGCAAATTTCTTAGATAATTCAAGGATTTCATCAGAGGTGTTTTTTCCCTTTATTAATTCTATTAATTTCATTA
>JAHQWJ010000104.1 GCA_029856125.1 Promethearchaeia archaeon | reverse complement strand
TATTTTTAAGTGACACTAAAAAATTTCTTGTTACTATCCAAAAGTCAAGTCAAAAATTCTTTGATAATAGAATCAAAGATAAAATGGAGCTGCTGAAAAGTAAATATATTAGCGTTAAAAAGGATTTAAGGACCAATTTAAGTAAGTTAAGTGAATCTGCTCTAGAATGCTTGAAAAATGGGGAATTTTCTGACGCTTTAAAAATCTATGATGAAATTGTCCGAAATTTAGAATTAGATAACATGCAAAAAGCAGGTGAATGATCATTAATAATAATCCTGATGAAGGTACGGATAATAAAAGAAAACTAGAGGTATTATCTAAAATTGACGATTTAAAAGTGATTGCAAATAATCACTATCTAATGGGAAGATTCGACGAGGCTATAAAAGTTGTTGAAGATATTATGGATATTGCAGAACAAGCCAAGTTATATTCTGTTGTTAGAGAAGAAGGTGAATACATCTCTAATCTTTATAAACAAGCTAAAATTAAGCATAAATTTATCGTCATCAGAGACGATTTCGAAAGTTTAGAAGAGGAATTTAATAAGCATATAGGAAAAGGAAATATTGAAAAAGCTCATGATTTAGTCCAGACATTTAAGCAATATTATGAAAAAAATATTGACCTAAATTCTTTTAATAATGTAAAGGAGTTTTTATCACGAGATTCAAAAATTTGGAATGAATTCAGTACAAAGGAACAAAATATAATTAGGCAGTTGGGCGCGTTAGAAATACAATTTAATAGTTATATTAATACTAATAATCTTTCTTTAGCGGGAGAAACATTAGAAAACGCGAAAGTGCTTCTAAGAAAGCTTACTAATATTGAAATCCTTAAAAGGTGGGAAACTTCCGAAACGAGTTATTTAGAATTAAGAAAAAACTATGTTCTTAATGAAATTATTGAGAAAGATTTAAATGAAGTATCAAGATTAACAGAGAATTACGAATTTGATAAAGCTAAAAGAATCCTCGATTCTAAAATTGAATACTTAGAAAAGGAGGGGCTTACAGAATATGACAAAGAAATAATAGCAAAGAAGAAAAATATTCTTGATGCCGAAAGTAAATACCTCAAATTAGAGGACGATTTAAAAGCTTTAGAAGTTCTCATTAAGGATAATATTGCAAATAACCATTTTAAACAAGCCATAAATAATATCAGCCAAATTATAAAAATATCCCGGTTTATTGGTAAAACCAACAATATTGAGACATTTATTGAATACGTAAATATCCTTGAAAATAAAATTAAGTTGGGAGCAGAAGCTGAAAAGATTACAAATAAGGTTAAAGAACTAAATTCACAAGCAATTTGGGCTTTAAAAGTGGAAGAATATGATAATTCTCTACTCATATTTAAGGAGATTATAGAATTAATCAAAACCAAAAAACACCAATAAAAAAACTCAAACAATTCTTCTATATTTTGATTGAATAATCCACTTTTATTTTCGTGTTAATAACCATTTTAATTAATACAAACTCATCCTTATTTTTTTACCTAACATATAAATACTACAAAAAAGAATATATGTTTTGGATAGAAATTGATCCAGAAGATCACATTATTGAATGATGAGGGTATACCCATATTTTTCCATAATTTTAGTGGTAGTTCAAATGAGGATGAAAATTATCAACTGATTGCGAGTTATTTCGACCAGATATGCAGATTTACAAAATATGGGTTTAAAGAAAGCTTGAATACGTTAAGGATGAATAAAAGCGTATTCTACTTTTATACTCATCCTGCTTCTAATTATCATCTAATTATTAAGTGCGATAGTAGAGTAGATAAGAAAAAACTGAAAAAAAGAAATCTTGATAGTATTGCTGTTAAAGTCTTTGATAAGTTTTTAACTAAATTCCAAAAAGAATTGAACAATTTTAATGGAAATTTTTCTCAGTTTAAATCGTTTTCTTCAGATATACACGAGATTGTGAGATCGAAAGGATTTTTACGAGGTTTTGAACTAAACCCAAGAATATCTAGATTTTAATGCAAGCTACCAAGAGAGCATCTTGAAACTCCCCGTTAATACTAAGGTATTCTTTCAGGGTGCCCTCTTCAATAAAACCAGAATTTTTAAACATTTTAACCGATCTGTCATTTTTCACAGCTATATGGGCTTCAATTCTGTTAAGGTTCAAATGGTTGAATCCAATAATCTTTATCAAGGCTATAGTTTTCGAACCAATTCCACGTTCCCAAAATGTTGGGAGAATCCATATACCTGTTCCTGACCGTTGATGAATCCAGTTGATATTCCATAGACTAACAGAACCAATTTTAGTTATTTTTTGATTATCCCTTATTTCTATTACATAATTAAACTGGAGGTACTTTTCCCAAGATTTTAAATAGTTTTTTATTAATCTTTTTGAATGTTCATATGACATTAAAGGTCCAAGCGATAGATAATTTGTCATATCTCTATTTTTCAAACTCTGAAAGAAAAACGCAATATCTTCTTTTGAAATTTTACGAAGATAGAGATTGCCATCGTTTATTTCTTCAATAACTTCGATACCTCCCATTACTAATTTTATAATTAGAATAGCTTTATAAAATTATAGGAAGTAGTTCGAAAGTAATTTTATAAAAAAGAAAAAGAAAAAAAGTTTCAAATTTTATTTATATCCCTTTAAATTTGGGTGTGTCTTTTAATTTTCTTCTGCCTTTACAAACGTCACATGTTGTACCGTCTTCAAATTTACCTTTACCGCCACATTTTGGGCATTTAACTTTTCTGTTAAAAGCCATTATTCCTTCCTTAGCATCAAAGGATACTTGATTGACACCAAAACCCAATTGTTCCATTATTGTCCCTAACTGGATGTTCCTAGTTCCAAACTTCACACACTTCTTAATAACAAATAAAGCAGTAGTAGCGGCCTCTCCAAACCATTTGGCTTTCTCATGTACGAGTTTCTCAAACTCCTCTCCCGCTGGTGCAATCCAGTTAGCTAATCCCCAATCAACTGCGGTTTGACCATCAATAGGATCCCCAGTCATAGCCAGTTGTAATGCCCTATTAACACCGACTCTTTCTGCCATACGAGTAACCCCTCCATTCGCAGGGAAAATCCCTCGTTGAATTTCTGGGAGCCCAAGTTTTGATCTATCAGACACAATAACGAGATCACAGCAAAGAACTAATTCACAACCGCCACCGAAGGCAAAACCATCAACTGCAGCGATTAAAGGTTTTGAAAATTGTTCCATTTCGTCGTATTCGCGATGCTTAACTCTCATTGCTAATGCCATATGCCAAGTAATATTAGGTTTAAGTTCAGGATTAAATGCACTTGCTAAATCAGCTCCAGCAGAAAAGGCAGGTTTCTTTGTAAAGTCTTTGGTACCACGTAAAACAACCGCTCGAACGCTACTATCTACTTCCATAAGTCTTAACGCTCTAGTAATTTCGGATAAAACTTGATCCGTTAACGCGTTTAATCTATCAGGTCTGTTCATTGAAATTACAGCGTAATTTCCATCAATTGTCCCTTCTCGAACAAC
>JAHQWJ010000103.1 GCA_029856125.1 Promethearchaeia archaeon | reverse complement strand
TTTTAAGAGCCATCCAATTCCCTTTTCGATATAATTTGCTTCAGAATACTTTACCATTTTTTCCACTAGTTCAAAAACATATTCCTCGTCAAAATCTTTTCTCATCATAGTAATTTTAAGCAATATCACCATAGAAGCTCTCTTTATCCATAGTTTATTCGAATTAGACCATTCATCTACTTTTTTTTTTGCTAAAGCTTCGTTTCCTTTTTTTCCTAAAAACGGACCTAGAAGTCTTACGCAGGTTGAATCGCAGTGACTCCATGTATGGCAATGTTCAGAGTATTCTTCTTTAATTAAATCAACAGTTCCTTCGTTGAAATGTTTCTTGAACCGATTTAGGAAGAAAAATCCGGCAAATTTTAGTTCCTCAACGTTAATTCTCGTTAGATATCTAAACACTTTAACAGCGTCATCATACCTGCAATCAAATTTAGCGTGAACTGACTTAATGATTCTTTCTATTTCGGGCATTCTAACGCCATAAATAATGTAAGCAGAAATGTCTGGATTTAGAATTCTATACATTCTATCCTTTTGATCTTCAGATTGCTGAGGAGTGTTTTCTAAGAGTAAACTTGAAATTTCTCTTACGATCGAATCTATCATATGAATTCATCCATTCCTGTTTTCTCATTCATTTCTTTACTTGTCTTTAAATAGGGTTCTACAAATTCTATTACTTTAGAATTGAAATTCTTAAGCGTAGCTAACTCTCCTCTCTTATAAACATTAATAATTGATTCTTCCAAGTTGTTAAGAGTTAATCCTGCCCAATAAAACGATTTATTTGATTTTCCCGTTGCTAATTCATCTTTATAATCTTTTACCAGTAGTAATTCTGAGATTTTATAATTCCATTTCCTATAATCGTTTGGGATCCATCTCTTTTCTCTAACTGCTATATCATATTTTTGGCATAGCGTAAATAATTTTTGATACATCTTATTTACATAGTCCTTAGGAGGACCCAACTGACCTTTATATAAATTCAACAATGGTTTAACAACATGGTTGTATTTACTTTCTATTAATTTCTTAAAAAAGAAATCCGCTTGGGCATCGCGAAGAGTTAACCCCGGAGAAAATATAATAAAATCGGCTCCGGCTTCTTTTGATTTTTTAATTACGGCTTCTAAATTTTCGTTGGTATCTTCTAAAAAGGGAATAATTGGCATGAAATATGTTCCAACTTGAACTTTAGGTGCTTTTCGTTTAATCTGTGTTAGAGCTTCGAGCCGTTCTTTAGGGGACGAAGAATGAGGTTCTAAAAACTGTGCTAATTCTTCATTCATAGTAGTGATAGAAAAACCAACAGTACACCAGGTATCTTTTCCAATTCTGTTTAGAATTTCAATATCCCTTGTTATTAAATTTGATTTTGTTGCTATGTTTACCGGAAATCTATGTTTTTCAATCACTTTTAGAATTTTCAAAGTATTTTCTACTTCTAATTCTATTGGTTGGTATGCATCACACACACCTCCAGGACCTATAACATCTGGAAGTAGTTTTCGCGAGTTTTTTATTCTTTTGTCCAGTATCTTATCCAGATTAGTTTTAACAATTACTTCGTTTTCAAAATCTTGACTTAAATAGTAACGTTGGCTTCTAGCGTCACAATAAATGCAAGTATGAGCACATCCAGAGTAAGGATTTATGGTGTAACGACACCAGAACCAAGAATCGGGATACTTTAACTTGTTTAGAGCTGTCTTAAATTCTTTATTAGTGATTTTAAAATTACTAGTCATATTATCGCGTTCTATTCAGTAAAGCTCAATAATGCAAATATAAATTTAAGATTAGTCGTTTCTTCGGTAAGTAATGTAACTAGAAGGAATAATGAGAAAAAACGCACCCGTTATTAGGATTAAATAAGTGATAAAAATAGGAAAAGAAATGCCAAAGAATGGGCGCTTTTTCCCATATGATACATTACATAACTTGGTTATAAATCATAGCCCAATTATAATACTCTTAATGGTCTGTTATCTCTTTTTATTAAAAAATCGAGATATTTTTAATAAATGTGAGAAAAAAAAGGAAATAACTTATCTGCTCATTTAAGAGGAGGATTTATAAGATATTTTTTAAAAATAGTGTAAATCTTAAAGTCGAAAATATTTTCAAGCTTATACTCTTAAATAAACAAGAAAAATTTTGATTCTTCGTGAAATCATCGTTTCACGATCACTCTAATTGATTAAATATAAAACGACTTATAGTTTCACCAGTCATTTAAATCATTAAACGATCACATTAATCGTTCTTTCTTAATAAATTCAGTATCGTTTTAAATACAAAAAGTAATGTTAAGTTTGCTTAACATTCAATAAAAGCTTATTACACACCTTAAATCTTTTGTTTTTTGGTAAATTCGAAATATTTAAATACCCAGGTTAAGTATAGTAACACAATGAATGATCATTTTTTAAATCGATTGGTAGAAAGTTAATACCACTCGATAAAAGTGATTATTAAAATTTAACATATAAAAAATTGGTGAAAAAAAAAATGAGTGAAGAAAAAAATTCATACGAAGGTAGTATTTCTAGCTCTTATAAAAACAAAGAACTGCTAAAAAACGCGATTCTATTGGGTATTATTGCTACCGCAGGAGCGTTTTTAATATGGTGGATCATGCTTATGATATTAACTGACGATTTTTCGACAGGTGGCGTGATTCCTATTGAAATGACATATTTACTCTTCATTAGCGTTTATAGCGTGTATATAGCGATAATAATTATCATCTATCTCTATAATGCGGCGTATGTCAAGAATTTTAGCTACAAAATTTCAGAGGATCACATTGTCATAAAACATGGAGTTTTTACTCAAATAGTCGCTACTATCCCCTACAGTAGAATTCAGAACATTAATATCGTTAACGGTGTATTTGACAGGATATTTAAGACTTTTACGGTGAAGATTGAGACTGCAGGTTCAAGTGCAGCAGCAGCAAGTGCTCAGAAAGGCGTTATCAGGCCTGAAGGCTATATTCCTGGCTTAAAGAATCCAAAGATCATCGAGAAGAAGATTAAAGAGATGATGACGAAGTATTCAGCAGTTCCAAGTGGCCTTGAAGACAAAATCTTTAAACCTGAAGAATTAGCGTTTGATAATTTTATTAGCTATATCCTTTCAAAGATGCGGGAAGGGGAGAAATTAAAGACCAGTATAACGGAATTACGCGAAAAAGCTAATCTTTCTGCTGCTGACTTAGCCGAGAAGGTTGGTGTTCCACTTCAGACGATTAATTATTTAGCTGAAGGGCGATATAACCCAAGCTTAGCGTTAGCTTATAAGATTGCGCAAGTACTACACTGTAAAATAGAAGATTTGTTTAAATTAGTCTAAAAATTCAATATTTTTTTTAATTATTATTACAATCATTAAGTCTTCGGAAAGAGTAATGGATTGGTGAAACTGCATGAAATTTAAAAAAAAAATCACTTCAAGAATAAAGCAATTCAGGGAGGAGTTAGAAATGCCCCAACTAGAATTAGCGAAACTTGTAGGGGTTTCTCGCCAGACGATCTATTACTT
>JAHQWJ010000102.1 GCA_029856125.1 Promethearchaeia archaeon | reverse complement strand
ACGGATCCATTACTTACTTCTTTTACTATAATATAATTATTGTCGCTTTCATATATGACAGTGGATAATTCTAGTGGGGACAATGGAGAATCTGAAAGATTCATAATCTTAGTGAATATTTGGTATATATTTGATTCAAGAGTCCCTATTTCTAGCTTCATAAATTGAAGTTTATGATGTAATTCTATTTTTCCTATTGTTGATGCTATTATTAGACCATCCGGTTGATTAAACAAAAAGTACTCTGAGAGTGTAATAACCTTTAATTGGTCTAGCATGTGCCTTATTTTTCCTAGTTTTTGTAGCGCTAAAGTATTTTGTTGGATTTTGTAATCTAAAATTTCTATTAATCTATGTTGAGCACTCCCCTCTTTCACCGATACAGGGGTAAAAGCAAGTCTATTTTTCATATCGTCTGAGAGTTTATCCAAAAGTAGTTCATAAATTTCGTCTTCTGTCGATTCTTGAAGATCAATTTTATTTAGTAAAACATACACTTTCTCGACTTGAGGACTAAATTCAAAGATATACTTCAAAAAATTATCAAAAATTTCTTTTAAACGAGGTTCGATTACCGCTGAATCCACCATGAAAACTGCCGTCATTACTTCAGAAAATACAAGCTCTCGTTTTTTTTCAGAGAAGTATCTGTCCATATAAAGTTGTTGTCCTCCCAAATCCCATATGGATAGTTCCATGATTCCACGAAAGATAAAATTCTCCCTCGAAATCCCTTTTGTAGGCTTTAAATTGAGCACTTTCATGAAATTATATCCTAAGCAAGTAGTACGCAGCAGAGATGTTTTACCTGCGCCACCAGGACCAAATAACAGTACTTTTATTTTATTTCACCATTAAACAATTTATGCTTCTAATATATTTTTTATAAAAGGATGTTTATTTAATTTTTTCTAATTATGGATAATTTTATAGAGATTAATTATATTAACAATTGAATTAAATATAATTTTAAATTACCTTAAATACAATTTAATTTCGTATAAAAAAGAATGTGAACAACTATGAATTTGGAAGATTATATTAGAAATGTCCCTAATTTCCCTATAGAGGGAATTCAGTTTAAAGATGTTACAACCTTATGTAAAGTCCATTCCTCTTTTAAAGAATCTTGTGATAGATTAGTTAATTATTTTAAAGATAAGGGAATCACAAAAGTCTGTGCTGTTGAAGCCAGAGGTTATATATGGGGTGGTGTATTAGCTTATCAGTTAGGTGCGGGATTTATTTTAATACGAAAGCCAGGAAAACTACCTGCTGAAACGATTAGTGAGATTTATGAACTTGAATATGGAACTGATACAATTGAGATGCATAAGGATGCAATAGAAAAGGATGAAAGGGTCTTATTATTTGACGATTTGTTAGCAACTGGTGGTACGGCAAAAGCAGCATGTAATTTAATAGAAAAAGCAGGGGGTATTGTTAATGGAATTGCATTTGTTATTGAACTTACTGGGAGCTTACACGGCAGAGATAAACTAAAAGGTTATAATATTGTTAGTTTAGTTAAGATTCCTGTAGAGGAATAGTCTTACAACTAAAATTTTTCTTTAATATATTAATATAACAACCCATTTTTTTCCCTTAAAATTCTCCATAATTTTTAGTCTGAAAACTTAAATAACGCTCTGTACTTTATACTCACAGTAGTATATTAAACATAATACTAGGTGTAGATTTCATTCCAGAACTAAAAAAAACGCCCTTCTATAACCGTCATATAGAATTAGGAGCAAAGTTGGTAGATTTTGCTGGCTTTAGTATGCCAGTTCAGTACGACAGCATCATAAAAGAGCACGAAGCAGTACGATCTAAAGCAGGTGTATTTGATGTTTCTCATATGGGCGAATTTCTGTTGGAGGGTAGGGATGTCATTGATTTTCTTCAATATGTAATGATAAACGATTTAAACCTACTCGAAAAGTCGAAAGGTCAATATTCTTGCATGTGTTACGATAACGGTACCGTCGTTGATGATTTAGTTTATTACGAAGAAAATCCAGA
Source organism: Promethearchaeia archaeon (assembly GCA_029856125.1). GTDB lineage: Archaea > Asgardarchaeota > Lokiarchaeia > Sigyniarchaeales > SOKP01 > SOKP01. Next base: position 1,551 of record JAHQWJ010000102.1, on the reverse strand, counting down.
CAGATTTAGAATGATTGTTAATGCTGGCAATGTCGAAAAAGACTTGCAATGGTTAAACGAGCATATAGGTAGTAGAGATGTAAAAATCACAAACTTATCTTCAGAGCGATCTCGTTTAGCTTTTCAAGGACCAAAGTCTGACGAATATCTACAACCATTAATGGATGTAGATTTAAGCTCGGTTAACCGGTTCTATTTTGCTCGCGGTAATTTGAATAAAGCTCCGATTTTTATCGCTAGAACAGGATATACTGGTGAGAGCGGATTTGAATTATCATTCGATAATGCCTACGCAGACAAAATTTGGAGTGATTTGATCCAAACTGGAGCATCTCCCGCTGGTTTAGGGGCAAGAGATTCTTTAAGGTTAGAGGCTACATATTCTCTATATGGGCATGAAATAGACGATTCAATAACTCCTTTAGAGGCAGGACTTTTTTGGCTAGTCAAACCTAAAGAAGGTATAGATTACATTGGGAAAAAAATACTTATGGAACAAAAAATTCATGGAACTGAGAGAATTATAGTAGGACTAAACTTACTAGAGCGAGGGATCATTAGAGAAAACTTTAAAATCTTCAAGGAAAACGTCGAAATTGGGTATGTCACCTCCGGAGGATATTCTCCAACTCTCAAAAAGACGATTGGCTTAGGTCTTATTAAAAAACAATACAAAGAGGTAGGAACTGAGCTTGAAATTCAAATAAGAAATAAAAATCTTAAAGGAATTGTCGTATCAATACCGTTCTTTCGCAATGTTTGAAAAACTCAATATGTTATGGTAAGAGGTAGATAAATATGGATTATGAATTCCCTGATAACTTAAAATATACGAAAACGCATGAATGGCTAAGAATCGAAGATAACACAGCCACTGTAGGTATAACAGATTTTGCTCAACGTCAATTAGGTGATATCGTGTATATAGAGTTGCCAGAAAAAGGGGCAATTTTGGAAAAACAGAGCATTGTTGGTGAAATTGAATCTGTAAAAGCAGTTGGTGAGTTATTAATGCCATTATCTGGAAAAATTATAGAAGTAAACAGTAACCTTGTTGATAATCCCGAATTAGTTAATTCTTCTCCTTATGGCCCTGGTTGGATACTCAAATTAGAATATACAAATGAATTGGAGATTAATGATCTTTTTTCGGTTGAAGACTATAAAAGAATCGCAGAAGAAGAGAATTAACGAGATTATGTTCAAACTTTTATTTTAAATTTTTTATTTATAGGAGTCGTTTAATATGGATTTTATATCTCATGATGAGAAAACAATTGCTGAAATGCTTAAAATTATTAATGTTTCCGAAATAGATGATTTGTTTCAAGATATTCCTAAAGATTTAATCATTAAGTCATTAAATATCTCTGATGGGATGTCAGAACCTGATGTTTTAAATAAAATGAGGGAGTATGGCAAGAAAAACAAAATATATCCTCATTCATTTTTAGGAGCTGGTTGTTATTATCACTATATACCTTCTTTAGTTGATTTTGTGATAAGTCGATCGGAGTTTTATACTTCATACACACCATACCAAGCAGAAGC
>JAHQWJ010000101.1 GCA_029856125.1 Promethearchaeia archaeon | reverse complement strand
AGAAATATCTGACGAAGCTTACGAAGCAAAAAACAAGGAATTTGAGATAAAAGTTAAAAAGATCGATGTAAAGATCAAGACCTTAGAAGATCTTACGAAGTAATCTAAACCTAAATTTTTAATTGGTTTCGAGTATTATTACATCTGATTATTATGAGAAAAAAGCTTATTGGTTTAATAATTTTTATAGTTGCCTTATCACTATTAACAATAGGGCTTATAAATGGTGAGTATCTTTTTATTAATTCCCTTTACGATCAGATGACTTTTTTTCCTTAATTAGCTAAAAAAAAGTTAATCCCAGCGTTTTCCCTTCGCTGACCCAACGGAATCCTCTAAAAATCCTTTCTTTTGATACTTTTTTTCTTGGGATTTTCTGTACTTATTAGCGTCTTTATAATGTTGCTTACAAAGATAAATTTTGTGTTGCTTGTTCTCTATGTATTTTAATTCTGCTTTCTCTACATACGACTTCCACTTATTTTCCGATAGCGATCTTATCGCAATTTCTTTACAATCTCTTACAGAACAATTTTTAGCTTTGCTTGCGGTAGCGCTTAAGTCAGCTTTTTCTCTAAGTTCTTTAGGCAGCTTCATTTTTAACCACTTACTAAATGTTTTATTAGGAATGAATATTATAATCATAAAATATTTACCATCTTAAATTTTTTCCTAAAACAAATGGATTCTTTAATTTTCAACGAAGCTCTTATCAAGAATAAACTTTATGATTGCGATTCGCCTTCACGCATTTCGCTAAAAGACGATTTTTTTACACGATCAGCCGTTCTTTTTTCAATAATTCCTTACGAAAACAAACCTTACGACTTAGTTCTCATTCATCGTTCAAACTTGGGAACAAGGCATAGAGGTGAAATGTCATTTCCTGGAGGTAAATTTGAAGAAGATAAAGATAATACATTGAGAGATACCGCACTACGAGAAACTGGAGAAGAAATTGGAGTAAATAGGGAAAACATAAAGATTATTGGCTGTCTTGACGACTTCCCAACCATGACCAAGTATATAATTACGCCTTTTGTGGCGATTATTGATAAAAATCAACAGCTAGTAAGAGAAGAAAGAGAAGTTCAAAGAATATTGAAAATTCCAATAGACTTTTTCACAAGTAAAACTCAGTTTCGAGAACAAGCTGTGGATCTTGATGGTAATAAGTTTCCCGTTTTTTACTTTAATTACTTTGATAAAGACAGCGGTCAAAAATATACAGTGTGGGGAGCAACTGCCTATATGATCGTGACTTTTATCGAAACCATATACGGATTTTCTCTATCGAGCTTAGGACTTAAGCGATTTAAGCTAGAAAAAATAAAAGATTTGAAAGAGTACATAAAGTACAGGGACAAGATTACTAAAAAGTTTTAATTAATTAACCAAATATGTGAAGAGCGTTTAACGATGGAATTTATTTTTAACGAAAAACTGATCAGAACGAAATTGAAAGATTTTGATTCTCCTAATCGCCTTGCTATGTCGCACGAGTATTTTGTTAATTCCGCTATTATATTTCTAATTATCCCCTACAACAATAAACCATACGATTTAGTTTTAATTCGAAGAACTAAAAGCACTACTGATAAACATTCAGGCGAGATGTCGTTTCCTGGAGGAAAATTCGACCCAATGCTTGATAAATCTTATTTAGATACGGCGTTAAGAGAACTTGAGGAAGAACTTGGAATCCCCCGATATGAGGTTCATGTTTTAGGTAGTATTGACGACCACCTAACGCCAAAAGGATTTATCATAACTGCGTTTGTTGCTTTTATTAGTCAAGACACAAAAATGGTAAAACAGGATAGCGAAGTAAATGAAATTGTTAAAATCCCTATTACATTTTTTGCGGATAAAAAAAAATTCCGGGAAAGAACATATAAACTCAAAGACGACCTAATTGGGGTCGGTAAATATAATTATTTCTCTCCACAAAATAAAAAATATATTATATTTGGAGCGACATCTCACATAATTGTCAACTTTATTGATACCGTCTACAATTTAGGTCTAATGACACTTGGTTGTCGTCGAATTAATTGCGAGGATATTAAAGACAGAATTATATCCTAGTAATTGAAATACTAGATAATTAAATAAAAATCGAAAAATTCTATTAAAATAACTAATAATATACTTTAAAGAAAAATTTTATATGGCCCCCGGCGGTCGGGGTGGTCCCAGACGCTGGGCTTCAAAACCTTACAAAAACAGTAAATGAAGATACCCAGTTATCCTGCGGAGGGATAGGGGTTCGATACGGATAAAGGCTTCCTTTCTCCAAGAAAATCCCCCTGGGGGCCGCCATATTTACATTTTAAGTAAAAAGCCGTGATAATCGTGGTTGATTTTAGTAAAATTGTTGATTATTTCAAGAGTACACCGATTCCTCAAAATATGTTAAACAGAGGCCAATTAGTCTTGAATAATTTTTTAAAACCTATTCAAAATTTGTTTGAACAAAAAAATGTTCCTCAAAAGCCTTGGAGCGAAAGTCAAATCGAATTTTTGCTCCAGACTCTTTCTAATATGGACACTGATAAAGACGATAAAGCATCTCGTGTAGGGGAGCGTGAAGCACGAATCGCGTCGAGTTTACAGTTGAAGACTTCGGCAGGATTCTGTCATGGTATAGGAAGAAGTGGTTTCTTAACCGCCCCCCAACCTAAAGCTCCCGGTGGATCGATAATGTACGAGCTTAGTAATTATTTAGCTCTTAATTTTCTAAAAAAATTTGGATTACCAAATGTTAAGAAGGCCATAGTGGTTCCTCTGTGTACGGGTATGTCATTATCGTTATGTTTAGGAGCTCTCCGTCCGGACTGGGATGATGAAAAACTGCTCAACAAGAGAACTGTAATTGTGCCACAGGTTGATCATAATGCACTTATCAAAGCGTTTACTCTAATTGGTGCTAAAATGAAAATTGTGAAGGGCAAAAAGTTTGGAGATGCTGTGAGAATCCCAATTGAGGATATTAAAGCCAGTTTGGACGATGATTGCTTCGCGGTGCTCTCATTAACGAGTTTTTTCCCTCCTCGAGAACACGACAACATAAAAGAGATTAGTAAATTTGCTAAAGAACATGATTTGGTTCACATTGTCATCAATGCTTACGGCGTACAGAGTCCGGAGTGGATGAACTTAATCCGAATTGGTCTCGATGCTGGCCGAATAGACGCAATTATTCAATCAACAGATAAGAATTTCTTAACACCTATCGGTGGCGCTGTTATAGCATCTCCATCTGAAGAGATCATAACCAAGATAAGTCAAGCTTACGCTGGTCGCGCTTCTGCGACTCCAGTTGTGAACTTTCTCATTTCAATGTTATCTTTAGGCGTCGAGGGTTATCAACAGTTATTAGACGAACAACAACAAAATCGAAAGCTATTAGAAGAGAAATTAAGGATCGTTGCTGAAAAAAATAACGAAAAAATTTTTGATGTTTTCAATCCTGTAGCTGTCGCCATGTCTTTAAATAATCTAAAGAAAGAACAACTATACGCACTTGGGGGTGCGCTCTATAATTTAAGAGTTACCGGACCGCGAGTATATAACCC
>JAHQWJ010000100.1 GCA_029856125.1 Promethearchaeia archaeon | reverse complement strand
CAAGAAGTGTGGCTACGAATTTTAAACTTTTTTATTATCCTTTTATTTTTCTTAACTAATTTTTTATGAAATTAAATATTGTGGTAACAATTCAAATCTCAATTATCTAAAATTAGAATCTACATAACAGTATCAAAGGATTTTAAACTCTGAATCCGATTGATGTGAGTTTCTTTCTATTAAAAATATTATCTACTCTCTTATTTTGAAATACTAAAACTACTTTTTTTGCTTTAATAGTTGATAAACCTAAAGTTTATTAGAAAGAAGTGGTAATATTTATGTATGCTAGTACAAGAAATATTTCCTAATTCAGTTTTGAATTCGGGAATTAAACCACTTCTTTCTAATCATTATATGCTCTCATTTTTTAAAAAGTTTTGTGATGAAATTAAATCTCGAATGTGGCGTCTTAAAAAAGCAAGAAATGCAAGGTATGAAAAGGAAGACTTCTTGAAAGTGTTCTTCTTCTCTGAAATTATTGGAAGATCGATTCATGAGACTAGTGAGCTGCTCAACGAACATTTAATGAGTAGTAGAAGAGGAAGGCGAAAAGCATTTACAGACGGTCGGAGAAGACGGATGGTACCCCATCAAACAGAGGTTAACAAGTTTCTGAGAAGAATTGGACTTCAGAGAGCACGCAATATTTTGCGTGAATGTCTTGACGAGCAATTAAAGGAAGCTTTCGAACTAAATCTGATTTCGAAAAAGGTGAATGTTCTAATTGATTTTACAGAACACCCATATTATGGGAAACGGGAAGATAAGATGATTAAGGGTACAAATCGGCAGAAGGGAACAAAGAAAATGCGGCATTACCTTGGATTTTCCCTTCTTTCTCGTGGGGTTCATCTCTACGCAGGATTAGAGCATGTGGCATTGGGTCAATCTAAAATTCCTATTATTTTAAAATTTCTCGATCATCTGCTAAAATTAGGATTTGAACTGAAATATGTATTGATGGATAGAGAATTCTATAGAGCTGAACTTATTGATGATATAAAAAGAAAAGGAGGCCATGTTTTGATACCTGCTAAGCAATACAAAAAAGTTAAGCAGTTCATTACCGAATACCTCGAAGGAAAGCATAGTCGGGTGCGGAAATACACCTTTTCAACCGCTTCCGCAGCAAAAAGACGATTTTGGAAAGATGTTTACCTAATAATAAAAGCGAAGAGGGGCTTTTCTCTCCAAGGCGTCAAAAGAGATTATAAAAGCGGAAAAATAACCTTAAAGGATGCTCACCATAGGGTATTTACCTTAATGACTACTGAGAAGCCTAAAGGTAAGACAAGTTCTTGGGCGTCCCGCACTTCGTTATTTTATCGTCGAAGATGGTTAATTGAAACGGGATTTTCCGACTTAAATCGAATTAATCGCCGATGGAAGTCAAACTATGACAACCTACGATATTTAGATATGATGGCAAGAATGCTCCTTTATAATTCATGGAAGATGAATAAAAAGCAGATTCAAAATGGAATAAAAAAATGTGGAAGAAAAAAGGCGTGGACATTAAATCAAAACCAAGATTTATTAAAGAAAACCTTTCTTTCTCTGGAAAAAAATTCACAAGGGGTGATCGGGTAAATTTAAAATAATGTCGGCGTACCGACCATAAAAAATAAAAGAAAAAAAATTAAATACTTAGATGCTGATAAAAAAAAAAAAAAATTAAATCACGTCGAAATGTTCAATTAGGCATCAAGATTTTCGATTATCGTAGCGACTCCTTGCCCGCCACCAACACAGGCGTTAGCAACCCCGTATTTCGCTTTTTTGTCTTTTAATATCCGAGCTAATGTACCAGGTAGTCTTATCATGGTAGCACCTAATGGATGTCCAATTGCAGTTGATCCTCCCATAATATTTACCTTTTCTTCAGGAATGTTAAAGTGCTTCATGCAGTTTAAAGCAACTATACAGAATGCTTCATTAATTTCCCAAAAATCTATATCATCAGCGGTTAATCCGGCGCGTTTTAGAGCCATTTCAGTTGCGGGCACTGGACCACGCCCCATAACACTAGGGTCAACACCAGCCCAACCAATTGAAACAATTTTTGCCATAGGATCCAATCCTCGCTTTTTTGCTTCCTCAGCTTCCATTATAAGGCAAGTAGTAGCACCGGCATTCAATGGAGACGAATTTCCAGCAGTAATCACGCCTTCTTTAGTACCCTCTCTCTTTATATACCCTTCTTTTCCTCCATTTTGTTCCAAGTAAAATGGTTTTGATAATCTTCGTAATCCGGCAACTCTTTCTAGGGTTGATTTTCTCGCAGCCATATCCTTTTCAACCATCATTGGTTCTTCGATATTACCGTCTACATGACCCTCAATGCCTATAATTTCGCCTTTAAACCAACCAGCTTCTTGATTATCAACCGTTAAGTTATGGGCTCTTACACCAAATTTGTCCAAATCTTCTTTCGTGAAGTTGGGTATTTCCTGTTCGTACAATTTCTGAGCCGTTTGCAGCATATTGATAGCATTTAAGAGATCATAATCTGGTCGATACCATTCGCTCTTTTTGTTAATCATTTTTAAATTCGGACTAATATGAGTGTTTTGCATATCCACGCGCGTCATGTGTTCAACTCCACCTGCTAAACAGATTTTACTATACCCAGTCATGATTTCCATAATCCCAACATGCATTCCACTCCCAGCGGAGCCGCATTGTCGGTCTACAAACATGGCAGGTACTGTTTCAGGAAAATTCGCTAAAAATAACGGAAGTCTACCACCATAAGTCCAATTTTCATAAACACCCATAGCAGTTCCTACGGTAAACTCGTCAATTTCCTTTTTCTCGATGCCTTTATCTGCTAATTTTTGATCAAAAAACTTCATCAATAATTTAGCTAATAACTCATCGCTTCTAATCTCGCCAAAAACATCTCTCTCGGGCTGTTTTGGTCTAGACCGAGAAAAGGCTGTTCGTGCGTAATCTATTAACCATACTTCTTTTAAATCCATATTTTTGTATCCTCTTATTTTATAATATTTTTAAAAAAAACGAAACGAAGTTTCATCTAAAATTTTTTTATTATATTATAGAACAAAAATAAAAATAAAAAGTTAATTTAAGTATCAATATTTTCCAATAAAACTGCTACTCCCTGTCCGCCTCCGCAACAAGCATTGGCGATACCATACTTGGCTTTTTTATCTTTTAAGATTCGACCTACAGTACCAATTAAGCGGCACATTGTAGCACCCAATGGATGACCAATTGCAGTAGAGCCTCCTTTAATATTTACTTTTTCTTCAGGAATACCAAGTTTATCCATGCAATTTAATGGCACTATACAAAAAGCTTCGTTAATTTCCCAGAAATCTATATCATCAGCGTTTAACCCAGCATGTTTTAATGCCATTTTTGAGGCAGGAACAGGTCCTCGTCCCATAACTGTAGGATCTACACCCGCAAATCCAATAGAAACAACTTTTGCTAAAGGATTAATACCTCTTTTTTGAGCCTCTTTAGCATTCATCAAGACACATGCTGTAGCTCCCGCATTTAAAGGAGAAGCATTCCCTGCAGTGATTACACCATCCTTACTACCTACAAATTCCATATAGCCACTTC
>JAHQWJ010000099.1 GCA_029856125.1 Promethearchaeia archaeon | reverse complement strand
ATATTATAGTGGCGGATATCCCGAAAAAAATGTTGAGAGAATTGATCACTATCCATGGAAGCCAGGAACATTCATTATAATGTATCAAGAAAGTTCTTCCTACGTACAAAATGCTTACTCAACCTTTAGAGAGGAAGTTGATCGTTTTACCTTTAACAACAACTCGATAATCATTCCTATGGTAAATGTATCTGGACATAGCTTCAGCGAAGTGTTCTATAATGTAACCGTTTTACCCTTTAATTTAAGAAATGAGACTTTCCAACATGATGTTATCACTGCAATTGATGTTATATTGACTTTAAATTATACGGGTAGTATTACTTGCGAACTTGAATGGCACGAAAGTTTCAGAGGTGCTAGCTATGTTCACAGCTATTTTGTTAGCAAGATAAATACCGACGAAACAGCAGGGAGATGTGGTTATCTCTATGATGTGAGTGGATCATATATCTATTTATCAGCTGATGAAAGAATTCTAACCTCTCCAGAATCAATTAATTTTTACTGGGGCTGTTTATGAACAAGACCTAATAAAAAAGAAACATAAAAAGAAAAGAAAAAAATAAAATTTTTTAGAATCTATAATTTCTTGACGATTAAATCAGCCAATCTATTGGAATATCCCCACTCGTTATCATACCAGCTGACAACGCCACAGAAAGTACCACCGATTACCTTTGTCCACAAGCTAGAGAAAATAGAACTTGCGGGATTACCAACAATATCGGTAGTTACTATTGCATCATCAGTATATTCTAAAATTCCTTTAAGATAACCCGATGCGGCTTCTTTCATTTTAGCGTTTACATCTTCTACTGTAGTAGATTTCCCTAGATTTACTTTTAAATCAACAACGCTCCCGTTTGGGGTTGGAATTCGCATTGCGATACCATCCATTTTACCATTTAATTCCGGAAACACGACACCAATCGCTTTAGCTGCACCAGTGGAAGTTGGAACTATATTTGCCGCACAAGCTCGGCCACGAATCATTTTTATGGGATCTGCTGCTCTTGCTGTATCAACTGGTTTTTGATCGCCTGTATATGAATGAACTGTAGTCATCATTCCGTTAACAATTCCATAATTGTCCATTAATACTTTTACTACAGGTCCTAAGCAATTTGTGGTGCAAGATGCATTTGAAATGATTTTGTGCTCGTTTGTTAATTTATCGTCGTTACAGCCTATTACAACGGTAAAATCAGGATTTACCGCAGGTGCGCTAATTAAAACTTTCTTAGCTCCAGCTTCTAAATGCTTTGCGGCACCCTCTCTTTTCGTAAAGAATCCAGTGGATTCGAGAGCAACATCAATATTATTACTAGCATGCGGTAAATTTGCTGGGTCTCGTTCTGCAGTAACTGGAATTTCCTTTCCATTTATTACTAAAGATTTTTCCTTAGCCTCGATAGTTCCTTTAAATCGTCCAAAAACAGTATCATATTTTAAGACATAAGCCAAGTATTTTGGCTCGAATAAATCGTTAATGGATACAATTTCAATTTCATTGGGATAATTCTCTGCGGCAGTTCGGAAGAAATTCCGTCCGATTCTGCCGAATCCGTTAATTGCAACTCGTTTTGCCATTTATTTTCACTTTCGTTATTAATTCGCATTCTTTTTAATTAAAAAGATAATTAATTATGTGATCGTTAGTTTTTTAATTTTTTAGTTTTATATTTCTTAACATCAAACTATAAATTAGAATAGATTTTGAGTTATTATTATGGAAAATAATGAAAAAATTGTGCTCCAAAAAATTGATGAAATGCACGACGAGATAGTAAAATTTTTGCAACAAATTATCCAAATTCCCTCCGAAGTACCTCCTGGAAAATATAGGCCAATATCGAAATTTGTAGCTGCGAAAATGAAAGAGTTTGGAATAGACACTAAAGTTAAAAGAAGCAATGTCATCGGCGAAATGGGTAAGGACGGTGGACGATCGTTAATATTTAATGCTCACATGGATACAGTTGAAGTTTTTGATGGATGGACAAATGATCCTTATTCCGGTGAAATAATCGGAAATAAGATTTATGGTAGAGGGGCATGCGACGATAAGTCATGTGTAGCCGCTGAAATTTTCGCTGCAAAAGCACTAATAGATGCCGGAGTTGAGTTAAACGGTAAATTGATTATAACCGCCGTAGTTAACGAGGAAATAGCTGGAATCGGAGGTGCTGAATATATCGCTAACGATAAAATTGTAAAAGGTGACGCTTGTTTAGTTGGGGACGGTCCCCGCAATAATCCAATGGCTTACATAGGAGGAACTCTTCAAATTAGCTTCATTATAAAGGGAGTTCGCCGCCATAACATGGCTTATCCCGACTTAAATCCTCCAAACCGAAACCAATATTCAGGAACAAACGCAATTCATAAAATGATCCCAATTATCAATTTTCTAACAAATTTACAAGAAGAATTAGAAAGAACAGAAACTAAGTATCCAATAGCCCCTGGTATGCCATCCAAAGTAGGTTCTGTAACAATAACAAAAATGGATGGAGGAGTATCGCATACATCCGTACCAGATAGCTGTACTTTGCATTGCCTCGTTAATATTATTCCTGAAATGGATTTAGAGACCATAAAAACAAAAATTATAACATTTACTGATGAATATAAAATGAAAACCCCTGAATTGGATCTCCTCGTTCAAACACCAGTTTTTGTGGAACCATTAATAGCAGACACAAACACTGAATTTGCAGTTAGTGTGAAAAAAGCTTACACCTCAATTTTTAATGAAGAACGCGATTTCAAGCTGTTTATATCTTCAACCGATGCCCATCACTTTAAGAGAAACGGGATAGATACTTTAGTAATTGGAACTTTGCGAGGAGATAATAATTACCACGCCCAAGATGAATTTGTATATATCGAAGATGTAATTAATGCAACGAAAATTTACGCACTTAGCGCTTTAGATTATTTGAAATAAACATATTCATATCATATTTTTTTTTATGCTAAACTTTTAATTGAATCTGATAAAATCAGGACAAATTACAATTTCTGCATTATACAAAAAACTGATTGAAAACTTTTAGGACTAACTTTGACTATGTCTATCTCAATTTGATGTCTTCTTAACGCATCAAGAGCAGTTGGATCGCTACTGTATTTTTTATATAATTCATTGATTCTAACCTCAAGTGGACTATAATATTCTTCCCACCACGCTTTCTCTGGCAAAGAAAAGTGTTCAATCAATTTATAACCACAACTAGCAACCTTATAGCGTTTTTCAAAAAAATGTTTAATTTCGTCGTGAACGACTAAGAAACCCTTAGGTTTAATGAGTCTATTCCATCCTTTTAGGCTTTTTTCAACGCCTAAAGTTGTTATTGAACCCTCAGCCCATATGATATCAAAACTATTATCTGGAAATTTGATATCTAGTAATGAGCATTTAATAGCCTTAACTCTATTAGTTAAGCCTTCTTCTTCAATTTTTTTACTTAATATGTCTAAAAGTTCTTGATCAATATCGATTCCTATTACTTCGCCATCGCTTAACCTTGCTAATTCCATGGTGGGAACTCCCGAGCCACATCCAATGTCCAATATTCGGGGTTTCTCCATTTTTGGAAGTTTTTGAAAGGCTTCTATGGTGTACTTATTGAATACTTCTCTAA
>JAHQWJ010000098.1 GCA_029856125.1 Promethearchaeia archaeon | reverse complement strand
TTGTAAGGGGGCCATCAAAACTAAGAATAACAGATCTTTCTTTATTTTGGTGTTATATTTTACATTATAGAAATGTGTTGAGATGATATAGATAAGATAAAATGACGCAGTTTGAAATATTCCTAATAAAAAAGTATGAATGACAAATCCAACTTCAAAAGGGATAAATGTATATGGAATAAAAAGTAAAGAAAAAAGGGGAAAATAACGAAAAGGCATATTATAATCTGGTAATGTATATAACTGCTCTGGATTTGTTATAATTGCTTGAGCTGATTGATAAAATATTTTATAATCGTTAGCGATAATCGTATTTTCAAGTGGAGTAAAAAAGGGAACAATAAAAAAACAAACAATAGTAAAAACTACATAAATGAGATTAACAAATACAGAAATCTTTAGTGCCTTAGTTTTTTTAATGTGTGCCGTGCACTTCTTTAGATCTTGTAAAAAAAGATTAGACTCATTATTTTTAAACAAATTAATTGAAATAAAGTGTTTCTGAATTTAAAGTGATAGTTAATATCTAATAGAAGAAATTTGTTGAAAACTAAATAATAATTCAGAGTTTAGGTATTTAAAACCTATAACCAAAATATTTAAAATTAAATGAGTTTAAATTAAGTTAATGTTAACAAATTTAGTGTTACCATCGATAGGCATTGTTTTTTTTATCTTTCGATTCTGTTTGTCAACTTTTAAATTAAAAGATGAGCTTCAATTTAGGCGTTTTTATGTAAGTCGCTTAGTAAACTATTTCTTTTGTTTTAGCATTATATTTAACTTACAAAATCCCGTCTTTAATGTTATACTAGCAGTTTGTTTTCCGGCCATGATCTTTACCTCGACATGGGATGTTAATTTTTATCGAGGTTTTAGAGGAAGAACTTACTGGAAGAAAAATAAAGGATGGTTATTAATAGAAAGGATGACAATGCATCCTCCAATTCTTATTGGTGGGTTTTTTATATATCTAACGGGTATTTGGAATTACGTTCCACCTCGAGATTTACTCGTATTTGCAATAGGAATATTAATTGTTTATCCTAGCTCCTATTTTCTAGATATTCGTCTTAGAAAGCGATACGAATGGCCTAATGGTCGAAATTTGATATTAGTGATGCTGATTTCAACCTTAGCTTTTTCTTTGTATTACATCTTTTACTAGCTCGAAATAAATTATTTATAACGTATAAATATTCTTAATAAATTTTAAAAAACATAGCAAATGTAATATTAACTATATTAATTTTTAATACTAACCACATATTAAGGATTTTGTCATGGCAATTTTGAATTCTCAGGCTTTATTGAAAGATAAATACGACATAATAATCGTTGGAGCAGGATTAGGGGCATTAACAGCAGGAGCTCTATTAGCAAAAAGAGGAATTGAAGTTTTAATCGTAGAACAACATTATTTACCGGGAGGGGCGTGTACTAGTTTTAAACGAGAGGATAGAATCTTTGACTCGGGGGCAGCCTTATTTTTTGGATTTGGCACAGAAGGATTCCATCCTGAAAGAATATTAATGAATGCTTTAGAGGAAGAACTTGAGATAATTCCTAGGGAAATGTTTTTTAGAATGAATTTTGAAGGAAAGATCATCAACTTCTATAAGGACATCAATAAATTTGTAGACGAATTAAAACGAAACTTTCCCAATGAAAAAGAAGAACTTGAAGCTTTTTACGATTATTTAATGCATTTTTACGATAAAAATATTAGGGGATACGAAATGCTTACAACTCCCTCTGAAATGACTGCAACTGAAAAATTGAAGATGTTTTTCAGAAATCCCGCAAGAACAATGAATATGGTTAAATTATTAAAGAAATCAGCTAAAGATATTATGGATCCGTATATAAAAAGCAAAAGATTAGTTGAATTTTTTGATATGTTGTGTTCAAGTTATATTTATTGCACAGCAGAAGAGACTCCCGCTATTATGGCCTTAACTACATTCACAGATAATCACATTGGAGGAAGCTATTATATTGCAGGTTCAGCTCAAAGATATAGTAATACATTAGAGAAATCAATTGAAAAAAATAAGGGTACTATAATATATAGATCCAAAGTAGAAAAAATACTCTTTGATGAAAATAAAGCAACTGGTGTATTACTTTCAGATGGTTCAAAAATTAAAGCGGATAAAATTATTTCAGGAACAACAGTTTGGAATCTTTATAACGATTTGATTCCTGCAGAATTTTTATCGGAGAAGAAAAAGGACTGGGTTGATTCTTTAGATGCTACCTATCCCGCGATGATTTTACATGCTGCAGTTGATAAATCTGTATTCCCCGCAGACACCACACCTGTAGAATATTATGTATCGGATAGTTCAGAAATAGATATGGGTGATATTACAATGTACATTCCCACTTTTGATGACCATACATTAGCACCTGAAAATGAACACATTCTAACAATATTTTCCCCAGCACCGAACCAGTCTTGGCCAAAACCAGGAGAACCAGAATACCATTCGGAAGATTATGAATTAAGCAAACTAAGACAAGCAAACCTAATACTAGATAAAATAGAAAACAACATACCCAATTTTAGAAAGGGAATTCATATGCTTCACATAGCGACTCCATCAACAATAGAACGATATACGCTAAAGAATGGAGGTTGCGTCGGCGGACCGAGACAAAGAATAGGTCAAGACTTATCGAATCGGTTACATGCTAAAACCGAATGGAAAAATCTCTACGCTTGTGGAGACTCGACAACTATGGGAATGGGTTTACCAGCGGTTACCGTATCTGGATTTGCTGTAGCAAACGTAATTCTGCGAGAATATAAAAAAAATTCTTATAAAGATAAAGAAATCAAGGATAAATTCGTGTCCTCTATTAATTCTAAAGAAAAATTCACAATTCCAAGCAATATCAAGAACAATCCCGAAAAAGCAAAGAAGATTGCTAGATTATGTCAACATTGTCAAAATGCACCGTGTATGCAAGCTTGCCCTGCCGATATAGATATACCAAATTTCATAAGAAGAATAGAAGCAGGTAATTTTAATGGGGCCGCGAAAGCTATTAGGGAAACTAATCCATTCGCAGAGATATGTGGAATTATTTGCTCACCAAGTAATTTCTGTGAAAAAGAATGTTACCGTAAAACTTTTACGGATAAACCAGTGCCAATCCAAGAATTACATAAGTGGATTGCTTCATATGCGGGCAAAAATGGGTGGGCTGATTATTATTCAGAACCTAATGGAAAAAAAGTAGCTATCATTGGAGCAGGACCATCAGGACTAACTTGTGCTTATTATCTTGCGAGGCTAGGTTATAAAGTTGATCTCTATGAAAAAAATGATAAAATTGGTGGAGTTCTACTAAAATACATAGAAAAGGGTAGATTATCTGATGATATTTTTCAAAGAGAAGCTAATCAAATCATTTCAAGAAACATAAATCTAATCGTTAATTGGGAATTAAGTGGAAAAGATCAATTAAATGAATTAATTAGGGATTATAATTCAGTTTATCTAACTGCTCCTTCAAAAATAAACTTAGAAGAATTAACGGCATCACAAGAATTTGTTACAGGAGGACGCTGGTATTCAAGTAACCCAGAAGATTATGCTATAGTTGAATCTGTAAGAGATGGCCGTCAGGCAGCTCTGAAAATTCATAATTTTAA
>JAHQWJ010000097.1 GCA_029856125.1 Promethearchaeia archaeon | reverse complement strand
ATAAAAAAATCTTAAGTAGGTGAAAAATTTGGGAGAAAATTCAAAATCAGTTGTAATTATTGGAGCAGGAATTGCTGGCATTCAATCTGCCTTAGATTTAGGTGATATGGGAATACAGGTACATTTAATTGAGAAACAGCCTTGTATTGGAGGTAGAATGGCTCAATTAGACAAGACCTTCCCTACACTTGATTGTTCAATTTGTATCCTCGCTCCTAAACTTTCAGAGTGTTATAGACATCCTAATATAACCCTGCATACTCTTTCAGAGATCCAAAAGATAGGAGGTTCAGTAGGTAATTTTACTGTCGATGTGTTAAAACATGCCCGTTATGTCAAAGAAGGGGTATGTACAAATTGCGGAGATTGTGGCGCTATATGCCCTGTTAGAGGAATTACTAACTTTTTCGATGCAAATTTAGTTACTCAATCAGCAGCACAAATTGCTTTTCCAGCTGCAGTTCCTGCAGCATATCGTATTGATCCGAATAAATGTTTATATTTAAATTACGAGATTTGTGGGTTATGCTATCAAAATTGTGGTGCGGATGCGATTGATTTCACGCAAAAAGATACAGTACTTAATATAGATAATGTTGGAGCAATTATTGTTGCAACTGGTTTGGATCTAGCAGAAGATATTCATACTTTAAATATCTATGGTTATCAAAAGTATGATAATGTAGTCACAGCAATGGAACTTGAGAGATTAATTTGTGCTTCAGGTCCACAAGCTGGCCATTTAAGTAGATTAACTGACGGAAAACATCCTAAAAAAGTTGCTTTTCTTCAATGTATTGATTCACGCTCTCAAAAAGGCCAAATGTATTGTTCTTCCGTTTGTTGTATGTATACTACGAAAGAAGCTATGATCGCATATGAACACGACAATGAGTTGGAATCTTTTGTATTTTATATTGATATGAGAGCTGGAGGGAAGGGATTTCAAAGGTTTCTACAAAGGGGTGCTGAAGAGTATAATATTAAATACTTAAAGAGTAAAATTTCTCATATAGAAGTTGACGAGAATGATAACCCAATAATCACGTATGAGGATTACGAAACATCTCAAATAAAACAACTAACAGTAGATTTGGTTGTTTTAGCAACGTGTATTATTCCTTCGAGAGGAATTAATAATTTAGCAGATGTATTAGGTATTGATTTAGATCATTACGATTTTGTGAAAACAAATCCATTTTTACCTGTTGAAACGAGTGTAGAAGGAATTTATACATGCGGTTGCGCTCGGGAACCGATGGACATTCCTCGTTCTGTTGCTGAAGCAAGCGGTGCAGCAGCAAGAGCAGCAGAAGTAATAAAAGGAGGTTAAAAAACAATGAATGAAAAAGAAGAAGAACCTAGAATTGGAGTATTTGTTTGTTCTTGTGGAAGTAATATTGGAGGGCTCATAGATGTTAAAGCTCTTGCAGAGTATGCTAAAAATCTTCCAAATGTTGTGTTTACTGAGGATAATCTCTACACATGCTCAGAAACAGGATTAACGCAAATCAAAAATGGAATTAAAGACCATAATTTGAATAGAGTAATTGTAGCATCATGCACTCCAAGAACCCATGAACCCCTATTTCGACATTGCGTTGAGGAAGAGGGTGTAAATGAGTACCTCTTTAATTTTGTGAACATTCGAGATCAAAATACTTGGTGCCATCAGAAATTTCCAGAGGAAGCATTTGACAAGGCTAAAGACTTAATTCGTATGGGTGTAGCAAAATCATCTAAGCTTGAGGCACTTGAAAATATTACCGTGGATGCAACTCCTACCGCCTTAATAATAGGTGGAGGTGTTTCAGGGATGACGGCTGCACTTAGTTTGGCAAATCAAGGATTTGAAACGCACTTAATTGAAAGAGAAAAGGAGTTAGGCGGAAGACTTAAGACATTGTATAGACTCTTCCCAAATGACCAAGATGCCCAGATTCTATTAGAAAATCTTAAGAAAAATGTTGAAGGTAATAAAAACCTGAAAGTCCACACCTCATCAGAAGTGAAAAATATTGAAGGTTTTATAGGAAATTATGAAGTAAAAATAGAGGAAAATGGCGGTAACATCAATTTAACTATTGGTGTTATTGTTGTGGCAGTTGGAGCTTCACTCTTGACACCAAGTGGATATTTCGGTTATGATGGTAATATAAGAATTACACAACATGAATTGGAGAGTAAATTACAAAAAAATGAAATCCAACCTAAAGATGTTGTTATGATACAATGCGTTGGATCTCGTAATGAAGAAAGAGCTTATTGTTCAAGTGTATGTTGTATGACAGCTTTAAAAAATTCGCTAATTATAAAGGAAACGGATCCTGAAACAAATGTTACGATTCTTTTTAGAGATTTTTATACCCCAGGCACTCATTACGAGGATTATTATAGAAGAGCTCGAGAAGCGGGAGTTTTATTTATTGAATATTCCCTTGAAAAACCACCGATTGTTGAAGAAAAGCAGATAAAAGTACACAACGAATATTTAGGGGAGGATATGATTATCCCTTATGATCTTTGCGTCCTTTCCACGCCATTAGTTTCAAATAAAGATAATAAAGCTCTAGCACAAATGATAAAAGTTCCATTGGAGGAAAATGGTTTCTTTTTAGAAGCACACGTAAAATTGCGGCCAATGGATTTTGCTACTGACGGCGTTTATGTTTGTGGCTCTGCAAAATGGCCTGTTGATATTACAGAGTCCATTTCTCAAGGTTATGCTGCCGCAGCTAGAGCAAGCACAATAATATCTCACGATACGATCGAAGTTGAGGGAGCTACATCATTTCTACCAGATTATAATAAAAGTTTATGCACTGGTTGTGAAGTGTGTGTAAAAGTTTGCCCATATAATGCAATCAGCAAGAATGAAAACGGCGAAATAGAAATAACTCAAGTTTTATGTAAAGGTTGCGGTGTTTGTGGTGCAACTTGTACCCAACACGCAATCGTAATTAGACATTTTACAGATCAACAAATACTATCTGAAATATTCGCATATGGAGGTAAAGTGGTATAATGACATTTGAACCAAAAGTTTTAGGATTTTTATGTAATTGGTGTTCTTACGCGGGAGCAGATTTAGCAGGGGTAAGCCGAGTTCAGTATCCCCCAAACATGAGGGTTATAAGAGTTATGTGTAGTGGAAGAGTTGACCCTGTGTTTATTTTCAAAGCTCTTCTAACAGGAATAGATGGGATATTTGTGTTAGGATGCCATCCTGGAGATTGTCATTATTTAGAAGGGAATTATGAAGCTGAGAAGAAATTTATGATGGTACAAAAATTTCTTAAGGTGGTTGATTTTGATAAAAGAATAAGATTAGATTGGGTTTCTGCTTCAGAAGGAGCAAGATTTGGTAAAGTAGTTACTGAGTTTATTGAGACAATTCGAGAACAGGGTCCATCTCCACTCAGTGGAGAAGTTATCGATCAAGCGTTATTCAATAATATAAAGGCTATGGAAAACGCTGCATCGAGCGATAGGATTAGAGCGTTGGTAGGACGGCAGAGAAAAATTACAGAAGTTGAAAACGAATATGGAGAAAAAGTATCTGTTGATGAATTTAACGCTATCTTTGATGAAGCAATTCACGATGAATTTGTTAGGCAAAGAATCTTACTTTCATTAAGTAATAAAGTCCTTTCAGTTAAAGATTTAGCTACTGAGCTAAAACTGGATCCCAGTGAAATTTTAGAAAACA
>JAHQWJ010000096.1 GCA_029856125.1 Promethearchaeia archaeon | reverse complement strand
TTGGATCTTCGCTTCATGTGTGTGGCCATAAGTAATGACATCTACTCTTTTTTCTCTAAATTCCTTTAAAATTCTTCTTTTCAAGAAAGTTTCTGAACCACCAGATTCTGGATGAATAATACCTATTTTTATACCTGATATCTCAATTACTATTTTGGGTGGAAGTAATTTTCGGATTACTAAAGGATCTGAATTTCCGTATACACCTTTAAAATAATTGGTTTTCAGCTGGTTCAAGCCTTCAACTACATTTTTTGAGATATAATCTCCAACATGTATTACCAAATTGGAATCTTTTACATATTGTAGGATTTTATAGGGTAAATCCTTGAATGAAGAAATATGAGTATCTCCAACAATTAAAATTTTAGTCTTCAACTTACCATTACAATACTCTTCTTTTTTCCTTTGAGAATGTCAAAAGATATTTCTAATTCTCTTGAAATAGAATTTGAACTATAATTTTTAATTCTTCTTAATTTCTTTAATTTTATCCCTTAAATAAGCAGCATCCTCAAAGCGAAGTTCTTTGGCAGCTAAAAACATTTTATTTTCAAGGTATTCAATTACCAATTCTTTATCTCCCTGTTTTTCTAAGTCTTCAATCTTATCTTTAACTTTTCTTTTTAATTTCTTTGTTTCTCTTTCCTTAAACTCGTGTTCTTCAGAAAGCGAATTTAATATGTTTTTCTTAATTGTTTGAGGTGTAATATTAAATTTCTTGTTGTGAGCTAACTGTTTATTTCTTCTTCTATTTGTCTCTTCAATTGCTTCTTTCATAGCTCGAGTATTTTTATCGGCATATAATATCGCTCTACCTTCTAAGTTACGAGAAGCCCTACCAATGGTCTGTATAAGCGATCGCGTGTCGCGTAAGAATCCTAATTTATCTGCATCTAGAATTGCTACTAGTTGAACTTCGGGAAGATCTAATCCTTCTCTGAGAAGGTTAATTCCCACTAAAACATCGTGAGTGCCATCTCTTAAGCGTCTTAATATTTCAAAGCGTTCTACAGTTCCTACTTCTGAGTGTAAGTAAGCGACCTTCAACCCTAATTCAGAATAAAACTCTGCAATATCTTCGGACATCCGTTTAGTAAGAGTGGTGACTAATACTCTTCCTTTATTGGTTATGACTTTTCTTATTTCATCTAAGAGATCATCAATCTGATTTTTAGCAGGACGAATTTCCACATGAGGATCAACCAATCCAGTCGGTCTAATTATTTGTTCAGCAGATACTCCACCGCTCTTTTCAAGTTCCCAACTTCCGGGAGTAGCGCTCATAAAAATTATGTGATTTATTTTTGCTTCCCATTCTTCAAAAGTCAAGGGCCTATTATCGTATGCGGAAGGTAGCCTCCACCCAAAATCAACGAGGTTCTTTTTTCTTGATCTATCCCCCCCAATCATTCCATGAATTTGAGGAATCGTTATATGACTCTCGTCAGCAACTATTAAAAATTCTTTTGGAAAATAATCAATTAAACACATAGGTGGACTCCCGGGTGGCCTGCCATCAAGATGTCTCGAATAATTTTCCACACCCTTACACCATCCCATTTCTCTCATCATTTCAAGATCAAATTTTGTTCTTTTTTCAATCCATTGGGCCTCGGCATATTTCTTTTCTTTCATGAATTTGGCTATCTGCAACTCTAACTCTTCTTCAATTGAAATTAATGCCTTAACTTTATTTTCTTCTGGTATAATAAAATGAGTAGCTGGAAATATCCTACAATTTGATAAATCTTTTAGAACATCATTAGAAACATAATGAATTTCTTGTATAGACTCGATTACATCCCCAAATAATGAAACGCGAATTGCATTGTTCAAATATGCTGGAAAGATATCGATAATATCTCCTTTAACTCTGACTATGCCTGGTTTAAACTCGATATCTTTTCTTTCATAGTTCATCAGGATTAACCCTTTTATTATTTCCTTCCTTTGAATGGTCTGACCAACATCAAGATTCAGGGAAATATCGGTCCAAACTTTTGGATCACCAATACCATAAATACATGAAACAGTTGCTACAATGATAACATCGTTCCTAGTTCTTATTGCATGAGTAGCAGCTAACCTTAATCTCTCGATTTCCTCGTTTACACTGAAATCTTTTTCAATATATAATCCTGTCACAGGCATATAGCTTTCAGGTTGATAATAATCGTAGTAACTAACAAAATAGTGAACAGCATTGTTAGGAAATAAATCTTTAAGCTCGTTATATAACTGGGCCGCCAGTGTTTTATTTGGCGCCATTACTAAGGTTGGTTTCTGAATTTTTTGAATAATATTTGCGACAGTGAATGTTTTCCCCGTGCCGGTAGCGCCTAATAGCGTCTGAAAGCTATTTTCGTTTTTTATGTTATCGGCGAGTGCTTTAATTGCTTCGGGTTGATCTCCGCTAGGTTTGAAACTCGATTCAATTTTGAAATTGGATATTATAATTTAGACACCAAAATTTGAAGATTAATTAAAGATGATGTTAAACGTAATTTATAGACGATAGGTCTATAGATTTTTTAATGCAACATAGTTTATTTTTATTATTATTATAAATAAAAAGTAAGAATTTAAGAGCCAACGCTTTCTTCGTGTGTATCTTCTGCTCCTTCTTTGGTTCGGACTATTATTGTTAATATATCGTCTAACACGATGTCAATACCACCCATTATACTTTTGAGATCATCAATGCTGATAGTAAATTGAATTGAACTACCCGCTCCGATTTCATAAACACTTTCAGTAAAATTAATCAAGGGAATATATGTACCATTGATATTTATTGAATCTACCGTAACATTAAAAATGCCATTGTTTTCTAGTGTAAGTATTACATTTAATGTAGCACTAGCAGTCGTTCCAGTGTCTTCGATATCTATTTCATACAAGTTTGAATCCACAAATACGGAAAAGTTCATGCTATATTGAGCAGAAGTGTTTGTAGTGATGTTTATATCAATAATATTAGTAGAATTTAACTCTAATCCGGTAATATTGAAAGAAACTAATGCACACTCTTGTATATCGAGAGTAATATCTCCATATTCAAAAATTACATCGCTGTCAAAGGATAAGCTTGTTGTACTATTCAGATATATTTTATCTAATGTAATCTCTTCATCTCCCGTGTTTTTGATTAAAATTTTGCCTGTTTCGTTACCAGCTATATAAGAAGCAGTTTGTCCTTCTACATCATCAATGATTTCAATATCTGGTCTGTCTACAATTGTGTGAACGAATCCAATATCAGAAGCTTTTGTAGTGCCATCGAAATTTGCAGTCACAATAATTCCTATCTCATCGTTTACTTCAATACCTGTTAAATAATCTGAGGCTGTTATAGTAAGACTTCTTTCTTCCCCGGAATTTAAATTAAAGGCACCAAAATTCAATATAGATGTCCAACTTGATGAAGCAGAAAGATAAATCGAATCTAGTCCGAGTATAATATCTCCGGTGTTTTTGATCATTAAGTTTACGTGAGTTGTACCATTATCATAAGTATACGCAAATGTTTTTTCGAGATTAATTGGCACATGATTTCGAAAATCAGTTTGTGTAGCAATTAGTGCTTCTGGGGAGGCTATTCTACTTTCTTCAAGAATAGAAATTTTAAACCCCTCATAATTTGAGGTGAGTATTAACTCATCTGTGATACCATTAGGGGTAGCTACGCCTATTTTGTGTTCAGTTCTTAATGGATAAAATGGATAGAGGGTATT
>JAHQWJ010000095.1 GCA_029856125.1 Promethearchaeia archaeon | reverse complement strand
TTTAAAGAAAAGTATTATAGAATGGCACGTGAAGCAGGAATCGTATTTATTCGTTATGATGAGGATAATCCACCTGAAATTGTTCCAGAAGGCTCGAAATTAAGAGTGAATGTTGTTTCACCTAGAAAAGATAACATTCAAATAAACTCAGATTTGGTAGTGTTAAGTGTTGGGATAGTAGCCCAAAAAGAAAACAACGAAGAACTCGGCAAACTGTTAAAAGTACCATTAAATGACGATAATTTTTTCTTAGAGGCTCATGTCAAGTTACGACCAGTTGATTTTGCTACAGAAGGAGTCTTTGTCGCGGGTTTAGCCCACTGTCCTAAAACAATTGAGGATTGTATCTCTCAAGCAAATGCAGCGGTTTCAAGAGCGTGTACAATTCTCTCAAAAGATGAAATTGAAGCCGAAGGCAAAATTGCTAGCATAGATCCTGCTAGATGTAGTGGTTGTGGGATGTGTATAGATAATTGTGCCTATAATGCTATAGAATTAATTGAAGATAGACGATTCGGTAGCGTTGCCATAATTAATAGCGCTCTATGTAAAGGTTGTGGTGCATGTTCAGGTAATTGTAGATGTGCTGCTATAGATGTTGCAGGTTTTTCATCTGAACAAATATATGCTATGATAACAGGGAGGTTATAATAATGACAGAACCAATTGTAGAAACAAAACAGTCTGAAAATAAAGAATGGGAACCAAAAATTATCGCTTTTCTATGTAATTGGTGTTCCTACGCCGGAGCAGACTTAGCGGGCGTTAGTAGAATCCAATACCCGCCAAACATTAGAATTGTAAGAGTTCCGTGCTCTGGAAGGATTAACGCGTATTTTATTATAAAAAGTTTAACAGATGGTTGGGACGGGGTTCTCATTTCTGGATGTCACCCGGGCGATTGCCATTACATTAGCGGAAATTTGGTAGCCCGAAGGAGATTTGCGATATTAAATGAACTTTTAGAATTTTTTGGCATCGAACCCGGTAGAGTTAACTTTATGTGGGCTTCGGCCGCAGAAGGCGAGCGTTTTGCCGTGTTAGTTCGAAAAGCAACCGAAATCGTAAAAAAATTAGGTCCAAACAAAAAATTTGAAAAGAAATGGTGAAGATTATGGGACTTGAGACAGAAAATAAAGATATTGAGACTAATCTAAGAGAAATTGCGAGAGGATTACTTAAAGAAAAAAAAGTCGATGTTATTATTGGCTATATGGAAGGTACTTTACCCATACTCTCCCAACCAATTATAATCGACAGCGAAGAAGATGTCGATAAGTTGATCTGGAACAATTTATGCTACGTAAATTTAGCTAAGTATTTAGTACCTCGAGTGCCCCGATTTGTAGACTCCGAAAAAGGCAACTTAACAATAGGAGTTATTTCTAAGGGCTGCGTAGGAAGAGCTTTAATTCACTTAGCGTCAGAAAATAAGATTAAATTAAACGAGATAAAAATCATAGGAATTCCATGCAACGGAGTTGTAAACCGGCAACGGATTGAGATGGAAATTGGAGAAAAAGAAATTCTTGAGGTCTCCGTGTCGGGTAATAATATAATAGTGAAAGGAAAGGATTTTGAAAAAGAATTTCCCTACGACGAATATATGAACAATTTATGCAAGACATGTAAAATTCGAAAACCACCTCTCGTTTCTAAATTGCCTGACTTATGCGTGGGCGAATGCGAAGAATATTCGAACATTGTAGACGATTTTAGCGACATTGCCGAGTTTGAAGCGCTAACTCCCGCAGAAAAATGGAACCAGATTACGGAAGAGTTAAGCGTGTGTACGAGGTGCTACGCGTGTCGAGAAGCCTGTCCTATGTGCTATTGTAATCTATGTTTCGTTGATCAAAATAAACCGATTTGGTTCGGGAAGACAACCGATTTACCGGATGTATTTGTCTATCACTTGATTAGGGCAATGCACATGGCGGGAAGATGCGTTGCGTGCGGTGCGTGCTCACTTGTTTGCCCTATGGGCATTGATTTAAATAAGATTAATAGAAAATTAGAAAAAATCGTGAAAGAACGATTTAATTTCACTTCAGGCCTCGATCCAGATGTGCTACCACCCATGGTAGATTTCAAGATGGAAGATGCCCAAGAATTTATGTTAGAAGAGGATTAAGAGAAGTGGTTATGAAATGGATGAAAAATTATTAAAAAAAGACGACATTGGTAAGTTTTATAGCGAGCTAGAGAAAGAATACAAATTTTACGCTCCTACTAAAGTAAAGGGTAACATTGCTTTCAAGCACATTTCGAATGCGGAAGAAATCGAATTAGGCTACTTGAATTCAAAAGTTCCTCCGAAAGACGTGCTATTTCCTCAAAAAGAAACTATTTTTGAGTACAGATACGAAGGGAAAGAAGTAATCATTGAAGAGAGAAAAGATCTCGACGATAAACTCCTAATTTTTGGAGTTAGACCTTGCGATGCCTATAGTTTTAAGCTTTTAGAAGATTTTTTTGCGTCTGGCGACTTTCAGGACGGTATTTTTCTAAAAAAACGAGAAAACGCGACTATTATCGGTATTGGTTGTAATAGTCCAAGGCAATCGTGCTTCTGTACGTCTGTAGGCGGTCATCCCTTCCAAAAAGAGAGTACAGATGTATTTCTTTCAGATTTAGGAGACACTTATTTAGTTGAGGTTATAAGCGAAAAAGGAGAGAACCTCTTGAAGAAGTTATCTTGGCTCGCTGACGCTAAAAAAGCAGATGTAGAAAAATCGAAAGAGTTAGCAAAGCAAGCGGAAGAATCGATTACTACTAAATTTAATTTTGATTTAGTGACAAAAGTATTAGACGAAAACTTTGAACATCCGGTCTGGCAAGAAATTAGCGAAAGCTGTATCGGATGCGGTTCGTGCACTTTTCTATGCCCTACGTGTACCTGTTTTGATGTTATCGACGAAAACGACGAATACAATAACCGGGGTCGACGAATTAGGATTTGGGACACTTGTCAGTCTTGTCTTTATACGCTCGAAACGAGCGGCCATAACCCTCGCCCAGCTAAAATACAAAGGTGTAGAAATCGAATAATGCACAAGTTTAGCTATTATCCCTCGAACTACGACTGTTTAGGGTGTGTGGGGTGCGGAAGATGCATTACCGCTTGCCCCGTTAATAACGAGCTCAGATTAATAATTGATAAAATACTTGAAATTGAAGAAAAAAGTGGTGAAAAAGTTAGTGCCTAACCCATACATTCCTATACTAACAAAAATCAAATCAAAGGTCTCAGAAAACGAGGTTAACGATATTAAAACCTTCGAACTTGA
This sequence comes from Promethearchaeia archaeon, assembly GCA_029856125.1. Taxonomy (GTDB): domain Archaea; phylum Asgardarchaeota; class Lokiarchaeia; order Sigyniarchaeales; family SOKP01; genus SOKP01. Next base: position 534 of record JAHQWJ010000095.1, on the reverse strand, counting down.
ATTCGTTAATATTGAAGAATACAAAGGTTTTGATTATATCCCTGGACAGTTTGCAGAAATCAGTATTATCGGAAAGGGGGAATGCCCAATAGGTATAGCCTCTTCTCCAACTGAAGAAGGAACTATTAAATTTACGATTAAAAAAATGGGAACCGTTACCTCAGCATTTCATAATTGTGAGATCGGAGATACGATAGGACTAAGAGGCCCGTTAGGAAACGGTTGGCCAATGGAAGAGTTAAAAGGAAAGAATATCGTCGTCATTGGAGGTGGATTTGCGTTCTCGACTTTACGATCGTTGGTTTTGTATGTTTTAGACGAAAAACATAGAAAGGATTATGGGAACATAACGGTTATTTATGGAAATCGTAATTCAGGCGAAGTTCTTTATCAAGATGTTCTGGAAGAATGGGAAAAACGAGACGATATTGAGATAGTTTTGACAATAGATAGCGAGGAGGAAGAGTGGACCCGAAAAGTAGGTTATGTTGCCGCTGTCGTTAAAGAAGTCGCTCCATCTTCAGAAAATGCAGT
>JAHQWJ010000094.1 GCA_029856125.1 Promethearchaeia archaeon | reverse complement strand
TCCTTAATAGTCGGCTTTAATACACAATCTTTATTATCAATAATGAAATGACTTATTATGTCTCTATAGTAATGCGCCACTCCAACACTAGAAACTTCGAGCCCTAGGTGTTTCATCATTTTATCTGCTGGACCTTTAACTGTCGCCCCTTCTATAATTGGGCTTATTGCAATTACTTTTTGTTTGATGTCTTTCAAACTTTTCCTAATTCCAGGAATCGTTAGTATAGTTCCAATGGAGACTACAGGGTTCGAAGGACAAATTATAACTCTCTCAGCATGCTTTATGTAATCGAGCACACCCTCAACTGGTTTTGCTTTATCAATGCCTTTGAACTTAATGTCTAGTATTTTTGGTCTACAATTGTATCTAATAAAAAATTCTTCAAAATGCATTTCTTCTGAATCAGTTGAAATTATCGTTTGAACACTCTCATTAGTCATTGGTATGAGATGAGATTTTATCCCCATTTTTTCAGCTATTTTCATAGTAATTTCTGATTTACTAAATCCCTTTTTAAAAAGGTCCGATCTATATATATGCGTTGCTAAGTCTTTATCTCCTAAATTGAACCACTCAAAATCGTAGAATTGTTTTAAAGATTTTAGACAATTAAAAGACTCATCTTGAAACCCCCACCCTTTTTCTTTATCTACATTTCCCGCCAAAGTGTACGTTATTATATCTATATCAGGGCAGATTTGTAAACCGTATAATTCTATATCGTCACCTGTATTTATTACGATCTTTAATAAAGCAGGATCAATTACATTGGCCAATCCTTCTATAAATTTAGCTGCTCCTACTCCACCTGCAAGTACTAAATAATAAATATCATCCATATTTTAACACTCATTCTTCTTTACTTATTCTAAAGATAATATCTTTCAATTCCTTACGATAAGGTTTTTGAGTCGTTTTAGTCGAATAACCTACAGTGAAAAATGCCATCGGTACGAAAGAACTTGGCAGTTTCAGTACTTCCTTAATAATTTCTTTTGCAAATAAAGGTGCACAATACCAGCACGCTGATAGTCCTTTATTTTCAAATGCAAGAAGTAAATAGGTTGCTGAGGTGCTTACACTCTGCACTCCCATTATATACTCATTAAATTCTCGTGTATTATCTGAATCGGGCTCCAAATCGCGTGTATCCATGCATAGGAGTATTAAATAAGGTGAATTGAGAAATTGATTTCTTGTTTTATTTGTTTTCTTTAAAACATAATTATCTGATTTGCCTTCTGCTATCAAGTCTTCTTTCAATTTAGAATTCATCTTCTTAATCAAAGTTTCACGATTCTTTCCTCTTTCAATTATAGAATATCTCCAGAATTGGCTATTGTGAGCACTTGGAGCCCATCGAGCTACATCAATACAATCTTCTATCAGTTTAATACTAACTTCTTTATCGTTAAACTCTGATTTATAACTTCTCCGAGATTTAAGAATGGTTTCAAAATTCCTACTTATTGGTTTCTCTCTAAATAAATCTATCTCGCTTTTTCTTAAAATTTGGTTTATAGAAGAATTCTCTATTATTGAATATTTATATCCCCTGATTATAACAACTGGTAGACCTTCGTCCGCTTCTCCCATGATTAATTGAGCAGCAGAAGTCAAATTGTCAATCTGACCGATGATTGTACTTTGTAATTCTTTTCCATATAAATCCACACTACCCCGTTTGTCCAATATTGAAGATATTCCAGAAACGCCTAATGCTACTCCTACTGCTCCCAATCTAAACGATCTTCCAAAAGAGTCTGAAATTACCACAGCAATTTTTTTTTGTGTTAAATTTTGAAGTGAAATCCGGATTTTTTCGGCTTCTTTATCCGAATCTAAAGGGAGCAGAGAAATTATATCCCCTTTTCCGACATTAGATTTATCAATACCTGCATTTGCACATATAAAACCGTGATTCGTTTCAACAATCATTACATGCTCTGCTTTCAAAACTTGTCTCGATTCATCTAATATCGCTTGAATTAGCTCAGGGCTTTTATCAGGTAAATTATTTTTTCTTATCAGGGGAGCCATTTTGTCGTGCAGATCGATAGCCTCTTGACTTGGGACTATGTCTCTTATATTTCTTAGATTTCCCAAACTTTTAGATATTATGGTTTGGGCAATAATAACAATGTCTCCATCTTCTAATGAGATACTGTTTTTTGTTAAAGCATTAAAAATGATTAATGGAATATTGTCGCTGGGTTTTATTAGGGGGATATCTTCTACTCCAAAAATTTCTATTTTTCCGCTCATATCCTTAAATCCTCCTTTTTAAAAATTAAATCTTATAATTCTTTAAATCTGAATCCTTGCTTTTTGCGTACTTTTCAAATTTATCTGGAATCGCACAACACGCTGAGAAGAAATTGAAGACAACATCAGGATCGTTTTTTTTTACCCATTTTAAGGTATTTTTTGAAGGTATTTCAATCCTGTTAATCCCAGCTTTAATTGCATATTTTTCTATATCTAATTTAACTTCCCCTCTTGGTCTCATACACCCTAAGGAAATCTCTGCGTCTGGGTAGATAAATCTAGTAGTCGCAATAATTTTTGCGATATCACCTGGTTGAGGTCTAAGAAATTTATTTACGGAATTATTTGGAGGGATTAAGGCAATCATTACTATTAAAGAGGGATCTAATCCCGATTCTTTCAAAAATTTAATTGTTTCCAATTCTTTGTGAATCTTTCCATAGAATAACCCTATGCAAATATGAGGAACGATATTTATTCCATATTTTTGCATGAGTCTGATTGCTTTTTTGTAATCGTCAATATCTTTATTTAAATGGTAAATATTGTTTATTACATCTTTATCCATAGTAACATCAAAAGAAACGATATCAACTCCCGCACTTGCTAATTTCTTTGCAGTTTCTTCATTAAGCAACCCAGTATGAGCGTTGATTATTAAATTTGTTTTATTCTTGATTTCTTTAATGGTATCTAGAAAGTTTAATAAAGGTACTGAACCATCGGGAAGACATCCTCCCGAAAGCAAAACACCAATTCCATCTTTTTTGTATAATTCTAACAAGTAGGATTTTAATTCGGAATTGTTCAGGATAGGTTTCATACCATCTAAATATTTTTTATTACAATGTTCGCAGTGTAATGAACATTCACTTCCAGTAATGCTTATAGCTGGAAACCGTTTATTAGGGATATAAATTTTTATAAGATTTCCAAATTTTCTCTTCTTTACTTTGTAAGCAAGATTTAAAATTGGTTCTATTTCTCTATTATCAAGTTTTAACAATTTTTCATAATCTGACCATGTTTGACTACCTAATTCAAATCTCTTAACTAAATCAGTAATATCATTCATATTTTTCCAGCCAATTCTTATTTGAATATTTTTTAGACACAAGTTTATCTGCTAAATTCAATTCATAATCTGTGAAATTTCCTTCTATTAATTTAATTCCTAATGTCGCCTCGAAACCGGCCTTAAGATAGAACAAGAATTTCGTTTCATCATAATGTTCTAATCGTTCTTTGATGCCGATGCACTTTGCATACACAGATTTCACCATTTTAGTTTTCCCTACATTGTAGGGTGCTTTTAAAACGGAATACATAAGGTTAGGATCAAGTTCTAATAAAATTGTTCCATGTTGAAGGAGATACCCCTTCTTTCTTATCTGTGCATTTCCTGAAAATTTCTTTCCGTCTAAAAAAATAGCAGGGCAATGAATAACTCCTTTTTGAGGCTGCAAGCCATATTGTGTTAAAGCATTAACAATCCCCGCTTCAATAATTTCAAATTGCTCAATCACATTCTTAGCATCAAGGTTTTCTAGAAATTTCAAAGAACATACAATAGAATAGGTAATCTCACGAGTACTATCATGGAATACAGCACCACCCCCAGTTATCCTCCGTATAACATTAAAACCGTTTTCTCTAACAGCATTCAAATCTACTTCGTTAGAAATGCTTTGATTTCTTCCAATAGATACAGTTGATGGCTCCCATTTGAAAAATCTTAAAGTATTAGGAATTTTTTTTTCAATAGCTGCATTTAGTATAGCCTCATCTAAAGCCATATTCCAATATCCATTTCTAGTTTCTAAGGGAAGAAATCTCCATTCTCTCAAGCCTTTTACCACATTTATTTATGAACAGTATTCATTAAATTTTTAAAAATATCATCCATCTCATGTGTTAATAATGTTCTAGGATAATTATAAATAGGACCCGAAGGTCTTGATGTATAGTAAGGACGATTACAACCAGGGCAGCCCGATGTTAAAAACGCATCCGAATTGCAAATAATATGCCATAACTCCTTCTCATTTAAATTAAACTTAACTATTTCTCCAAAATTATTAAAAGTAAAGTCCTTAAGGGTTCTATTATTGCTCACCAGAAGATATCTTCCTAATTGTATTTTTCTAAAATTTAATAAATTTGGTCGGCTTAAATTCTCAAGTAATGTCCCTTTTATGGGCATAAATGCAAAAAGACTTACTCTTATTTTTAAATCGTGAAGGTTCTTAATCATTTTCAAGATTGCAACTGCAGTTTCCCCCAATCCCACGATTAAATGCGTTGTAACATTTCCCTCTCCAAAAATTGTAAGCGCTTCTTTGAGATTTTGAATGTGGTTACTCCAATTATAAGGGCCTCTAACTACTTTTCCTTTTACCTGTTCAAAAATTTCAGGAGTAGCACCATCAAGAGCTATACCTACCCGATCCACACCAAGAAGTTTTAATCTTTCTAAATTTTCTTTCCCCATAGGCGGTATTGCTATAGATATTGGAATGTTGCATCTTTTTCTAATCTGGGAAACAATTTCTATGAGATCTTGAAAATTTTGCAAATAATTTAAGGTTTGGATACAAATTCTTTTAAATCTTTTTGCATGGGGCATGTAATTCAATTTCGTCAAAAAATCCTTAAAACTAAAAACTGGCCAACTAACGCGGGATAACAATTCAATAGAACTTCCTGATTCTCTAGCTTGGGGACAAAAACCGCAATTTGCCGTACAATGGCCATCTTTATAAGTCATTAAATAACATGTCGTTGGAATATCCTTAAATCCTTTACTCTCGTATAACCCTAGTACTGAAGCACTACCTATCGACACTCTGATCTTATCTATTGCCATTATTAAAACGAAAATTTTAGTGAGGAATACCTTTTTGATAAAGAATATACCTTAATTCAAAAAAAATTTATTGTTTAAATTATTCATGTTTATATTTTAATAAACAATGTTAAAAAATTGATTTTGATTTAAAATGGTTAATGCTGAATATAATTTTCAAGAAATTGAGGAAAAATGGCAAAAGATATGGGAACTTGAAAAAATTTTTGAAGTTAAAGAAGATCTGAACAAAGATGGAAAAGAAAAATATTATGTATTAGAGATGTATCCATATCCAAGTTCTGATTTACATATCGGACACCTACGCAATTATTCAATAGGGGATTCATTTGCAAGATATAAAAGGATGAAAGGATTCAATGTTTTATATCCAATGGGATATGACAGTTATGGATTACCGGCAGAAAACGCAGCAATTGACCATGGAGTTGATCCCGAAGAGTGGACAAGCTTAAATATAAAATCAATTCAAAAACAACAAAAACGGATAGGACTTTCATACGATTGGACGCGAATGGTCTTTAGTCACGATCCTAATTATTACAAATGGGATCAGTGGTTCTTCTTGAAAATGTATGAAAAAGGTTTAGCATACCGACAAGAAAGCTATGTGAATTGGTGTCCAAAATGTATAACAGTATTAGCTAACGAACAAGTACAAAGTGGTAAATGTTGGCGATGCAGCTCTGAAGTTGAACAACAATTTTTAACTCAATGGTTTTTGAAAATTCGTGAGTATGCTGATGAACTCTTAGACGGTTTGGATACGGTGGACTGGCCAGAAAAAGTGAAGATTATGCAACGAAATTGGATATCTAAATCGGAAGGAAGTACTATACGATTCCCAATTGCTAAAGAGGACAGAACCATTGACATCTTTACAACTAGAGCTGACACATTGTTTGGTGTAACCTTTATGGTTTTCGCACCGGAACATCCTTGGATAAAAGAATGGGTAAAAGAAACGGAATATGATGAATTATTTGAACAGTTTTATAATGATGTAATGAAACAGGATAAATTTGAAAGAACCAATATTGATATAGAGAAGAAGGGGATGTTCATTGGTAAGCATGCTATTAATCCAATAACTAAAGAAGAAATTCCGATTTATATTGGGAACTTTGTTATTTATGAATATGGTGCTGGAGCCGTTATGGCAGTCCCTGGACATGATCAGCGTGATTTTGAATTTGCCAAGAAGTTTAATATTCCAATAAAAGTTGTTATTCAACCATTTGAATACGAATTAAATGCGGATAAAATGACTAGAGCTTACGTTAGAGATGGAATTTTAGTTAATTCTGATGAATTTAATGGTATGGAAAACCGATCTGCAATAGACTCAATTTCAAAAAAGCTAGAATTAATAGGAATGGGAGAAAAAACTGTAAACTACAAATTAAGAGATTGGTTGATTTCCCGGCAGCGTTATTGGGGGTGCCCCATACCAATTATATATTGTGATAATTGTGGAATCGTACCCATTCCATATGAGGAATTACCGGTAGAGTTACCAAAAGATGTAAAATTCACCGGAAGAGGAAATCCGTTAAAAACAAGTGAAATGTATGTTAAAGTTCCATGTCCAAAGTGTGGGAAACAAGCAAAAAGGGAAACAGACACTATGGATACATTTGTAGATAGCTCTTGGTATTTTTTTAGGTATTGTGATCCCGATGAGGAAAATTTACCGTACAGAAAAGAAATCGCAGATTATTGGATGAATGTCGATCAATATATTGGTGGAATAGAACATGCTATTATGCATTTATTATACGCTCGATTTTTTACTAAAGTAGCTCGAGATATCGGTCTTCACTCATTTAGTGAGCCTTTCCAGCGTCTTTTAACTCAAGGAATGGTTAATAAAGCGCATCCTTTCTGTCCTGAATGTGAAACGTTCGCATTGAAAGCAGAAATGCACAATAAAAAGTGCAAACGATGTGGAACGGATTTTATTTTGAAAAGTGTTAAGATGAGTAAAAGTTATGGCAATACAGTAGATCCTATTGGAATTATGAACAAATATGGAGCAGATGCAGCTAGATTGTTTATTTTATTTGGAGCAAGCCCTAAATCTGGATTAGAATGGTCTGATGAAGGTGTAGATTTTGCTTATAAATTTGTAAAAAACACCTTTAAATTATTAATTGAATCGCCTGAAATAATCCGAGAGAAAAAAACGATTAGAGACACGCTTATTGAATATAATCTTAATATAACTATAAAAAACGTAAGCGAGGCCTTGGAGAAGATTTCAATTAGAGATGCAATTAACGAAATAATCCAATTTACTTCCGAATTAAATAGATATAAGTTTGAGGGAGTAAATAACGAAATTTTTGGCAAATGTAAAAAGAATTTAACTCTATTACTTCATCCGTTTATACCTCATATGACTGAGGAAGTTTGGGAGCAAATGGGAAAAAAGGGCTTTTTAAGTTTAGCTAAATGGCCTAGTTACGATAAAAATACCATTTCTGTTGAAAATAATTATAAATGGAATTTAATGAATAATACTATTGATTCTATAAATCATATAATTCAAATTATTAAGAAAGATAAGCTAAATGAGATCAATATTATTATTGCAGCTGAATGGAAATTCGATTTAATGCTGAAGCTTCTCTCCTTAGCAGAAAAATCAAAGGACCAAGGAGAAATAATTAGAAAATTAATGGAAAATAAAGAATTTAAAACAAAGGGGAAATTTATTTCTCAAACAGTCATTAAAGTTTTGAAGAATCTTGGGAAATATGTTAAATCCCCAATCAATGCTATGGATGAAGTTAATTTCTTTTTTGAAATCAAAAATATTTATGAAAAGAAATATAAAAGTAAAGTAATAGTTATCCCAGAAAATGAATCGCAAGAAAAGAAAGCGGCTCAAGGGTTACCTGGAAAACCCGCGATAATAATAAAATAAAAAATTTAACTCCGTTTTTACCCTTTTATATTCTTGGAAATTTGATTAGCTTTTTAATGTAAACTATGTAATTAACTCAATTAATTTAAATATATATTGCCAAATCTATAATTATAGATTAAATTATATTTCAATCTTCAAATTTTTCTTAGATTTTGATTTAATATGACATTTTATGAGTTTTCTGTTATTACTAATACAGGCTTTCCATATTATAATTTAATTCTAAATACTCCTCCAAACGGTGTTAAATTAAATTTAAGATTTTTTGACTTCACGCAACAGAATTTAGAACCATTGACGAAATTAGATCCAGTTAGCTCATTTGAACTCAACGCAGGATTAGTTTCTGCTCTGTTTGAGTTTGCTCGGAATATTGATAAGAAGATTGAAATTTTAGAATATAAATCTAGTAAAAAAAATCCTGGTAATCCCGATAGTAATCAGTATGAAGGTGATGTATTAATCACGACACAATCTGAGTCGTATCTCCTTCAAAAGTCTGTTAAAGCAAAAATCAAAATTATTTATAATATAGTTATCGCAGACAAAATTCCTCTTGATTCAGCCCTAGAATTGCTACAAAATGAAGAGGATTTAATTATCGAAATCCTAACTGATAAAGAAGCTAGAAACCGCGTAGACGCACAAAAAAAAAAGATCAATAGTTTAGCTGACGATTTTTTAAAAGAAATGAGTAATTATGGGCTTAAAGGTATCTGTATATCATCGTTTGATCTTTCACCAATCATGAGTTTCGGGACTTTATATTCATTGGCAGATATAGACGCTATTCTAAGAAACATTAGCGTATTTCCGAATATGTCAACGCTTGAATGGATTTACCGACAATCATATTTTTCAAATGAACAGTTATGGGTTTATATAATAAAATCAGGAGTTGGGCCAACTATTAATGGTCTGTTTGAGCCTTATTTTTATTTACTCTTTGCAGATCCACAATCCTATTTAGGGGAGTTTCCAGGAAAACTTGCATCTATGTTTGATCAAATTTTAGGATAAATTAAATAAAAGCGTATTAAATCCTAAAAAGAATAATCATTTGCAGCTTCAATTATATCACTGAATGACTTCGCTTTAAGGGAAGCACCCCCAACTAAACCGCCGTCGATGTTTTCCTTTTTGAAAATATCTTTTGCATTACTAGGTTTAATAGAACCTCCATATTGGATTCTAACAGCTTTTGCAGTTTTACTATTATAAACATTTGTAATCAACTCACGTATAAATATATGAATTTCTTCCGCTTGTTCTGGAGTAGCTGTTCTTCCTGTTCCTATCGCCCAGATTGGCTCATAAGCTATAACAGTTTTCCGTAGTTCTTCATCACTCATATCTTTAAATGAGAGGCTAAATTGTTTCTCTATAAATTCTTTTGTCTTATTTGTTTCTCTCTCATTTAAATGCTCTCCAATACATACAATAGGATTCAGGTTAAAATTCAAAGCCTTTTTTAATTTTTTATTTACGATTTCATCGGTTTCTTTTAGAATGTCTCTTCTTTCGCTATGACCCAAAATAACATAACTACATCCTAACTCTTTCAAGAATATAGGGGATATTTCACCAGTAAAAGCACCTTTTTCCTTGAAATACATATTTTGTGCTCCTATCATTATGTTAGTATTTTTAGTGAGTTCAATCACTGGAATTAAAGCTGTATATGGTGGAGTAATTACAATATCGACGTTATTTATGTTTTTCACAAGTGGAATCAACTTTTTTAGCATATCTACTGCTTCAAAAGGTAAGCCTTTATTCATTTTCCAATTTCCACCGATTATTGGTCTTCTCATCAAAAATTCACTTATTAATATTTTTATATATTCTAAATAAAGCTCATCTACTATTTCAATTTAAGCTTCACTATTAAAAGAGGATGTTAATTCCTTGAAAATTTTTCTAAAAAAAGAGTAATGAAGAAGGTTATTCTTCTTTCTTAATTTTTTCTGCTAATTTTGTAGCTTCTAATAATTTTCTTACTTCTTCTACATCAGGAGGAATTACTTTTGGCAATCCGAGTTGATCTCTTCTTCTTTCTATAGCAGGTTGCATTGGGATGGCTTTACCACTTTCTAAAATAGCGGAAGCTTGCGTCGTATAGTAATCTGGTGCTTCACCTTTTTCAACACTAAGATTTTTTAAAATAGTAAAAATTTCTGTGAGCTCCACTTTTTGAGGACAAACTTCATCGCAGGTATCGCATACCGTGCATCCCCATATATTAAAAGCATTTTCTTCACCAAATATTTTCTCTTTTAACCCAAGAAGTGCATCTAAAATAAGTCTTCTAGGATTATAACGCCCATTTGTTATCTGTGCTACAGGACACGCTCCACTACAAGTAGCACATTGATAGCAATAAGCTAGCGTATTACCAATATCGGATTGGATAATTTGATTTCGAAATTCAAAATCTATTGTTGCCATAATCGTTGATTTAGTTTTATTGTTACTTACTATCATAAATCTATCTTTAACTTTTAATTATTTCTTTTTAATAACTTTCAAAAAATGTAAGGTGGGTAGATACTTTCTAAAACGAATTGGCTTAATCTAGTTTTTGATTAAAAATAAAAAAAATCTAGAGATGTTATAGGTGTTTGTTTTGGATGCTGCATTTGTAGTTAATAAATAATAGCTTAATTCATTTTTCCAACTATTTCTCTAATAGTACCTTCATTTCCCGCTCCAATCATTATTCCATTCTTAACAAGCGGTTGACCTTGAATTTCAATAATACCATCAAATAAATCTCCATTTTTGAAGAAAAGAAGAGTTGGAATAGCGGTTATACCAAATCTATTACCGAGAGCCCTATTTTGGTCAAGATCAATTTTAATTAGCTCAAATAGGCCTTCATCCTTAAGTTTCTCCAAAATTGGACTTAGAAATTTGCATGGTCCACACCATTGCGTATAAACATCTATAATCACATTTCCTTCCTTCATACTATCAGCAATTTCAATCCCAAAATCTTTCAGTTCTTCGATTCTCGTCATGATTAATCAGTTTGATAATTTCAATATTTTTAAAAGTAGATTGTAAGTGTGTATGTTTAATATTAGTCAAAATAAATATTTAATTACTTTTATTAATATCAATTATAAAACATTAATATACATCTAAGAAAAGTCGTGTATTTTTTTTCACAGCTAAAATAACCAGAAAAAAATCAATTCTACTACATTGAATAATAATAATCGCGGAAATTTTTGTAATTATGAAGTGAATGAATGCTTTTTTTTAATTACTTTCAATTGAGCTATTAACCAACATAATTCTTCATAGGTGGAAGAAGATTTAAAGATTTCTAACATTTTTTTCTCTAGATCCTTCTTTAAAGTGCTTTTTGAACCTTTTAATAAATCGAGCTGCAATTGTGCTAGCAATCTACATAATTGTTTATAAGATTTTTTTTCTTGAGAGAGTTTATGTGTCGCAATAGTGATTTCTGCTTCTAAATCTGGATCTAATCCTGCATCAACAAGCTCTACAGTCTCTTCATACAGTATTTCTAATTCTGGCCTTCTATCTAAATTCTGTCTAGGTTTTATGCCTTTCTGTAATAAATCTTTTATAGCTATAAATGCCCCATATTCTTTATTTTGAACGATTTTTTGAATATTAGCTGTGTTTTCCTTTTTGCTGTTCACTAGTTTTGCTTTATTTAACGATAAATCCCTTCTCTTCTTAGGTATTTTTGATCCAAACCATAAATACATTGTTTTAGAATCATCAATTAAAAAGACCTCATTTTCCTTAAAATCGGCTTTATTTATCTTTTTTAGCCCTCCCCTTACACCGACACTATACAATTTCATATGCAATCTCATTTCAAATTAATTTTATAAACTAATAATCAAAATGCCTTTTAGCTTTAAGGATAAATAAAAAAATAAAACTTTAAATTTTCAAGGATTTTTCCGTTAAAATTTCTACTTTAATCTTAGAATCCTTCTTGGCCATAACATCTTTAAATGAATTTAAATCTTTTTCCCAATTGTGCATTGGTACAACTATTTCAGGTTGGATATCTACAGCAGCATCAGAAGCTTCTTCGAAATCCATAGTATAAGTTCCTCCACATGGAAGTAGTGCGACAGTTATGTTTCTTTTTTTTAGATCTTTCATTTCTGGGATTCGTTCAGTATCACCAGCATGATAAACACTTTTACCTGCTGATTCTATTATAGTTCCCGTCCAATTATTGCTTTTTGGATGAGTACTTTTCTTTATTGTGTATGCTGGAAACAATTCGATTGATAAATCTTTATAAGCGAACTCTTCTCCGATTTCTAAAGCTTGTCCATCAAATTTTTTTAAGCTACTTTCAATACTAGCAGGACCTAATAAAATTGTATCCTCTTGCCAAATCTTCTTAATATCCGATCTCGAAAAATGATCTCCGTGCGTGTGAGACGAGACTATAATATCCGCTTTTTCTTCTCCATCTTTAATGTTATAAGGATCTAAATAGATAATCCTACCGCTAAATATTTTTATTTTAAAACATGCGTGACCTAGCCAAAAAATTTCCATTTGAGTGTCTATATTAGTCACCTCAATATCTTTTCATGAAATTTTATTTATTATGTCTATAAATGATTTACAAGATTATAATTCTTGCTTGAAAATCATACTAATCATATATGATTCGAATTGAAAATATTAATATTGATGCTTATTTTTCATTTATTATTCAACTACAATTCCCTATAGTGTGTGAAGAATGAACTTAACCAGAGAAGATTTGATACAGTCGGATGCTACAATGAATCAAATGCGTAATATGGTCTATCACCTAGAACGTTTTATGAAAATTAACGGTGTGTCAGAAACAAGAGAAAATTTAAGGAGAATGGGGCGAAATATTGCCCGAACTTATGTAAAATATTGGAAACCGATAGATAGTATTAACTTATCAAATGTGAGAGATGTTATCACAACAATCTATAAACAAGTCTTAAATAGTAGCGTTTCAATAGAAATCAATAAATCAAATAAATCGATTACGGTTCAAGACAACGACTGTTCCTTATGCAAATATCATATGAACGATATCGATGTTGCGGGATGTGAAATTATTGCGGCAATGGTATCAGAAATAATAACTCTCATTAATGAAGAAAGATCGTTATTAACCCTAGAACCACTTGATATTCTTGAATCTCGAACATTTGGACACAAATCTTGTATTCAAAACTTTAAGTACAAAGAGGGAGGCGTTTAAACTTGGGAGCAGTTCAATGGTTATTAAAAAAAATCACTAAAGTATTTGGTAGAAACACGACTTCTTTATTTTACGTTCTTCTCTATCGTGAAACATTAAAAGAGATAAACAATATTACGAAAGATGAAGAGGATAGTATTATTATTCTTCGAGAGATCGGTAAGAAAGCTGCCACAGAATCATGTGAACGTCACACTACTGTTTTTAAATGGATGCCTGGCAGCCCAAGAAAAGTAATTGAATATTTTGAACTTTTATGGGTCGTTGTTTTTGGAAAGGAATTAGAAGAGGGGGACTTAACCTACGAGGAACTTCCTAAAGAAGGCTCGAAATATAACGATTATCTTGTTACGATAAAAAGTTGTCCACTTTGTGCTGGATATGGGGTAGATGATGAAGATACTTTCAGTTTTCAAAAAATAAGTAATAAAGATACTGAAGGTCTTGCATGCGGTTTAACGGGAATGTTAGAAAGCGTTGCTAATTTCATACTTAAAATAAAAAGAAGCGATTATAGAATTAATATAGTAGAGCAGAGATGTTTAGCGAAAGGCGAAGAACATCTTCAGTTTATGTGTAAAATTTATGATTCTCTGGAATGGAAAGAGCTAAACTCCGTTCGAATTCAAGATAGAATTAAATCTGGAGTTAAATTTGAAGAATCTACAGAAGAAGATGTTGTTCAAGAAACTAAGTTAGACATTATTGATAAACTTCAAGAAGTTTTATCTCTTGATAAAATTGAAGAACTACTTGATGAACCCTTGGAAGGCATTAAAAGTAAAGTTGCTGAGATCATTGAAGATAAATTAAATATGGAACCAGAACACTTTTTCGATTATTTTAGAAATTATGAGGACGACTTATTAAGAATCATTGGTTATCTCGCAGTTCACTTGCTTAATGAATATGGTGGATTAATCGAAAAAACTTTGCAAAATAGTACATTTGCTAAAATAGCAGGGTACCTTTTTAACCAGTTAAGAGAATTTGTGTTACTATTCATCCCTATTGATGTTATAAACGATTATCATCAATTATTAATAAGTTTTCTCGATGGTTTAGCTCCAGCAGAAATGGTCGAGAATGTGAGACAATTCTCGGGTAAGGATGATCTTAATTTTCTCTTTGAAGGAGCACAAGTGGCTCTTGAAAACTTAGGAATTGACTTTTCAGAGTTAAAAGACAATGTTTGGGAAGAATTAAGAAAGGAAAGAGAAAATGGTTTAATTTCATCTGATCAATCAATGATGGATAAAACTGAAGAAAACATCCCAAAAATCATTAAGATTTTTCAAGAAATCTTGATGTTGTTAAGTGAAATTTTAACGCTTCCAATAAGAGTACTAATTTCTGAGGGTCATTACGGTCTAAAAACTGCTATTAATTCTGTAGTGTCTGAAGAAGAAGGGTTGTTTGGGAGTATAAAAGGTAGAATTGATACAATTTTTGATTATGTTCAAGAAATTAGGCAATAATTAAAAAAAAGAGAAATTTAATTTTTTTTTATGTTTTTAAACCTAGGTACATCCAGAGTGCAAAAGTCATCATTACTACTCTTACAAAACCAATAGCAACAGGTAAAGTGAGTATTGAATCTAAAGCTCCACAAACAACGAAAATTGTAAAACCAAGCCCTAAATAGAAAAATTTTTTTCTCAAATCACCAGTTGCTTGCTTGGCTTTTATAAAAAACCCAATACCTAGAAAAATTAGAGCTGAAACGAGAAATAAAGCAATTAGTAGAAAAGTCGGATGTGACCTAATAAAACTAGCATCAATTAATCCTTCTCCTGGATTAACAAGAGTCCATGTAAAGGATTGGGCCGTTTGGAACCAAAGGAAGTATTCGAATACAACACCTAATAAAATGAAAGTTGTAATTAAAATCCATTTTTTTTTTGGAATTAAAAGTTCACCACCAAGCCACATCGCGAATACCAATGCTGGGGCAACCCACATATAACTTAACAACGAATAAAAATATATAGGCGTAATGTTGGTTCCTGTGAATGTAACCAAAATAAAATCTGTAAAAGGACCAAGCCATAGGAAACCAACCATGAGCATAGCTAAGGCGGCTATTGTTAGTAGTTTTGCTTTTAACTTTATTGATTTATATAACGATAACAATGCAAAAATTGTAGCTGATAAAATAATACCCGATGCTGTTAAACCATCTAATAAACCTAGTGCATCAACCATTTTAATATCCCATTTTTTTTTTTTTAGTTTTATTTAAATTTTATATATTATATTGTGGATTTTGTATATATAATTACTTCTTGATTAAAATTTCTCTCTTATCTTAATAGAGAATTGGATAACTTAATTTTATTAAATAACCCCTTTATTTTAAAAAACAAGATATTTTATAAAGTGAATTGACATAGAATTATATTAGAATTTATTATAAAAAATTTGATTAATATTATTATAATTATAAAGGTTTTATTATGAGAAATCTAGTAAAGAAAGCTGTAATAAAATTATCTTTTTTTTTACCGCTCGCAATTATCGTTATGACTATCTTTTCACTTCCCTTAATGGGTATACCCCCATTAGGTAACCTCTTATTTCCTGGAAACGGAGTATGGAAAGTTCCGGGAGAGCTTCCCGTAGCAGAAAGGTTAAATATACAAGAGTTAAGAGGGGAAGTTACTGTTATTCGAGATGATTGGGGTATACCTCATATTTTTGCCGAATATGAAGAAGACCTCTTTTTTGCCCAAGGTTATTGTCACGCTCAAGATAGGTTGTTTCAAATGGATATGTGGCGTCGTCAAGTACAAGGACGAATGTCAGAAATTTTAGGAGAGAGTATGTTATCCAACGATAAAATCATGCTCGCGAGGGGTATGGTGGATTCTGCTATTAAGACTGACGAATTATTAAGGAAAATGCATGACAATGGAACACTAGAATTTTTTAGTTCATTTGAAAGGTACGTTGATGGAATTAATTTCTATATTGAATCCCATAACGATTTTATACCATTAGAATATCATTTAATGGATTTCAAACCTACTAAATGGACGACTATTGACACGTTGTGTTTAGTACAGGAAATGGCAAGACAAATGTCTTGGAATAATCATGATTTAGAAAGATATGTTACTTTGCAATCCTTAAATTATACATATTATAACGAGCTTTTTGGAGAACCTTTACCTTATCAAATTCCAATAGTTCCCGATTACGGGGATTTCCCTGAAAGTCCTATGAAAGCGGGAATTGATTTGAAACCAAATTCTGCTTTAAAATCGGAAATAATAACTTTTCTAAAAAATATTCAAGAAATTGATTCAGAGAAAACCTTAATGGAGAACCAAAAAGAGCAAATAATCGGGTCAAATAATTGGGTTGTTAACGGCACTTTGAGTAATACAGGGGCTCCAATCCTCTGTAACGATATGCATCTTGCTTGGCTGATGCCGGGTGTATGGTATGAACAACATTTAAAAGCAGAAGATACAGGATTTCATGTTTATGGTTTCATAATACCTGGGATGCCCGGTGTTGCCGTAGGACATAATGAAAGGGTAGGTTGGGGTTTCACAAATACGGGTTATGATGTTATAGATTGGTATTATTATAATACGGATGGACCAAATAATTATATTTACGACGGGGTATCAACAGCTTATACACAAAAAACATATAACATAAAAGTTAAAGATCGAAAGACAATACAGTTCGTAGTTAACTATACAGTTCACGGGCCTGTATTCAATGATTTAATTAATTCAGGTCTTACATCCTCTCTAGTAGACCTTGTTTTGGCGCCAAAATGGACTGCTAACGGTTATTTTTTTAATATCCTTGCTGGAAATGGGTTTGATAGAGCTAACAATAGAGCAGAATTTGACGAGGGGTCAAAATACTGGACTCTTCTTGCTCAAAATATTGTATACGCAGATGTAGATGGAAATATTGCTATTAGACCAACAGGAAAAGTGCCGATTAGAGACGATTCTAAAATACCTCCGGGACATTTAGGGAACGGATCACTCCCCTATAACGGTTCAAACGGTGAAGGTGAATGGATTGGATATATTCCCTTTGAAGAATTACCTAATTCTCTTAATCCCTCCCAAAAATATTTAGCTTCCGCAAATCAAATTATCGCAGGACCAGAATACAAGAAATATTTCTTACAAAACGAATATGCAAATGGATATAGAGCAAGAAGAATAAATGAATTGCTTATGGATGCTGTTGATGGGTCTGTAAGTGTAGAGACTATGAAAACTATTCAAAACGATGTGAACTCAACTGCAGCGAGGGCTTTCATTCCCGAGTTAATTGAAGTTACACGCGATTATTATGGTCCTACAATTCCCACGAAAATCAATAATGCTCTCACTGAATTAGAAAGCTGGGGTTTTATAATGGACAAGGAAGAAAGCGCACCAACAATATATCGTAAATGGAGAGATTTCTTCCAAGATTTTACATTTGACGATGAATCTACATTATATGGGATCAATATACGCTCTAGAATTGTTGTATTAGAGTATTTAATGAAAGAAAATGAATCATCCCATTGGTTCAATGATATCTCCACGCCAGAAAATGAAACAAGAGATGACATAATGATGCAAGCATTAAATGCTACTATAAATTGGTTAGAAGATTTTTATAATTCAGATGATCCAACAACATGGAGGTGGGGAGATCTTCATAAAGTTTACTTCACCTCTCTTACTCAGTTAGATTTCTTAAGTAAAGGCCCTTATGAAGCCGATGGGGAGGGGTATACGATCAATCCTTCGGGGGTCAATATAAAAAACGGAGTAGGATACGCAAGAGGTGGTGCGTCCGAGCGACTAATTATAGATTTTAGCGACTTAAATAATTCTTTAAGCGTCATACCATCAGGACAACGAGGACTTTCAAACTCAAAACACTATTCAGATCAACTAGAACAACTTTTCTTACAGGGTAAATATCATTATCAATATTTCTCAAACACATTATACAACTTTCCTTCGAGTTCAATTGAATCTAAATTATATTTCTTTCCAATTGGAGGTTAATGGCATGGAAATTGAAAATAGAAAGTTTTACATAAGTATAATTGTGGTTTCATGCCTAACAATGTTGCTAACTCTAATTCCAGTTTGGCAGTTAGTGATTATACCTGGGATTATTGCAGGAATGCTTAACAAATCGTTAAAACGTGGGATATTAAGTGGTTTTTGTGGAGTCACTCTCTCATGGGGAATATATGTTATAGTTGGGTTGTTTACACGAAATGTCTATTTTTTGCTCGATCAATTTGGAGAGTTAATCTTTGGAGGAGATTCTGGATGGATATTTTTAATACTCGTTATACTATTAGCAGCTATATTTGGGGTTATTGGTGGAGGATTTGGTAACGGTTTGATGGCTATAATAAAAATATATCTCGATAAACATCCTTCAAGGGATTTAAAGACTAAATAGGATTAAATTTAAACAATACTTAATGTATTTTCTTTTTTTTCTTAAATTTTTAATTTTCTAAAACTGAAAATAAAAATAATTGCGTTTCCTAATCTAAAAGTGAAGCAATTCTATTGGAAACACTCTGAATGTTTAGAAAAACCATACCTAAACTAGAATTAGCGCTACAAAGCGTGCATAAAATTGCGTTTTCACCAGCTTTAGAGAGAACAATTATTCCATTTAGTCCTTCAATAAGGATTCTTTTTAGCTCGCCTCTATCAAGTTCTTCAACTGCTCGCTCTGAAACGCTCTGTATGGCTGCTGACATCGCAGAAACTATGCCATCGTTGACATTACGACTTAAAACGGAACATATTGGAAGTCCTTGAACACTAACTATAGCGGAACCCTCTATATCACTATTTACTGCTGATAATTTCCTTAGTAAATCCGTGAGCTCGCTAATATTCTCAGACAACCGTAAATACCTCCTAATGTTTTAATGAGAGTTTTAATACTTTACAAAAATTTTCACTCAAATGTAAAGCATCGTAATTAGTGATAAATTAATTACTTATATGATCTATTAAAATTAATTTTATTTAATTATTAATGTTTATTTTATTTTTTCTATTTTGTAATGTATGAGATGTACTTAATTAAAAAATATTTTTATCAATTTCATCATTAATATATCTTAATGAATGAAATAAACAAATTGAAAAATCAATCTGATCAAGGAACTAATAAGGAAGAAACTGAGGCCGAAGAGAAAAAGATTAAGTTAGAATCTCTTAAAAAAGCGGGTGAAATTGCTCAAGAAGTAAAAAAATTCATTAGACCACAAGTTGAGGTTGGAACAAATGTATTTAATCTTATTAAAAACGCTGAAGCAAAAATCATCGAGTTAGGTGGAGAATGGGCTTTCCCTATCAATGTAAGTATAAATAATACAGCAGCTCATTATACATCTCCAATCAAAGACGATGGACTTACTATTAATGAAGGAGATATTGTGAAAATTGATTTAGGAGTTCATATCGAAGGTTATATTGTTGATACTGCCTTTACAGTAAGTTTTAATGATGAAAAATCCCTTGAAAATATAATTCAAGCAACTGAAATAGCTCTTGAAGCAGCAAAAATGTTAGTTAAACCCAAAGTCAATACTAAGGAATTAGGAAAAAAAATAGAAGACATCGTAAAGGGATTTAAATTTAACCCAATAAAAGAACTAGGCGGACATCAAATTGAAAGATGGATTGTACACGGTAAAAAACGGTTGCCTGAATTGGGTACTCAAGGTGGGGATGTTATGGAAGAAGGGGAAGTTTTTGCTATAGAAATTTTTGCTTCAACAGGAGAAGGGAGCGTCCATAATACGAATGCTTCCTATATTTATGAATTAAATCCTTACGCAGGAAGAGTTCCGCTAAGGAGAAAAACATCTAAGCAAATTCTAGGACATATCAATAAAAATTACAAAACGCTTCCCTTTGCAGAAAGATGGTTAGCAAAAGATTTTAGAATGGGTGTTGTTTTTGGACTCCAAGAATTAATTCAGCAAGGAAAAATTCAAGTTCACTATGTCTTAGCAGAACAGAAGGGAGAGTTTGTCGCTCAGAGCGAAGAAACGATATTGATAACTGAGGATGGATTTAAACAGTTAACTTAATAATAATTTCATATAAATTTATTTAAAATCTTTACAAGTGGTAATAAAGTTAACTCCAGCGGTTTATTCTTCCCTCTTTTTCCCAATGATATAAATCTCAGCTAGATAATCTTTTATTTGTGGATACGAGTTAGAGTTTATAGAAGCAAAGCTTCTAAATGCACTTATATCAAATATTTTATTCATATCAGAAGCAGGAAGAGGTTTGAGAAAATAAGAACCCGATTCAACAAAAATTAAATTCTCTTTAACAATTTCTTCTAATCTAGGCAGATTATACATAAATTTATGACCCACCATTTTATCTCCTTCTGATAATTCTAATGATTTACAAATTCCCATGATTTCTCCTAGCAATCGATTTATACTCCATGCATTTGGACAAGTTAAAAATGCAAATCCGTCATCTTTTAAAAGATAATTAACTTTTTTTAAAACATTTACAACCTCTACTTTAGAAATATGTTCTATAAAAGCAGAGCTTACGACTAAGTCAAACTTTTCTTTTGTTTCAAACTCCATTATGTCCGTTTTAACATAATTTATTGTAGGGCTTATAATAACTGGATTTAAATCTACGATAGTAAGATTTTCAGAAATTCTTGAAGTATATTTTCCATCTTTTCCTCCAATATCGATAACTTTTTGAAATTTCTTTTTTTTTCCGTATTCCTGAATCTTATCAATCATTAGATTATTCAAAAATTCTTCCAACATTATACTAATTCCTTAAAACCTATTTTTATATACATTTTAATTTTCTATTATGTATAAAAATTTTTAAATCTAAATTAAGTTTTTAAACAATAGAAATGAAAAAATTAAAAATTTGTCTAATATCTATAGCAGTTCCACCAGACTTTCAAGATGGTGCTTCTAAGACAATAAAAGGTTTTTACGACTATTTAAAAAGACAAGGCTATAAAGTTACGTTACTTACTGGAAAATGGACTAATAAACTAAACGATCGCGACATTATTCAACTAAATTTTATTAGAAAGCGTTTTTTTTGGTATCCTCAATTCGTTATCGGCGTTATGAAATATTTAAGAACTCATCAATTTGATATAATTCATGGAAATGGACCTAAAGGGGCTCTACCAATAATTTTATCCAATAAAAAAAGATTTATAACCACGATTCACGATTTAGGCCCATTCGAAACAAGATTTACCAAAATACCATTTGAAAAACTATTAATTAAATACGTTATAAAAAAGGCTACTATAGTAACGACTGTTACCAACTTTGTTAAAAAAGAAATTGGATATTTTATCCCAAAGAGTAATCCTCTTAAAATAATTAATCACTACAATGCTATAGAAGAGAAATTTAAACCCTATCCCTCTGAAGCTCAAAAATTAAAACAAAAACTTAACATTAAAGGCCCTATCTTATTATATATTGGAAGGATTGCTCATTATAAGGGGTTAGATCATATTATCGAAGCCTATAAAATTGTTAAAAGCAGGATACCTGATGTAAATTTGGTAATAGGGGGAAAACCTGATTTTAGGATGGAAAAATCTTATTTTGAATGGAAAGAAAAATATAGTGATATACATTTTGTTGGCTTTATTTCTGAAGATGATATACCCTATTATTATTCGATGGGAGATCTTTTTATTACTTATTCCTATGCTTCTGAAGGTTTCGGTTTAACTCCTATTGAATCATTGGCGTGTGGGACACCTGTAATTTGTTCATCTATGTTGGCTTATAAGGAAGTATTAAAAGATAATGCAATTTTCGTTCCACCAAAAAGACCTCAACTCTTAGCTAAAGAAATTCTTAGATTACTTGGAGATTCTAATTTAAGATTAAAATTAGTTCAAAAAGCTCAAAAATTTATTAAGCGATATACTTATACGACAGTAGGAGAGAAAATAGAAATTATTTATCAAGAATTTCTTAAAAACAGCACTACTTAATTTTTACTGTTTTTTATAAATTCGTTGTATCCTATTTCAATTGGATTTTCCAATTTTTTAATTCTTTCAAATGTATCAATTTTGAAATTTCCACCAATATACTCAACTGCTTGGTGAATACAATCTTCAGCATTATGAAAATGGTAAAGTGGGAAACCGTTATCAATAAGGAATTGTTCTTGGGGATATGTTTCAAGGGGGAAAAATTCAATAGAGGGAACACCTAATAACGCTGATTCTCTTACCATTGTTCCGCCACCGGTTATTACTAATTTCGAAAAGTACATAATATGAGCTAACTGATCCATTCCTCTGTAAATTCTAATAATATCAGCTTTTATTTGCGATGAAAAAATTTTATTTAAATAACTAAACTGTTCTTCATTTCTAGTTATAATTAGATATTTAAGATTTGGATTCGATTTAATTAATTTTGGTATAATATTTGATAATTGTGTTTCATAAGGTTTCATTTTATCTATAAGATATCCTGCTTTAGTTGGTTCAGTTCTACACACCACATAGTGATCAGCTTCTAAATTTAGTTTACTTATTACATTGATATCAGGTTTAAAATTATTTAGCCATCCAACTTCGTCAATTCCATTAAATCTTATAATTTTTTCCTTCTTAAGACCATAATTTAAGTACCACTCAATAGGAATACATTTAGGAACAATTATTTGATCAATAAAAGGAAAAGTCGTTGTGCAAGGGCCATAAGATCTTGGCTCATCATTAAACATAATATTTGGAATTTGCAATCCAAATGAAATTCTTAAAGCTTCAGGAGAAGTTATGCAAAACAAAAATCCGGGTGTTTTTTTATTAATTATATTAATTAATTCAGAAAGGCGATCTGAATAAGCTTTTAATTTTCCAATCAAAGATGCTCCACCATACTTCCCAACAGGAATGTAATCTATCCCCCATTGATCAAGTAGATAAAAAGTGGAATCAAAAAGTCTAGCAGTAATAAAAACTTCATGATTTACTGAGAGTTTTTCATAAAGTGGTCTTAACATAGTAACACTTTTTGGTTCACAAAAGTCTAACCAAACTTTTATTTTCACTCATCTCCTTTAATTAGTTATACTCGGGGTAAAGAATTCCAAATATCAAGATTTTTCTTTACCCACTCAATTTCTTTCCCTACACCAAATTTAAAATCGGTTTTTGGAATGTAATTTAAAAGATTGCTTATATAAGAACTGTCTAAAATAAAATCTATTAGTTCCCCTGGCAGTCTTTTTCTGTTTGGTTGATACTTACTTGATTCCCCTGGTATTGGATCATCGTATATTGGTTTTATATCTGGATTTATAAGATTGATAACGATATCTGCTACTTGTTTTACTGAATATGAATTGCTTCCTCCCAAATTAAACGCTTTTCCATTTGCTTTATCACTTTTTATAGATAGTATATTGCCTTCAACAACATCGTCGATATAAACATAATCTCTTCTTTGATTTCCATCTCCAAAGATAATTGGAGCTTTTCCCTCTAAAACTCTTTTTATAAATAAGGTTAATACTCTTCCGTACCACTCTCGTGGGCCATAAACAATGCCATATCGTAGAGATACCGTTGGAAGACCATATAATAAATTATATTGTAAACAGTATTTCTCTCCCGATAATTTACTTACCCCATAAGGCCAATGAGGCATGAGGGGATGATTTTCATCTTCAGGAAGATAACTTGCCTGCCCATAAATCCCCCCTGATGAGGCATATATAAGTTTCTTTACTTTATTTTTAATAGCAGCATTTAATACATTTAAGGTACCCTCAATATTAATTCTTAAATCATGAATCGAATTTTCAATTCCAGTAAAAACTTCTAACTCTGCAGCGTGATGAGATACAATATCCACATTTTTCATCATGTGTTCTAATTTTTTATAATCTAGAATATCCCCTTCTATAATATCCACTCCTTTTTTATCAATATATTCCTTCTTACCTGAGGAAAAATTATCATATACAATAATTTTTTTAGCATTTTCTTTTATAAGCCGATCAACGATATGTGATCCTATAAAACCTGCTCCACCAGTTATAAGTATTATATTACCTTCTATTTCCATTGTAATTTTATCATCATTAATTAGATTAAGATTATACTTTTAACTTATAAATAAAAACCTTTAAATTCTTCCATTTACCTTTTCAAATAATGTTAAAAATAGTCATCTGTTTATTTTTTAGACAAATCCGTGATTAATTATCTTCCTACAACAAAGTGTTCAATCATTTTTCAACGTTGAAATGTTTCAAGCCAATATACATTATACGATTTCTTCTAAATCATGAATAAAAAATTATTGTACTTTTTATAAGTTGTAAGGATTTTTATTTATTAATTTAAATATTTTCATAAATAGTTTTCAACTAAAGTAATTTTATTACCTATAAGTCAAATTGTGCCATTAATTACCATTCATTACCCAATATTAATATGTTTCTTGCACTTTTTATTATTATAATTTTATCAGCTATTGATACTGGTTTATATGAAAAAAATACTAGTTACAGGATCAGGAGGTCCAGCTGGAGTAAATTTTTTAAGGTCTTTGGATTCTGTTAATGGTGATATGGAATTATATGGAACAGATATTAATGCATACCATATAGAATTTGCTAAACCATGGACAAAGAAGATGTTTATTGTTCCAAAAGCAACTTCGGATCAATATATTCTAAAACTAAATGAAATAATAAATAAATATAAAATTGATTTGGTACATCCGCAACCTGACATTGAAGTATCAGTTATTTCAGAAAATCGAGAAGAACTCAATGCCCTTACTTATTTACCAAAAAAAGAAACAATTAAAATATGTCAAGACAAATTTCTAAGCGCTAACATTTGGAAAGATAAAATGTTTCCATCTGTAAAAGCGATCGAAATTCGAAATGCATATTTACAGAACGATATTCATAAAGCTTTTGATCTACTTGGAGAGAAACTCTGGATTCGCGCTAAAAAAGGTGCTGGAGGTACAGGAAGTACGCCTATTGAAAATATTGAGACAGGTGTAAATTGGATAAAATATTGGCGTTCTAGAGGCAAAAATTGGGATTTTATTGCTCAAGAATTTCTACCTGGGAGAAATATTGCATTTCAAAGTATTTTTAAAGAAGGAGAATTAATAACTTCTCAAGCAAGGGAAAGAATTGAATACATATATCCTTATTTAGCTCCATCTGGTGTTACTGGGACTCCAATTGTTGCAAAAACAATTCATAATGATAAAGTTAATGAATTAGCTACTCAAGCTGTTTTAGCCATTGATACAAACGCGACGGGTGTATTTTGTGTTGATATGAAAGGAGATAAATCGGGAATGATCTGTCCAACTGAAATAAATGCTGGAAGGTTCTTTACAACTAGCTATTTTTTCTCTTTTGCAGCAAAAAAATTTAATATACCTTTAGCTAATATGCCAAACATATTAATTAAGCTTGCGTTTAGTGAAAAAGTTCCAGATGGTCCAAAATATAATATATTACCAAAAAATCTTTTCTGGATACGACACATAGATTGTTCTGAACACTTGATTAAAGAAGAAGACTTAAATTGATTAATTTTTCTAAACTTTTTTCTTCTAAAATACTGTTTTCTCTCTTCTTGATGTATTACTTTGACATGGTTTTGAATTACAGCGAACATATTTGTAAGGATATTTATTAAATAATATTGACCCCCTATCGATCTCTAATAGATTAGCATTTGAGTTGATCCAAACACTAATATCCGGAATTTCTTCAGATACTTTTTTCTTATCTATATCTTTTGAATTTAATATGGTGGCTAATTCCCCAATTTCTTCTACTAACCAAATAAAGGTGGATTTAACTCCTCAATCTAAATCTTTTTGGAGATAAAGATCTTTTAGTAAATCCTGAAAATCTGATATTTTCATGGGCTAAACAACAAATTAGTTAAGAAAATGGATTACGATGGAGTAAATTTAATCATTTTACACAATTACAAGGAGAAGAATTACACTTTTTACACTTATTGGGGTATTTACTACTTATAGCTTCTTCTATATCAATATTTAGGATGTTTGCGATAGAAATTGTCCAGGCTATTATATCTGCTAACTCTTCAGAAATCTTTTTTTTATCTAATTCTAGGGCGTTTATTAAAGTGGCAAGCTCACCAATTTCTTCAATAAGCCAAATATATGTGCTTTTAATCCCCCGATTTAGGTCCTTGTGAAGGTAGAGCTTTTTGAGTGACGCCTGAAATTCCGATATACGCATATTAAACTGTATCCACGTTCATAAAAAATGTTATAAATAAAGTTAGGAGGGGGTAAACAACCAATTAAAAATACCTAACCAAGCAAAAATTACTATTAATATTAAACTAAGAGCTATAATTACAGTTGTAATCGGGCTAATTTTAATTCCAATTGAACTATCCTCAAAAAACCTCATCAAACCAGCGCCTCCTAAAGGCATTGGTGCGTTTCCGCTTCTTCTTTTTTTACGTCTTGATTGGCTGCGTTGAGACGACATTTATACTTTTATAAATTATTTTTATAATTAAATAAATTAAAAACAACAAAAATAATAAGTTTTATCTTGAATTATATAAAAAAATATAATAAATTTTTATTAATGGTATTAATTATTGTTAGTTAATTTGAGTTTACAAAGGAATTGAATTATGCAAAGAAAAAGGTTTTTCATTATATTAATTGGGTTTTTATCCGTTATGATCGTATTTTCAGCTATTCAAGATGATTTTTCAAACAATTATCAACCTTATTCCTCGGTTGAAGACCCTCAGCTATCAGGGACTTTGGAAGGAGCAGATAACCTTTTAGTGGTTGGTATAACAAGGACCACTAATTTAAGTTCCTATGGTTTAGTAAATATAAAAGATAGGCTAACTATCTTAAATAATAATAACAATCCGATTAATTCAATTTTATTTGGAGTAAAAGTTGAAGATTCAAATAATCTAATTTATTTTAACGCTTATGGTGAAACACAAAACACACTATTAATTGAAAGATCACATGAAATAATGGATATTTACGAAATGATAACTATTTATTTTGATACGCCTCTATTACCATCACAAGAAATTACTTTTACTGTTCTGCATTCATATACAAATTTAATATCTTATCGGCTTGGATATATTGAAGAACAACTCACTCAAGTTTTAGAATTTCAAGGACCTTTGTTTCCTCTTTTACCTTACAAGAGCGAAGGAACTATTGTTTCTAATTATCTATTACCAGAAGGATCAGCATTACAATATCACACACAAATTGGGGGTATGGGAACTCCAGTTGGGGAAACTAATGTATTATACGACTTAGAATATAACGATAAAATTAACCATCTAGAGCCTTTTTTACTAAACTTAGATGAAAATAACGAAACAACTATTTCTGTATCAGCCCCGCTCACATCAAAAATAGAGATAGAAAAGATAGACAAGGATATTTACATTTCTCCCTGGGGAACTATTAAAAATGTCGAAGAAATCACGGTTGTAAATGCTGGAATTGTTGAAATCGCTCGATTATTTATGAAAATTCCTATTAATGCGATGAATGTAAAAGTTTATGACGATCTGGGAGAGGTCTTAGGAGTATCCGTCATAGATTCTATTGATGATGTTTCAACTAAAGATGTTTCTATTAGCTTATACCAAAATAGAGTTTTGCTGACACCAGCATCAAAATTTAAGTTTTTTCTTGAATATTATCTGCCTCCTGAAGCATATATATCCTACAATTGGCTCCAACAATCCATTTCAATAAATTTACTTACGACTAAATACGATTATTTAATACACGAACAAACTACCAATGTAATTATCGAAGGTTGTGGTAGCATTGATTATATGTCTTCATTACCAGAAGCTTTGCATAACTCGGGTAATTCCAAAGTTATAGTATACAGCACAGAAAATATAAGTCCACTAGTGAAGAAAGATGTACTACTTACTTTTACCATTGATTTATTTGAAATACTTTTTAGACCTGTTGTGTTCGCTATGATTATTGCCTTATTGTCGTCGATTTTCGTTCTTGCTATTAAAACTCTAAAAAGAGAGGAACAAGTATCAATCTTCAAAAAGGAATTCATCCCCACCAGTGAAATTAGAGAATTTTGTTCATTGTACGAAGAAAAAAACGC
>JAHQWJ010000093.1 GCA_029856125.1 Promethearchaeia archaeon | reverse complement strand
ATTTTCTTCGTATCCATGATGATTTGTGAATACTGTGGTGAATCATTCAAGGTCTCTGAAAAAAAAATAGTAGAGCATGTAAATATAGCTCAATATACTAGAAGGCATCGATTTTGTTCACCTAAATGTAAAGATAAATGGTGTCTTCAAGTTCAAAACAGGAAATCGCGAATGCTTGTTATTTGGGCAATAGGTTCTTACATAGATAAGTATTTTTTCCTCAAGAAACACATGAAAGTACGTAGTCCGTCATTGTTGGGTTCAGAAACAAAAAAAAGTTTTTTCAAATCTAACTTCGACGAGATAGAAACATTGGAATTAGTTAATTTAGACGGTAAAAAGGTTTTAAAAGTAAAAACTTAACTTTTAAATATTATCAGCATTACTTTCGAGGTTCGATGTGCTCGAGGGATGAGAGATAGCTCAATGAGAAATCGTGGTAACCGTCTTTAGAAGGCGATTTAATTCCTTCTGCTCGAATATAATGTCCAACGCGAGGTAAAAATCCATATGAATTTATTTTTGAAGCACTAACTAATACAGAATACATTTCTATTCCCACGCGAACAGTTAATGTCATATATCCATAAGTGTAGGCTCGAGAAACGCGCTTTTCACCTCCTCCAACTTCTACAATTCTTCCTTCAATCGTAGTTTTACCCTTAAATGTCATTGATTCGTTTCACTATTAAAATTAGTTCAAATTTAGAAAATTTAGATGTAATCTTATTACCATAACATTAAAAATCTCAGAAAAAGGGTCCAAATTTTTTGTAGACGCGAATTAAATTGTCGCGATAAAACTGTATTTTTTCGTCGTTAGGATTTAGTTCAGCAGCAGCTTTCATAATTTCTTCCGCTTTTTCGAGTTTGCCTTTATCTAAAAAAGTAATCGTAAGTAGGCCCCACGCTTCTACAAGAGTGCTGTTTAATTCTGTAGCTGTTTCAAAACACTTAATGGCAATATCCAACTTGCCAATACGACGATTTACAATACCTAAGTAAAGCCAAGCTTGATCGCTCGAAGGATCTCTATCTAACAGTTTATTTACGGTTGATAACGCTTTATCGTTATCTTGGTCAGCCAAATATTTATTAACGAGCTCAATAGCTTCGTTGTTTTTAATTTCATCTAGTGCCATGTTATTCTCAGCTTTTTGTTATGTTATGCTAATTGTAACTTACTTATACAAACTTATAAAGTTATAATATTAAATCTTTATAAAAAAAAAGTATACAATTAGAATATCACATCAATAAAAGTTCGGCAATCTAAAAAATTAGGTTAAAATAGCTCAGACAATATAAATGTCGAGTATATTAATTATTTAGAACAAAGAATTTTCCACATTTAATTCTATTTTTTATTATTATTATTTATTATCGAGAAATTAGTTCGCTCGATACCTTTAAATATTGCCAAATTTATGTGATTACTCTGAAGAAAAAGAAGACCATTTCGATTAAAGACGCTAAGTTGAGGAACATTCGAGAGACGTTGCGGTATGTAATAACCGAGGTGGAAAGTGGTCTGATAAGGGATTTTATGGCTAGAAAGTTTAAGATCCCTTCTGGGGACGAAAGGTGTGCTATATGGGTAGACAGGATCGACGTGCTAGAAACCGCTTGGAAAAATTCTATTTGCGTGTGTCCCGTGTGTGGTTCTCGAACGAGCGACATGACTTATAATCCCGTCGAGGAGAAGTGGTTTTGTGTGCGTTGTTATAAAGAAAATCAAACCTTTTATGTAAAGCGGGGAGAAGGGTATTTGTACCCTTAATCGAAAAATTTAGAACAATTGAGGATGCTTTTTCTCGATATTATTCAGAGTCGAAACTAGATCATAGAGAAGTTTTTCATCCTGACATTGGTTTATCGACTCAGATAATTTATTAAGGAGTGAGTTCGCTAATTTTCTTTCAAATTCAGTAAGCTCTTCTGATTTATTTTGAAATATCTCGTCAAATTCTGTTTCAAACCAATATAAGTGTTGCTGAAATTCTTCTTTTTGAAGATTTTCACTATTATAGTTAAGAAACATGCGTCTCCTCAATTCTAATTTTAGAAAATTGTATTAAACTACAATAATAGTTATATAACTTATTTAAAAACTTAAGCATCTCTGCGGGTTTTCTAATATGTCCTAAGACAAAAGGGAAAAACAACTCCAATAAAAAATAGATGAATAAGTCGGATTTTGATTCGCTAATAATAAAAAAGGTGATGCGCTAATCTATAACTATATGTATAATTATGTATAATAAGGGAGTAATTCTTTTTTTGTCGGAGCTTTAATAAAAAAAAATAGAAGAAATTCTTGTCCTTTCATAAAAAAACAATTTGCGCATTAACAAAAAAAAAGGTTAACCTGTTATGATAAGCAAGTTTATTCCGTTAAATATATTTCCAAGTATTATGGCAATTATGAATAGAATAACTTGAAGCATTAGAACAAAGGATAACGATTCTGTAGGGGTCTTCTTATAAAGCTTCTTAACCATAATAATTCCAACTACCATATTAATCCCAAACCTAAGAAAATCGATTAATATATTATCTCCAGCAAGCAAACTGATTAGAATACCAACAACAAGACTTGAAGCCAACCATATTAGATTTATTTTCAAGGCTAATTTATACGATTCGTCCCAAGTTTTCGATTTTGCATACCATTGCGTCATGAAAGTCCCGGCTAAAAACAAAATAAATGATGTGGCTATAGTAGCGATCAAAACTAGAGTTATCGCAAGAGTTAAAAGGTCTGACTGAAACAACATATCTTTTCCAATTTTAAAGTTTTTACTATTATCCAAGTGAAAATTACAAATAATTTATAGTTTTTATTTATAAAAAATTCCATTGGCTATACGGTTACAAACAACCAAACTAAGCTATTGTAATCAGATCGTGAAAGCACACTTTTACGATCATTTGTCAAAATGCTTCAGGATTCTAGTTCTTCAGGAGTAAAAATGTCTAGAAGTTTTCCAGCAAATTTTTTTAATAAACTTGCTTTCGCTATGGCTATTCCTTTTTTAGAATGGCCAAATATAAGAACTTGATCCCCCGGGTTTATGTCGAAATGTTTTCGGGCTTCTATAGGAATTACGATTTGACCTCTTTCGCCAACCTTTACAGAACCATAAAAATATTTTCCTTTAGCAACTTCTGTCATGATATCTCAAAACCTAGTTAAATTGGAACTTATAATTATTAAATATTGTCCATAAGATTTAAATATTTATGAAAAATATGATAAGTATGAAATATATGATAATAATGATCAAAATGTAGGTGATTTGTAATGAGTGATGGGGAGGGGCCCAAATATGGATGGTATGTTAAGAATTTAATTTTTGCTTTTACTATAATAGGATTTTTCGGTTTAATTGTTTTAATTATAGGAATATACCTTCTAGGAATGCTGGGAGTAATTCTAAGCATCATAGGTATAACCTTAATAGTAATATTTTTATGGCCGGGAATAGGATTAGCAGCAATGAATATTATCATAGATAAAGAGGATTCTGAAGTTCAAGGTATGGATTTATTAACCAAAATCCAATCTCCTAGTGTATTAGACATAGGATGCGGAACGGGTAGAACAGCAATAAAAATAGCTAAATCTTTACCAAAAGGAGGTCATCTTACCGGTATAGATATTTATAATGTTAATGCAATATCGGGTAATTCTCTTGCAACAGTTAATCGAAATGCAAAACTAGAAGGAGTAAGTGACAAAAGCACATTTCAAATCGGATCCGCAACGGAAATCCCTTTTGAAGACACTAAATTTCATATCGTAAACTTATCTTCGGTACTTCACGAGGTACACGATTATAAAGATAAAGAGAGAGCAATGAAAGAGATTTACCGAGTGTTAAAACCAAAAGGTTTTTTGTTTTTAGGTGAATGGCATCGATTTTCTTGGCAATTAATCTTATATTCCGG
>JAHQWJ010000092.1 GCA_029856125.1 Promethearchaeia archaeon | reverse complement strand
GGTTTTTGTCCAAAAACACCAACAATTATTATGTCTGATCCTTTTCTTGCGTTTCCAATTGCAGCGTCTATAGTTTCGTTGACACCAACACATTCGATTATTAAATCTGCTTTATCTGGCCCAAATGCATTCACAATCTCTTCAGACAAATTTAGTTTTGTTGGATTTATGTTAAAGTCAATCCCAACCTCTTTTGCGATTCCCAATCGAAAATCACTTAAATCCGTAATCATTACTGCTTTAGCCCCAAGAGCTTTTGCAGCTTGTCCTACTAGATTTCCAATTGGACCTGCTCCAAGTACTAGAATATTAAATCCTGAAATATCACCACCTCTTGATACTGCATGCACTGCTACGGCACATGGCTCAATCATGGCACCTTGTTCATATGTCATATTTTCCGGGAGTTTAATGACCTTTTCAGCATCGATGGCAAAAAATTCTGAACCTGCACCAGTTGTTTGGAAACCCATAACTTTTAGATCATCGCAAATATGATTCCTTCCGTGAGTACATGGATAACATTGATTGCAAACTTCTTGAGGTAAAATCGTCACTTTATCGCCTGTTTTAAGATTCTTTACATTTGACCCAATTTTTTCAATTTTTCCAGAGACTTCATGACCTTGGGTAATAGGATAGTCGGTATATGGATGTTTCCCATGATAGACGTGAATATCACTTCCACACACTCCAATTCTCATCATTTTTATGAGAACATCATTTTCTTCCAATTCAGGAATCGGAATATCGCGAAATTCTATTTTACCTGGAGCCGTCATTACTTCTTGCTTCATATTTTTCATCTTGTTATTCTAAAATATTCTTTAAAAAGACAAAATATTCTTTATATTTTTAATATTAGCATTCTAAAAGGCTTAATATATAAGTATTTTAAAAAGACATTAAAATTAATTACTATCTACGACTACTCAATCTAATAAATCGCAATGGTTTAACATTCATATTTAAAAAGTGTAAAGTTGAAAAAATAATGGAAAGTAAAGAAGTAGTTATATGCTATGCTAAAAGGACTGCAATTGGTTCTTTTGGAGGATCTCTTTTACCTTATAGGGCAAGTAAATTGTTAAGTTTAATGATAAAAGATTGTGTGGAATCGACTGGAATCGATCCGTCAGTGATATCTGATATCAAAAGTGGCTGCTGCAACGAGTCAAGTGATGAGATGAACGTAGCAAGAGTAGCGTCAATAATGGCTGGGATACCCTTTGAAGTCCCAGCAATGACTATTAACCGTGTTTGTACTTCTGCCATGGAAGCAATAAGGGCAGGAATGGTTGATATATTGACAGGACATGGTGATGTCGTGTTAGCAGGTGGCGTTGAAAGCATGAGTAATATTCCTTACTTCATACCATCAGCTCGATTTGGTGCGCGATTGAGCAACAAAGATATGGTATGTGGAATAATGGACGGATTACTCGCTGGAAGTAAGATCTATGCACCCCAAGATTCGTATATAATGGGCATGACAGCCGAATATATTGCCGAAAAATATGACATCACTCGTCAAATGCAAGACGAGGTCGCACTGCGTTCTCAGAATAATGCTGAAAAAGCAACTAATAATGGTAGGTTTAAGGATGAAATAGTGCCTGTAGAAGTAAAAACACGTAAGAAAACATATATTTTCGAAAAAGACGAACATTTTAGACCTGGTCAATCAATGGAAGCACTCCAAAAATTACGGCCAGCATTTAAGAAGGATGGAACGGTTACCGCAGGGAATGCTTCAGGGATAAATGATGGCGCTTGTATTACTTTGTTAACTACAGCTGCAAAAGCTCAAGAATTAGGTTTAGCTCCACTCGCTAAAATAAAAACAATTGCTAAAATAGGAAATGATCCTAAATATATGGGAATGGGCCCAATGTATTCAACACCATTAGCACTAAAGCATGTGAATATGGAACTAAAAGATCTAGATTTAATTGAATGTAATGAGGCATTTGCTGCACAATACTGCGCCGTGGCTCAAGAATTAAATTGGAACAATGACATAACTAATGTTAATGGTTCAGGAATTGGATTAGGGCATCCTGTAGGCTGTACTGGTGCGAGAATTATTGTAACCCTCATTCATGAAATGAAAAAAAGGAATTCTTCTTACGGATTAGCCACTTTATGTGGTGGTGGAGGACTTTCAGAAGCTACGATAATAGAAAATATTTAATTTCCTTCTTTTTCTTTTTTTATTTCAAATTCTAAAAATATTTAGAATAAAATTTATGATTTCTCATAATTTAGATAAAAATATATTATTATTTTGATTTTTGAATGTGAACTCAAATGAAGTATAGAAAAATGGGATCATTAGATTGGGAAGTATCAGCATTAGGCTTTGGATGTATGAGACTTCCTACTAAGAAAGAAAATGGAAATGATGTGATTGATGAAGAAGTAGCTATAAAGATGATTAGATATGCTATTGATAATGGAGTAAATTATTTTGATACAGCCTTTCCATATCATAATGAAACTAGTGAAATATTAGTTGGAAAGGCATTAAAGGACGGATACCGTGAAAAGGTTAAATTGGTCACCAAACTTCCAATGTGGAAGGTAACCAAAAGGGAAGATTTTGATAAGTACCTTAACACTCAATTGGAGAAATTACAGATTAATTATCTAGACATCTACTTATTCCACGGACTAAGCAAACGCACTTTTGAATTAGTTAAAAAATATGAATTTATAGAGAAAATGGAAGAAGCAAAGACCGCAGGAAAAATTCGACATATAGGATTTTCATTCCATGACTCCTATGATGTATTTAAAGAAATTATTGATTTTTATAATTGGGATATGACTCAAATTCAATGGAATTTTGTCGATCATAATACACAAGCAACCACAAAAGGTTTAGAATATGCAGCAAGTAAAAGTATTGCAGTCGTAGTAATGGAGCCTATTAAAGGAGGATCTTTAGCGAATACAACAAAAGAAATTGAAAATATTATAGAAAATGCTCCTGTTAAAAGGTCAGCAGCGAGTTGGGCATTACAATATGTATGGAACCATCCGGGAGTCTCAGTTGCTCTATCTGGAATGAGTACATTAGACCAAGTAAAAGAAAATATAGAAAGTGCAAATAAATCAGGAATTAATTCTCTTAACACAGAAGAATTAAATATTATCTCTGATATGGCAATCCGTTTCACAAAAAAGTCCGTAATTCCTTGTACTTTTTGTCTCTATTGTCAACCTTGTCCATCAGGTGTAAATATACCTAAAAATTTTGGAATGGTAAATGAACTCCTTTGGATAGAAAATCGTGATGAGTTTATCAAATATTATGATTATTTTGCAAAAACTAAAGAAGAATTAAATACAAGCAGAGATAATGGAAATGCTGCTTTATGTGTTCAATGTGGCGAGTGTCTTGAGAAATGTCCTCAGATGATTGATATTCCTTATGAATTAGAAAAAGTACATTTAGTTTTAGGAGAAGGTCAAGAATTCTCGAAAGTTTTTAAACTTTTTTTAAGAGGTCCTAAATTTGTAGAAAAAGAGGCTTTTCAGATAGTGGGAATAGAAGATGTTAATAAAAGAGAAAAAAGGGATGTATTTCAACTATGGGCAAAGTTCTATGAGAACATTTCAAAATTGCAAAGTAGAGATACTTCTCATGGATTAGGGATAAGTTTAAGTACTAAAGAACTGCTTGACAAGGGCGAAGATCGTTATATTGTAGCACAAGAAACACTTAATGTAGAAAATATACCCGAAGGATTTATCGTAGAAAAATTTCCCGCTCAAAAATATGCTGTATTCACTCATCTAGGGAAATTAGACAAATTAGGTGAAACTTTTGGTTATATTTATGGAGAATGGCTGCCTAACAATTCGAGATATGAACGAGTACCGTTTGCTCCCGAATTTGAATGGTATGATCAGAGATTTCAGAAAAATTCTGATACTTCTGAACTTGACCTATATATACCAATTCGGGAAAAATAAAATTTCCTTTTTT
>JAHQWJ010000091.1 GCA_029856125.1 Promethearchaeia archaeon | reverse complement strand
TAGGAATTTCACAAACTAATTTGGTATTTGATTGTAAATATTTGAAGTGATTATTATCGTTTACAATTATAATTTAAAAGAAAATTAATCATATCGATGAAGAAAAGTGGATTAAGTTGTTGTAAAAGAGTTTTCTACAATTTTTATAAGATTTTCAACTTTTCTCTTTTCTCTGATGCTTACTTGTTTCGAAAATTTACTACTAATAGATGATCCATAATAAGAATTTCCAAAAAAAGTATCTGATTTATTTATCGTGTTAATTAAGTATTTATTTCCCCCTAAGTGTAAAAATAAAGAGATATCATTGATAATTAATACTGAAGTTGGGCTACTGTTATAAATTTCCATAATTTCATATATTTTATTAAAATTATGACACATGTGGTCATAAATTTCTTTCTTATTCTTAGCTTTTAGACGGGGGGGAATAATTTCTCCTTTAAAATTTATATTATTACATATTAGGCAATTTTCATAGTAATCTTGTATTCTTCCACCGATCTTTAAATTATTAAAATAAGCTAATTTTGGAGCAAAATCCAAGATACTTATATCTTTAGGGTTAATTTTTTTAATTTCTAAGAGAAATTGGATAAATTTCGCTGTATAAAAGGTTTTACCCGTATTCGTTTCTCCGTAGATTAATGTTTTTTTACCAATTAAATTGTTCAAATCAAACTTCTTACTAAATTTCATCTATATTACTGTTTGGATAAGTTTTTTGCGAGTTTAAAAGAAATTTTCTCTTGAATATCCAGATCGTTTAAGAATTTTTAATATCAAAAATCCTATTATGCAGCCAACTAAGGAACTCCAGAAAAAAAGCCACCAGTAAAGTAACAGACCACCTATCGAGATTGTCCCATAAATTGGCACTAAAAGTTCTCCAATTGTTCCTCCTATGAAAACGGTACCAATTGGTTCTGTAAAAGCGGCATATTCAACATATTTAGGTTTTTTCTTCCATAAAATATGAGCCACTATCCCAACAACTACGGCCCCCGAAATACCACCATGAAAAGCGTGAATTGTTCCAAGATTTGCCATAAATCGAATGCTAGCAATCCCTAAGGCAGTCAGGCTTGAAAAGGTAATTCCTATTAGCACAGCTGTAATAGCATTTATTAAATGAGCGAATGGATTAATTTTTGTACCAAATAATTCAACAAATCCAAATGGATTTAGGGAACTCAAAACAACCCCAACAGCTATAAAAATGGCTGCTAATACGATTTTTATTGTTAAGTTTGGTCTTTTTTCACTCATAATCATCAACTTTTGATTGATATATCCTTTTTTTAAACTAGAAGCAATTGCTATTATCTGAAAATTAATTTTCTTTAAAATTTAAACCTTAATTAATTATATAATTATCGCATTCTAAATAACTATGGAATAAACTCTCGTTCAGTAGAAATATCATAAAAACTTTAAGGTGAAAAATAGAATTTTTGAGATTGGAGAAGAAACAATTAACCCAACAAAGATAATTTGCATTGGTACGAACTATATGGATCACATAGAAGAAACTAAGTTAGAAGTACCAAAAGAACCAGTTCTATTTCCAAAGACTTTAAACTGTCTTATCCCAAACGGTGAACCAATTATTATTCCACAATGGATATTTAACAATCGTAAGTACAACCGGGTTGACTACGAAGTAGAATTAGCATTTATAATAAAAGATAAGTGCAAATATGTAAAAGCGAACAATGCGTATGATCATATTCTAGGTTATACTATATTTAACGATATTACCGCTAGAAAGATACAAGTTAAAGATATAGCGTCAAGATTACCTTGGTTTCGCTCAAAAGCGTTAGATACCTTCGGTCCAATAGGTCCCAGAATTGTAAGCTATCCTGAAATCGATAATCCCCACAATCTTAAAATCGAACTAAAACTAAACGGAGAAATTAAGCAATCGTCAAATACAAAATATTTATTATTCAAGATCCCTGAGCTTTTAGAAAATATTGCACAATTCTTTACTATGGAACCGGGAGATATCGTAGCTACAGGGACCCCGTCAGGCATAGGACCAATCAAACCGGGAGATATCCTAGAAGCTTCGATCGAAAAAATTGGAACCCTATCTAATAAAGTTGTTTTAGAAGAGGTGGTGAGTTAAATGGTAAAAATTGGAAAAACTACGATAAATCCGTCGAAAATAGTGTGTTTAGGGCGGAATTATTTAGATCACATAAAAGAAACAAACGCACCCATCCCTACAGAACCTGTTTTTTTTGTGAAGACTTTGAATACGCTCATAACTGATAATGAACCTATAATTTACCCGAAAATTTTATATGAAAGTGAGAAGTATAATAGAGTCGATCACGAAGTTGAACTCGCTTTTATTATTTTCCAAACATGTAAAAATGTTTCAGCGGATGTTGCGTTCGATTATATTCAAGGATACACAGTTTTTCTAGATATGACGGCAAGAACTATGCAAAAAAGTGATAGAAATATAAATTTACCTTGGTTTAGAAGCAAGAATTTCGATACATTTGGCCCGATAGGACCAAGAATCGTTCCGTGTAGTGAAATTTCCGACCCCCATAACTTATCAATTCAATTAAAAGTTAACGGACAGACAAGGCAATCTTCGAATACTAGGCATATGTTATTTAAAATCCCTCAAACACTAGAATATTTGTCTAAATTTGTAACGCTAAAAAGAGGAGATATTATCGCTACAGGTACTCCAAGTGGAATAAGTCCGATACAACCAGGTGATATTATAGAGGCTTCTATTGAAAAAATAGGTACGATAACGCATAAAGTTCTTTTAGAACAATGATAATTTGTTTTCTAATATTTTTTTGAAGTTTTAGTAAATTTTCATTATAAAACCTCTATAATGTGTATTATTTTTTATTAAAATTTATGATAATATTTTTCATTTAATTTACTTAATTATAATTATATGACACAAGAAATATCGGAAGAAGTTAAGAATGAGATCTTTAGATTAGTTTCAACTCCCGGAGTAGAAATTGAGGATATTCCTGATATAGTGAACAAGGTTTATAAGACAGAATTGAATTATGAAGAGGTTATGAAAATATTATCTGATGAATATTTTAAGCATAATCTCGATTACGGGAGACGCCTTTGTTGTAGATTCTGAAAAGACGTATTTTACTTGATTAATAAAAATAATTCTAAAAAAAACATGTCCAAATTTAAATCCTTTAAGAGTCCCATATTATTGTAAATATAAGAGTAAACTCTTTCTTCGTCAAAGTATTTTAAACACAAATTTTTACCCTTTACTTCTTTTAAGATTGAAACTGTTCCTTGAAGGAACAACTTCAAATATTTCGTGATTACTTCTTTTTCGCACTTCAACAAGTTAATATCAATAATGTTAAACCAAGATTCCTTAGAAAACGTAATATTCTCCAATTCGGGCTGTGATTTGTACTCTTCCTCTTTTTTAAATTTGTTGTAAACTTTTTGAATTCGATCTAAGATTAGGTCCTTTGATTTTGTGTACATTTTCTTCTCTAAAATATTTCTTAACAAAATAAAAATCTGCTGAAATACTCCTAAAATATCAAAAAAATCTGCAACTTGATTTAAAGATTCAACTTCCTCCCACTGACCGTAATAATCTTCAATGACTTTAAGGAATGGCATATAGACATTCATATTCCCATCCCAACTTTTTTTTTTTTTAATCCAAATTTTTTCGAATTCTTTTAAAAAGGCTACTTTTAGCACATCAAGTCTGCCCCTTAAAATCTCAGTTTTTACTTCCTTTACATCTGCAACAACGAATAACAATTTAAACTTTGGTTCTAATATATAAATCCATTTTAATCCTCCCATTTCTATAGATTCTAATGATTGATGAAATTCTTCAATAGAAAAATGATGAAAGGCTGTTAGAAATCCAGATACAATATCCTCGTCAGCATCTGTTTTCAAAAATGATTTATACAATATTTTTATACCCGACTCACTATTAAGAATCCAAATTATCATTATTAGCCCTTAACCTTAATCCTTTCTAAAAAATGGAAT
>JAHQWJ010000090.1 GCA_029856125.1 Promethearchaeia archaeon | reverse complement strand
TAGCGGGGATTTTAGTAATAACTGCAGCAATAATAGAGATTTTAAGTCAGAAGAAATCGTACGCCGCCTCAAAAATAGTAGCATTGATTGGTGCTTGTTATTTAATATATGAAGCAATAATGTTTATTCTAGGGGGAAATATTGCCTTGGCAATAGTGGGGATTATTTTTGGTATTATTTTACTTCTAACGCTATTTGATAAAATCGATATCAAAATACCTTATTCATGGTGGGTTGTACTCATCATTGGGTTTGTAATCTTTTCATGGGTGTCTGGTGTTAGTGGAACAATCATCATGGTGGCATTTATTCTTCTCTTAATGGCTTTTTAATCTTAATTTTTTTTTTAATTTCAAAAGACTTCTAAGTGCTAAAAAGTCAAAACAATCCCTCAATTATTAATTTCACGTTTAATTTAATATAATAGTGATTATTTTAGAATGGGAAAGGACCAAAGATTAGTTGTTGAAAAACAGATACTAAAAGCTAAGCAACTGTATAGAGCGAAGCAATTTAAAAAAGCTGGTAAAACTTACCATTTAGCCGGGAATTTGTTGCTTAAATTAAATGATTACGAAAAAGCTAAAGTCTGTTTCATGAACAGTGCAAAAATTTTTACTGAAATCGGGCGTTTTGACACCAGCATAGAGTTATTTAGACAATCTGGAGAAGCTTGTTTATGGGTAAATAATTTTCGAGATGCAAACTCAATTTACAAGGAAGCACTAAATCTCATTCCTAAACTCAAGAGTGAAGGGAATAGAAACTCGAATTATGTTATTTTTTCCGTGCTTTCTTACATGTGTTCATATGTCAAAGGAACTCCAAACGAAGGATTGGAGTTTTTAAAGAAAATAAGTAAAAAAGTTGATAATGAATTTTTTAAGGAAAATCAGCTGATTAAGCTTGTTTCAGAAATTACTCTGGCTTTGAGAGATAACGAATCTAAATATGTCAAAAAAATCAAAGATAATATTGGAAATTACAAGTTTAGAGAAGCAGAATTAAAACTCTTAAAATTGGTATTATTAATAACACATACTAAGCTTAGTATTACGACCTCATTTAAATTAGACAAAGAAACTTATACCACAAATGAAATTCTTAATTTAGATTTAACGTTTAATACAAAACATTTAGTGGAAATCATAAATAACTCTTTCTATCAGTTTGAATTGAACCAGTTTAATATCACTAAAATTTTAATAAATTTGTCTGATAATTTAGCGACAAACAATAAACCAAGCGTCCCGTTGCTTTTAGATATAGGTGAGGAAACTCATTTACGATTCAAAATTAAACCTCATTTTCAAGTTGACAATTCAAGTATCGGTCCCATGGTGCTTACATGCGAGTTAAATAACGATTTGATTTTTCAGTATGAAACTCAATCGATAACACCCAACTTGGTTTCTCCTCCTGCTACATTGACAGCATCAATAAGAAATTTAAGACCTCCTCTTCTGGATAAAACTTCTCCACTCGAGATTACAATTGAAAACCAGAGCGAAGGAGAAGCGTTAGATTTGAAGTTAGATGTTGAATTTCCAGAACAATTAAAAGTTATGAGGGGGACCACGAATAAGCAGATATATTCACTTAGATCTAACGAAGATATAAAATGGGAGATTAACCTTAAACCACTTGAAGCTGGAGATTATGTAATTAAAATTTTTATTAATTTTATGGATCCAGACCAGAATAAA
This sequence comes from Promethearchaeia archaeon, assembly GCA_029856125.1. Taxonomy (GTDB): domain Archaea; phylum Asgardarchaeota; class Lokiarchaeia; order Sigyniarchaeales; family SOKP01; genus SOKP01. The sequence goes on along the minus strand of JAHQWJ010000090.1, from coordinate 27,647 downwards.
ATAGAAGAAATAAAGGAATTTCCTTTTTCTATTAAGTTGTAAAATATTTCAACTTCATTTTAAATTAGAATCGGAATTTCTGATACTTTGGTAACTTGTTCACATTTATCCTTACCAATTATGACATCATCTTCTAATCTAATCCCCCATTTATCTCTCCAATATAAACCAGGTTCGTTGGTAAACACCATATTTTCTTTAAACTTATAAGTTTCAGGTACTTTCCAGCTTACACTCATCCCAATATCGTGAGCTACAAATCCAAGGGAATGCCCTAACCCATGGAAAAACAGTTTTTCATGATCGTAACCTTTTGCAGTTAGATGTTCTCTACATTTTAAAGCAGGTAAATTCTTTGGAGTTCCATCAGTAAAATAATCAGTAGCAACATTCTTCGCTTCGTAAAGAGCAGTATATGCTTTAATGAAATCTTCAGGAGGATTTGCACCGACCCAGAAAGTCCTAGTAATATCAGAACTCATCTCATATATTTGTAACCCCGTATCGATTAGCAAGACCCCTTGCTCGATTTTCTTCAAAGAGGTATTATGGTGAGGGTCTGCCGAATGAGCTCCAGTAGCAACTATTGATCCAAATGAGGGCTGTCCTAATTTCATATACTCATATTCTAGTTTCGCTTTTATGTCTTTTTCTGTCATACCAACTTTTACCCAATCAGGTATTGTCTCTAGAATCTCTATAGTGGCTTTACATACATTTCGTAAATCTGCTAATTCATCCGGAGTTTTAACACTTCTTAAGTTTTCTATGATTGGCGCTGCTGATATAAACTCTGTTTGGGGGGCCAATTTTTTCATGGAGAAATAATCTCCAGCGTTGATAAAATCTGCAAATCCCGTTCCCTCTGAACTCAAAACATTTTCTCCGAAGTTTAAGGCCACTCGTGTTTTATTAACAATAGGACTCAGAATACCGTCTAATTCTTTCATAGATTTGTACGAAAATACTTCAGCTTTTACTTTTTTCTTTTTTAAAGAGCGTTCTATCATAGGGGCTTCCATTTTAACTGCAATTATCTTGTGATTTCCATCTGCCGCAACATATATATAATGACGAGCGTGAGATTCAACTCCTATCATGAAACGGGAATTAATATCACTATCCTCTACGCATATTATTAACCAACCGTCTCCACCTAATTCACGGAGGACTTCTTGAGCTTTTTCAAACCTATTCATAATTAATCTCATATAATAGTATTTAATTAACTTTATTAAAGGATATAAATAAATTAAATGGAAAAATACTAAACTGAGTAAATAAAGCAAAATACAAGCATATCAAGAAATTTTACTTAAAGTTATATACCCAATATATCTAATTTATAATTAAACAAGCGATGTTTGTTCATTATGAAGCTAAAAGTAAAAACAATAAACTTTGAGACAGGAAATACTAAAGATGTAGTTTTAAATATTGAAGATGCGGTAAAATTGGGTCAAAAAGCAGGTGACCGTATCACCATCAAGAATTTAGAAACTAAAAATATAGAAGAGAGATATTGGATTGCGATTTTGCAAATTGATTATTCCGACTCTCTCGTGAATCCTGGAGAAATCGGAATTTTTATGGATATTATTAAAGAAAAAAAGAATCTTCAAGATGATACTATAATTTCCGTGAAACCAGCAGACCCACCCGACTCTTTTAAGTTTATACAAAAGAAAATAAAGGGAAATAAGCTTTCCGCAGAGGAAATTAATGAAATTATTATAGATACGGTCTCTGGTTCGTTATCAAAAATAGATTTAGCAGCGTTTATTACAGCTGTTTCGATAAATGGAATGGATAACGAAGAGATGACGTCATTGACTTATGCAGAAGCAAGAAGTGGAGAAGTCTTTGATTTTGGTCCAGAAGTTTATGACAAGCATTCAACTGGCGGAGTCCCTGGTAATAAAGTTACGCTCATTATAGTTCCAATCGTTGCAGCTGCTGGTTTAACGATACCAAAATCATCAACAAGAGCCATTACTTCACCCTCTGGTACTGCCGATTCAATGGAAGTTTTAGCTCCTGTGACCTTCGAGGCTGATGTATTAAAAAGCATTATATCTAAGGAAAATGCTTGCATAATTTGGGGTGGTGCTCTAAATACTTCTCCAGCAGACAATATTTTGATCGAAATCGAGCGTCCATTACATATGGATCCTATAGGACTTATGATTCCTTCAATAATCACTAAAAAATTATCTCTTGGAGTAAAAAAACTCGTTTTAGACATACCAGTTGGAAAAGGAACTAAATTTCCTACCCCCGATAAGGGCAAAAAATTTGCTTATGTATTTAAAGAGATTGCGCAAAACGTTGGGATTCAAGCAGAGTGCGCTTTAACTTTAGCTCATCAACCTATAGGTCATGCTATAGGACCCGGATTAGAAGCTAGGGAGGCTTTAACCTTACTTAATGATTATACTGCTGGTCCAAATTCTCTTATTGAAAAATCAACAGATTTAGCGGGTATCCTGCTTGAAATGGGAGGGAAAGCTCAAAAAGGAATGGGTCAAAATTTAGCAAAAGAAATATTACGTTCAGGCAAAGCTTACGACAAAATGAAGAAAATAATTGAAGTTCAAGGTGGAAACCCAGAAATAAAACCTGGAGATATTAAACTAGGGCCACATTCTAAAGAATTTTTCGCCACAAAAGCAGGTCATATAACTGGTGTAAACAATGCTATTATTAATCAGATAGCGAAAGCTACAGGTTGTCCCTATTCAAAACAATCAGGTGTTGAGATCTTTAAAAAACAAGGAGCGAGAATCAAGGAAGGGGACTTAATCTTTAAAATATATTCTGACAGCCAGAATAGAATGAAAAAAGCTGAAAAAATTTATAATTCAACTGGTGGTCCCATAATTCTTGGTGGAATGATGATAGAAAGGATATAATTTCTATTATAACTTGATACTTAAAAATCTATATATATTAAAAACTTAAATTATTACACTTTAAGAGAAGTGCACCAATAACATTTACAAGTTAGCAAAAGTATGTTAAAGATTTGATTCATTTTGGTAAAATCTAAATTAAATGAGATAATTATACATGTGGAAAAATGTACTGGATGTAGAATCTGTCAATTAATCTGTTCTTCCATATATAAGAACAAATATTCCCCTACTGAAGCTTTTATTCAAATTGTTGACGTCTACGAATTGATCCCAAAAATCTCATTCTTGGATGGATGTACTTACTGCGGACAATGTGCAAATTATTGTCTGTATGGAGCTTTAGAACTCAAGGAGGGTGAGAAATGACGGATTGGTTTGGTTACACTGGAAATATACTTGACATAGATTTAACGGAAAATAGAGTGTCAATTATTAACGAAGATGTCAGAGACCTTAAAAGGTTCACTGGCGGGTTCGGGATGAACCTTAAACTTTTTGCTGATCGATTCAAACCGTTAACGGATCCATTTTCATCAAAAAATTTAATAATATTTGGAACTGGCCCCTTAGTAGGAACTATTGTACCAGGTTCTTCTCGAACTGTTGCAATTTCAAAATTTCCGGCGACCGGAGCCGTTGCTAATTCTTGCGGAAGTATGAGTTTTGCGTTTAACTTGAAGCAAGCGGGATACGATCATATAATTATAACTGGAAAATCAGAAAACCCAATATATTTACATATATTTGACGATCATGTAGAATTATGTAAAGCTAAGGGAATATGGGGTAAAGATATTGTTGAAACGACTCATTTTTTAAAGAGGAAACATGGTTCAAGTGGAGTAATTGCTATTGGACAAGCGGGAGAAAATCTTGTTAAATCTTCAATGGCGCTAATAGATAAAACCTCAACTTTAGGGCGTGGTGGTCTTGGAGCAATTATGGGGTCGAAAAACCTTAAAGCTATTTTGACTCAAGGAACAAAAGGAATTCCAATTGCAGAACCAAAAAAGTTTAATAATTTGTATAAAGGTTTAATTGAGCGTATTCGTAAATATCCTCATAGAGATTCGTGGATTGAATTGGGGATGTTAAGAAGTTTACCCGTTGGCATGTTCTTAAACGCAAAAGGTCAAAAGAAAAAAGCTCGTCAATGTAGCGATAGGATGTACTTAAAAAAAATGAAAAAAAGACGTATTGCTTGTCCATCTTGTCCTATGGCTGATAAAGATATCCTTGAAATATGTGAAGGAGAATTTAGCAATTTGATTAATTACACATCCTCAATAATCAACCCCTTATTGATTTTTACCGTTGATGGAATAGACACATACGACCAAGCGATAAAGATTTTTGATTCAATTAGTAGATATGGATTGGATTCATTAACTATGACCGCATTATTCGAATTTATAAGTAAAATGAATGAACGGGATATTCTTACTAATGAAAAACTAGGTTTCGAGTGGAAACGAGATTATAAGACTTTTAATCATTTAATTGAGATAACAGCAAAAAGAGAAGGATTCGGGGATTTATTAGCAGATGGGTGGAAAAAATTGGCTGCGGAAAATAAAACATTTTCAAACGAAATGCTTACGGTGAAAGGTTTAGATATTATATTCGAACCTAGGTTTTTGCGATTAGGAACAATGGAATTTGAACAAGTAGTAAATCCCAAAGGCGCTCATGTAGCTTCAGGTGGATCACCAACTTATGTCGGTGCTGGGGGAACTCCTGATAAAATGAAAAGCCATTTTAATAGGATGGGCATTCCCGAAACCGCATTCCCTAGAATTTTTAATCCACCCAAAAAAGAAATGGGCGTAAATGTTGGACGACTAACGAGATATTCTGAAGATTGGTACACCGTTCTAACATCTCTAGGATTGTGCGCTAGAGCTCAAATGAATCGATTCTTTAGTTTAGAATTAGTAACCGATTTATACAATTTAATTACTGGGTTCAATTTACATCAAGAAGAATTAAGATTATCAGCTGAACGTTCTTGGAATTTAATGAAGTTAATGAATTTAAAAGAAGGTTTTTCTCGAAAGGACGATAAATTCCCTAATGGATGGTTTAAACCATTAAAAATTGGAGAAAATGTACTTAAATTACAAGATTTTTACGGAGAAGTAATTATTACTCAAGATATTGCCAATAAATTATTGGATGATTATTACGACGAACGAGGTTGGGATAAACAAAGTAGCTACCCCACAATAAATAAAATTAAAGCATTAGCTTTAGAGACATATTTTTAGAACTGATCTTCTAATTATAATAAATGCTATGTAGCTATAATTAAAAGATAAATTTGGATTTTATTTAAATAATCTTCAGTTATATATAGCATTAAATCTAATTATGAAATATTAATGTGAAAAACATTCTAGGCGAACGAATATGGTAAAACCAAACAATGATAGTAAGCAACATCTGTTAAAAGCTATAGCGTTGGATACTGGAGGTACAATGACAGACTCGTTTATTATTGATGAGAAAGGTAGTTTTGCAGTTGGAAAGGCTTTAACAACTGGAAAAGAAGAATATGTTGGTATATTAAATTCAATATCAGATTCCTTAAGTGAATGGGATAAATCATTAGAAGAAACTGGTGCCGGTGTGGAAGCTTTAGTATATTCGGGCACAGCTATGCTAAATCGGCTTTTAGAAAGGGAAGGAAATGACAATATCGGCGTTATTGTTAATGCTGGGTTTGAGGATCTCCATCGATTGGGGAGAGCTTTACAATGCTGGATGTGGCTTGATTATGCAGGCCGGCTGCATGCCAGAGAACACGAACATCCTCAACCTTTGATTCATAGAAATCAGTTTAAAGGCGTACGCGGAAGAATTAATTTTTGGGGAGATGAACTAATACCTTTATACGAAAAGGATGTAGTAGAAGTCGTAAACCAATTACTAGATATGAATGTCGATTGCATATGTGTATGTTTACTCTGTTCTTATATGAATTCAAGACACGAAATGGAAGTTGAAAGAATAGCCAAACAAGTTATGAAGGAATATGGCAAGGAGATACCTATAATTCTTTCTTCTGAGCATAACCCCGTAAGAGGTGAAACACCTAGATTGAATGCCCTTCTAATCGAACAGTATGCTGCAGAACCATCAAGGGAACAACTTATTGCAATTGCTAAAAAACTTAAAGACAGAGGAGTACCAGCCCCTCTAAGAATATTAACATCTTATGGAGGAACGATGTCTCCTTACGCTAAATCACTCATTCCAACTATGGTTTCAGGTCCTATTGGTGGTATGATAGGAAGCAAATTCATAGCTGAGAAATATGGGATTCAAAACTTAGTATCTTCAGATGTTGGCGGCACGTCTTTTGATGTGGGCTTAACAATGGAAAAATATGTTCCTACTAAGTGGGAAAGTTCACTTGGAGGATTTATCTTAAACATCCCAATGATTGCATTGGACTCTATCGGTGCTGGAACTGGAATGTATGTACGATATAATGATATATCAAGCCGACTAGAATTCGGACCTGAAAGTGCAGGATATAAAATTGGAGTTTGTAATGAACAGTCTGGAGTAGAAACCGTAACAATGACTGATTGTAGTGTAATATTAGGGTATCTTAATCCAGATTACTTTCTTGGTGGTAAAGTCCCACTTAACAAAAAAAGGGCTTATAATTATATTGAAGATCAGATTGCTAAACCCTTCAATGCGGATCCATACGAAGCAGCAAGGGGAGCTTTAGATTTGATTGAAATCAATATGAAAAACCACCTTAATGGAATGATCCAAGGACTTGGATATCGCCCAGAGAATTATACTCTCATCTCGTTTGGTGGTGGTGGGCCACTTCATGTAGCAGGATATTCTAAAGGGTTGTCCTTTCAAAATATTATGATACCTGAGTGGGCTGCTGCGTTTTCAGCTTACGGATGTGCTTGTGCAGATCACTCTTACAGGCACGAAATATCCGTTGATTTGCTTATTGATCCTGATAGAAATATGACCTCATTTGTAGCATCAATGATAACTTCCACATGGAGAGATTTAAAAATTAAAATTATGAATGAATTTGAAAAAGAAGGTAGAGATCCAAATGAGATGGAGTTTAGACCATCTCTTAAGCTGCAATATTATGGTATGTTAGATGACTTAGAAGTACACTCTCCCTATGAGGAATTAACAATTGAGTATTCTGAAGAATTGGATCGCTTTGATTCTGTAGAATTAAACGATCTTCTTCGTAGATATGACGATCTTTTCGAAATGATATTTAGGAGAGGAACAAAGAGTCCTGAACTTGGATATCACATTACTAAGGCTATAGGGACTGGTGTTGTCCCCGTACCAAAACCGGAGTTACCTATGCTTGAGCTAAGCAGTGAAAAACCCAATGACGATGCGTCAAAAGGATTAAGAGAAATGTATTGGGATAAAAAATGGTATAATGCTTCAATATGGGAAATGAAATTGCTCGATGCAGGAAATGTTGTCAACGGTCCGGCTGTAATAGAGGCTCCCGCAACTACTTTAGTAGTTCCACCGAATTATCGAGTAAAATTAGATAAGCACAGGATATTTCACATGGAGGTGCGATAAAAATTGTCTATTAAACCAATTGGATGGGATGGAAAAACAGTTAAAGAAATGTTAGAAGACAGCGAGAAGCTGTTAGAAGACAGCAAGAAATATCATGGAATTGAAAGGCTCAGTTTAAAGGAAGAAGATCCTTTCAGGTACGAGAAGGCTTACGCAAGTTTAAGAGGTGCGCTAGTTTCAGCAAGGGAAACGGCCTTACATGTCGCAGCATCCCCAATAGTTACTGAAATTGGTGAACTTTGCTTCGCATTATATACTCCTGAAGGTGATTCAATAGTAGTTTCTACTGGTATTTTGGTGCATGTTCATACAATGAGCGAAGGAATTAAGTTCATGATTAGAGAAGGATATGAGGAAGATCCAACGATTAATCAAGGAGATATTTTCCTAAACAACGATCCACAATGTGGAAATGTCCATACTACTGATGTCCAAACTCTAATTCCAATATTTTGGGAAAAAGAATTAATTGGTTGGGCTGGTGGAGTCACTCATCAAATAGATATTGGGGGTATTACACCAGGTCATACTTTAGTTTCTTCAATACAACGATTTGACGACGGAGTATATTATACATGTAGAAAAATTGGCTCTAACGATAAAATTTGGCGTGATCACATGATTAGTGCCAAAAAATCGGTTCGGAGCCCAATGTATTGGGAATTAGACGAAAAATGTCGATTAGCAGGAAATTTAATGATAAGAGACGCTGTTTACGAGTTCATAAAAAGAGAAGGAATTGAATTTTACAAGAAATTTATGCGGGAAGCAATTGAAGAAGGGAGAAGAATAGTTCTTGAAAGAGTAAAAGAGCGCCTAATTCCTGGAAGATACCGGGCTGCTTCCTTTATGGATCTTCCTATGAAAGATCAGGCTTGGGTACCCATCGCAAGAGTTGATAAACTGTCCAATCACCCAATGGAAATGATAGTAAAGGAAGATGGTTGTTTATCTATTTCATTTGATGGAGCTAGTGCAGCAGGAGCTAACGCGTTTAATTGCGACAAGGGAGCAATGGAAGGTGGACAATGGGTGCTGTTAACTCAAATTTTGATTTATGGCGATAAAGTTAATGATGGAGCTTATTACGCCGTAGAAAAATACTACCCATTGGGTTCATGGGCAAATCCTGGAGATCCATACCTTTCTTATCAAGCCCCATGGGGTAATTTAATACCTGCCTATACAACTATGATGAAGTGTATGTCCTACGGGTTGTTTTCGAGAGGTTTTCGAGAAGAAGTCGTGCCTGGTTACGGATTTACTGGAGACTCCATTCAAGGTGGTGGTACCTATTCCGCCGGACCATTGAAAGGTGAAAGATGGATGTTGTCAACATTCGAAATATCTGGTCAAGGATTAGGAGCAAGTGCCGTTAGAGATGGTCTTAACTGGGGTTATGCCATGTGGAATCCTGAAGCAGATTTAGGAGATGTTGAAACATGGGAGTTATTCCAAGGAGGTATTCCTTATTTATCCCGAAAAGTGAAACCAAATACTCCAGGTCATGGTAAATACCGTGGTGGAGCTAATTATGAGGGTGTTGCCTTCATAGCCAATTCTGAAAAGGTAGAATTTTTCGCCGGCAGGGAAGGTTTAGTCTTTCATGGATCCGGCGGAATGCACGGGGGATATCCTAATGCTACGAGTTATCGATTAATTGCAAAAAATACAAATTTGGAAGAAATTTTCCGACAACAACAAAATTATCCATTGGGGGATCCTGATCCAAGTAACGGCGAATTTGAGAGATATCTAAAAGCTGATATTACAAGAATACCAATAGGCACAATCTATCCAATCGCGCTCGAAAACTACGATGTGATTCATTTTTCCGAGAGCGGAGGGCCAGGTTATGGAGATCCGATTGAACGTAAATTAGAAAGTGTTAAAAAAGACCTCGACGAGGGATTATATACCTCGGATATCGTAAAAAATGTTTATGGTGTGGTCGCTAACTTTGATGACGATAAAAATGAATGGGAGATAGATAACGAAGCTACAGGAATACAAAGAAAAAAGATTATAGAGGAGAGAAAGAATGAATCCTTATCATTTGAAGAATTTTGGAAAAAAGAACGAGATAGAATATTAAAAGGAGATTTTTATGAATCGGTATCAACTATGTATTCAGAGAGTTTAAGTTTATCTACTAAATGGGGTAAAGAGTTTAGGGAATTTTGGAAATTGGATGACAATTTTCAATTGGAGGTGAAATAAAAAATGGATGTCGATAAAAAAACTTTAGAAAGAATGATGGAGGGCGATTTAAAATGGGAAGAGCTCAAACTAATCATTAGTGGCAGCAAAGATCAAAATAGATTTGACAAAATTATGGATATTCTTCAAGAGAAGCTTAATTGGAAAGAAAAAATACTCCTTCCTCTTCACGAACACCTTTACATCGTAGCAAAAGAAGGTGAAAGAATAGTTAAATGTGATTGTGGTTACGAATTCGGAGATTATCACATAAATTGGAAACTTAAATGTAGAATCAGAGTAAGGGACACATTTGAATCTATCGAAAAACTTTATCCTAAATTAATGGGAAGCGATCCGAAGTGGGAAGTACTCCGAGAATTTTTCTGTCCTAATTGTTTTACTCTGTTAGATGTTGAGGCCGTACCTCCGGGATACCCGATTATATTCAATTTTTTACCCGATATCGATGCATTTTACGAGAAGTGGTTAGGAAGAAATCCACCTGATAAAAAATAATTATCGCTACTTACATTTAGACAAATAGAGTAAATAAAATAAAGTTGTAAAATCTTGATTGTATATAATAATTAATCTAAAAAATAAAACTAAATTTTGAAGATTAATGGAATCATCTCCATATCTTATTTGGCAAAATTTTACCAAAAAAAAAGTGGATAAAACCTTAGCTATTAATCAACTAATTTCAATTATAGAAAATAGCGATGTTTTGAGTACACGAATAGAAAGCATTAATATACTCGCTCAAATGAATGCAAACACTAATAATGTTTTCAAACTCATAGAAAATTTACTTATTTCTGATATGAATGAATCTATACGCTTAGCTGCAGCTTCCACTATAGAAAAAATATTTCTAAATGATGCTCTCGAACCATTAAAGTGGACTTTTAAGCACGAAGAGTCTCTAAAATGTTTGTTAGCGATATCAAAAATACTAGGTAAAATAGATACAGTACAATCCAAATCGCTGATAATAGAAAAAATAAAAGAAATTAAAAATAAAAAAATAGTAGAAAGTTTTCAGGATCTATATTTAAAAGAGGAGTTTGAAAACCTCTCGAGTTATGCGCTTTCGAGGATTGTAGAAAATTCTTTCATTATAAAAGATTTGGAAAATAAGTTTGGGCAAATAAATTTTAAAGTTAAAGCTGGATTGATTCTTCAATTAGATTTGTCTGATGTTAGTAGCCATATATTTGGATGGACTATACTAAATAAATTCCCTGAGTTCATCGAATTTTTAACATCACTTGAAAACCTCGACCTTAAATTTAATAGGTTAATTACAATTCCAGATTCAATTGGTTCCTTAACATCATTAATTAAATTAGATTTAAGTTACAATAAAATAAAATCAATTCCAGCATCAATTGGTTCTCTTAAGTCTTTAAGATTATTAAATTTAAGATATAATAAAATCATAGATTTGCCTGCTTCTATTGGTTCCTTAAATTCGCTTAAAAGTTTAAACTTAAGAGCAAACTCCTTAAAAAACCTCCCAAAAACAATTAAAAACATTCAAAATTTGGAAGTGTTAGACTTACATGGAAACAAATTAAACGACACTAAATTATCCCTTAAAGGAAGCAACAAAATCAGACGATTAGATATGGGTCTGAATAGTATCGAAAAGTTACCTAAATGGCTTAAAAACCTCAAGAATCTTAGATATTTAAGTCTAGGGGGAAACAAATTGAAAATACTTCCTAAATGGATCGGCTCTTTTAGATTTTTGCAATCATTGCATTTATTCGACAACAAATTGCATGAACTTCCAGAATCAATTGGAACAATTTCTAAACTTGAAGAATTAACTTTATGGAATAATCAATTATCTACTCTTCATGAATCTTTTCGTAATTTAAAAAAACTAAAAATATTAAATTTAAACTGGAATAATTTTACCGAGTTACCTTCTTGGATTGGTTCACTTACATCTCTTGAAATGTTAAGTTTATGGGGGAATGATCTAAAGTTGCTACCAAAATCTCTTGAAAACTTAACAAATTTAAAAATTTTAGATTTGAATTTTAATAATATAGAAGAAATTCCTCCTTTCTTAAACACATTAGAGAAAAAAGGATTAATAATATATAAATAACCGAGGTAATAGCATTACAGAACGTACTCCAGTTAAAATTTTTGATGAGATTAATAAGAATACAATAGATGTTTCAACAGCGATACAACAGCTAATTTCATTAATAGAACACAGCAATCTAACTAAGCAACGCGTCGAAAGTCTTCAAACTTTAAAAAAAATCTACGACACATTTGAGAATGCCGGGATTGAAAAAGAAACAATATATAACTTCATCGAAAACTTACTTATCTCTGATTCTGATGTTAAGATTCGAAATGAAGCCGCATTAATGCTACATCAGAATTTTAAAGATAAAGCATTAAAGATTTTAAGGTGGACTCTCAATCATGAAGATTCTCCATTGATATTGAGTACCACTTACAATTCATTAATTTCAATTCTTAAATATATCGAGAAAAAAGGAGATTCTTTTGGAAAATTAGCTTTACTTCAAGAAATAGATCAAATTAAAGATAGAGACTTTAAAATTGGTATTGAAATTTTTAAATCTCAATACGATCTTAAAGATTGTTCTTCCAGTGAATTGACTGAGATATTAGTAAATTATTTTAGTTTATTATTTTTGCTAAAATTACATTTTAGACTCAAATATGCCATTGAGGACTGTAGAATTGTTGAACTAAACTTCATTTTCAAGGGATTGACTAAGTTACCTAATGCTATAAGCTACCTTCTCAACTTAAGAATTTTATCTTTGAGATATAATCAAATCACAGAAATCCCTGAATGGCTAAGCAATCTCCAATCCTTAGAATCTCTAAATTTAAATATGAACAATATAAATAACCTCCCAAAGACCTTAGGTTCACTACAAAATTTAAAAGAGTTAACACTTTGGAAGAATGAACTTCAAGAACTCCCATCCTCAATTTCTTCTTTAAAGTCGTTGAAAACATTGAATTTAAGGTTAAATCAACTCAATTTTTTACCAGAAAAATTTGGAATTCTTGAAAATCTTGAAGAGCTCAATCTTCACGATAATAAATTGACTAATCTACCAACATCCTTCTCTTCTTTAAAATCTTTAAAAAAACTAAACTTAAGTTGGAATTTATTAACAACACTATCAAAACCAATGACTGAATTAGGGTCACTAAAATTGCTAGACCTAGAAAGAAATGAGATATCCACCATATCACCATCAATTAATTCTCTTACATCTTTAGAAATATTGAATTTATGCGATAACAAGTTAGAATTTATTCCTGAAACTATAGGAAAGTTGAAAAATTTAAAAATTTTAAATATTTCGAGAAACAAATTAAAAAAAATTCCGAAAACTCTTCAATCTCTTGAAAATTTAGAAGAATTATATTTAAGCGAGAACATTTTAGAAATAATTCCTCCTTTTTTAAAGAAAATGGAAGAAAGAGGCGTTAGAATTCATTTATAATCATATAAATCACAGCGTTATTGAGATTTATAAAGTTCTTCAATTTCATTTACAGTAGTAATATCTTCTGGACCCTTTTCTGGTCTGAATTTTTGGAAAACTGGAAATCGCATGGAATATCCTAAAGTTAGGAACTTCTCAGAAATCGTTATTTCGTCTCCGATAATTTCAACGGTTACTTCCGGGTTAAGCCAAACATCTGGTATATCTTCACAAATAACATTAATCGGTTTTTTTTTCACTATATATTTTTCCATATCTTTTGTTAACGATTCTGATAATTCATCTGTCAATCCGGAAAAAAACCTTGTAAAAGCTATAAACTTCCCACTTATCGGATCATACACCGCTCCAATGTAAGTTCCATAAACGCCAGTCCTTCGACCCTTACCATGGAAAGCACCTACTATTACAACATCCACAGAGTCTTTTAATTTCCCTCCTTCTAATCCTTTTAATTTTATCCATAAAAAACCTCGATTTCCCGCTTGATACACTGAGTTCTCCTCTATAGACTTTGCTATGATACCTTCATTTCCTTCACTTCGAGCTTCTTTGAAAAAATCTAGCATTTCTTCTGTGTTTTTAATAGTTTTAGATTTTACTAAGCGTAATTCATCTCTTTCGGTGACGATTTCTTCTAATTTTTTTCTACGAATTAGGAAAGGTTTACTTAAGAACGATTCGTTATCGCTTTTTAAGATGTCAAATAGAAATAAACATACTGGTACTTCCTTTATAATATCATCAATGTCATATTTACGGCGACGTTTGCTTAAAACTTGAAATGGAAGCATTTTTTCGTAAAAATGATCCATTGCTACGACCTCACCTTCCATAATTACATTATTTGCACTAACATTTTCATTGATAACCCGACACACATCAGGGAATTGTTTTGAAATATCTAACAATCTCCGAGAGAATAACTTTATCTTATCACGTTCTTTATGAATCTGTAGCCTCTCACCATCAAGTTTATATTCCACAATAAGAGGGCTTCCAATTTTTTCAATAATTTCTCCGTAAGGAACTCTTGATGCTAACATCATTCTTATTGGAACACCGTATTCTATATTTATCCTCTCAACATCAGAGATTCCTTTTTCTGCTAAAATTAAAGTAATATCTCCTAAATCTGGATGCAGGTTATAAGCTCTCTCTATAGATTCCCTATTTTTTTTCACTCCTGTAAATCCTAATGCTAAACCATCTATAATTGTCATCGTAGAAACACCAACTCTAAGAGTTGATGTAATTATACGTAATAAGTATTTAGTTTCTAAGGGTGAAGTTTTTCTCATTAAACCTCGTAAGATCCCAAGTTTTACATCATGTGAACCTATCCCTTCGCTTAGTGCCATTTTTTGCAACGCATTATATAATTCAGAAATTTCTAATGATGAATCTTTTTCACTCAAATCATCCTTAAAATCAAACAAGGATTTTTGTTTTTTCTTTTTGGTGAGTATTAACTCTGCGGTAGCTCCAATATCTCCTTCTTTTATTAAAATTTCCTTTACTTTTTTTTTTTCAACGCCAGAATGCAATCTTAAGGCTTCAATTATCATTTTTTCCGCAATTCCAATTTTTGGAAATTGCTTAATGTTTGAAACTAATTGTCCTTGCAACAAATAAATGATCTTATCAAGATCTTTGAAATCATTACTGTTTTTTATATTTTCAAAAAATGATGATAGTTTATCAGTCATTTCAAGCCTTTTTGTAGTAGACTCGAGTTCTGAAAAAAGGATTGCTAAAGCTTTAAATCTCATAATATAACTCTACTATTTTATATAAAATTAAGATTATGTCACTATCGAAATTCTTATTATGTAAGAAAAAGGCTTAAAATTTAAACTCCAATATTAAAAAAAAATAGAAAAAAAACCTATAATAATTTTGATAGTTCTACAAATTTTTTCTGAATTTCGGTTTTTATATTAGTTGATATACCATTAAATGAGTCAATAGAGAATTTTATTTTTCCTTCAGAATTTGAAAACTCACATACTTTTCCGTCCATATGTTCGACAGAATAGCTACCATCCTCTTTTTTTGAAATCCAAATATCATTGTAGTGATCTAAAACGCCAATCAAAACAAATCCTATTTTTGCTTGTACTGAAAGGTCTAACTTAGGTTCCGGGGCAGTGTCGTGCTTTATAATGGGCTTTGGAGTACTTACAATTGTTTTATCACTAATAGGGGCAGTTTCCTTAGGAAGATCATTTTCAGTGTCATATTCTGAAGCGTGTTTCATTTCTTTTTTCACTGGCACTGGTTGGGTTTTAACTACTACGGGTTCTGGTTTATCTACTGATCTAGTTACTGGTTCAGGTTTAGGTTCTTCCGATGAAACGGGTTTAGATTCCGGTTTAACTGCCGAGGGAAAACTTCCATCTAAATCAAAAGTAACAGTATAGTCATCTAAGTATTTGAATCCTCTATTAAGGAGAGTTTGTAATTCATCATTTAGTTCGTCGGTTTCTGGAACCCTTCCGATCTTTCTTTGATCTATTTCTCTTAAATCTTTTATATCTCTTCCAACAATGCTTCTTCCTACAGAAAAACCGTGTCCTTTAAGTGATTCTGCTTGTCGAAGGGCAGTTCGTCTAGAAACTAAACCTTGTTTAGCTCCATACCACAAATAAACTGAAGAAGATCCTTCATCTAAAATGATAACGTTACTTTCTGGTGTTAAATGGTCTTTTGACCACTTAATTGGTTCGCTTACTCCCCCTTCCAAGACTTTGAACATTATAGCGAAATCCATCTTAAATCAAACTTCTTTAAATAATATTATTAAATTAATAGGTTTCATACATTTAAAAATTGAGTTTTTTATCTTTTTTTAACGCATGAAAATACTTAGGATAAAGACAAAAAATAAATGTAAGCATTAAGTTACTTAAAATATTAAAGAATTAAGATTTGACTGGCATTTAATCATGGAATTAGAAAAATTATTTAGAGAAAACTTAACCAGATACAAAGCTTTTGAATCGGGTGAACAACCCGAAGGAGAAGATTGGGTTAAATTAAACATTAATGAAAATGCATACCCCCCAATAGAAGAAATACTATTGGATATAAATGCAGCACTAAAAAACAAAAGCTCACTAAGAAAATATCCAGATTCAAGTGCTCTTGAAGTTCGTAAGGCGATTCTCAACCAGCTATTAAGAGATAAAAACACTTTAACTAATAGAAACACAGTTTTCTTAGGAAATGGTTCAGCAGATGTTTTAGATGTAATTTTCAAAGTGTTTGTAGATCCTGGAGATGAAGTTGTTATATTTTACCCTACTTTTAGCTTATATACTGTTTTAGCTAATCTTTATAACGCTAAAATAAATGAAATAAAATTAAGCGAAGATTTCAGTATACCTGAAAGTGTTTATGACCAAAAAGGAAAACTACTGTTTATTAATTCTCCAAACGATCCTAATGGGAAATCATATGATAACGATACGATCCTGAAAATATGTTATAATTTTCCTGGAATTGTTGTAGTAGATGAATCTTACGCCGGTTTTTCCGATTCTACATGTCTGCCATTATTGAAAGATGTCAAAAACTTAATTGTTTGTCGAAGTTTCTCAAAAACATTTTCTCTTGCTTCATTGAGGATTGGTTACGCGTTAGCTGATGCTGAGATCGTTAAAGAGATGAATAGGGTTAAATTACCATTTAACACTAATCAAATTGCGCAAATAGCTGCACTTTCATGTATTAAACACAAGAATAAAGTGTACGAACAGAATAAAAAAATAATAGCAGAAAGAAATAAGCTATCAGAGAATTTGAATAGATATGCTGGAATTAGCGTGTTGCCGTCGGACGCTAATTTTATATGTGTCAAATTTGATGACAAATCAAAAACACTAAAATTTCTATGGGATTTGAAAGATCTCAAATTTTTAGTAAGGCATTTCAGTAAACCTGGTCTTTACAATTATATTAGAATAACTGTTGGAACAGAAGAAGAAAATGCTAAATTTCTTGAAGCTTTTGCAGCTATTGCTAAGAAATATTTATGATTTTTTGAGTATTTGCAAAATTTTTTATTTACTTCAAGCAATAATTATTTATTAAATTAATAATCCATATGATATTAAAATTATTCACGAGTTGGTTTTGAATCTCAAATCCTTTTTTTAATCTAAGGCACAACAGTATTAAGTGTGAAAATTGTGGATATAAGATCGTAAAGCCTTTTCCAAAGAACCAGCTTTGCCCTAGATGTGGAACATTTTTAGTTGGTGGTTACAAATATAATGATCCATCGGATGAGGAAAAGACCGTTCCTCAAAAATTCGTGCCTAAAAAGTCAACAGCGGCAAAGAAATTACAGGGTGTGAGAAAAAAAGCAAGAGATAAAGAAATTTCATTGGACCATGATGTTATTAATTTAGACGGAGATAATGAATATTTTAAGTTCTGTGGAATAACAACAGCAGATAGAACTCAACTGTTTGCCAGCAATAAGAAATGGCTCTATTTATTGGAATTAACAAATAACTTAGACTTCATAGCTACTAGTATACTTGGTGGAGATCTCGATAAAATGCTCCTTAAATCTGAAAATGAGGAGGAAGAAAAATGCCATTTCTTTGAGAAGAACAAGATAATTTACGTCATCTTTGGTAAATTCCCAGATAAAAAAGGAAAATGGGTTCTTGAACAAATGGCTAAACATTTTTCAGATTTAATACGAGATAAAGATGTTAATAACTTAAGTAAATTTGAGAAGTATGATATCGAAAATAAGTTTAAAGCCAAATTAATCTTTATTTTGAAAGAATATTTACAATTACAAGAGGTATTTTCAGATCAAGAGATTCCTTATGTGGAGGATTGGTTACGATTAGATTATGTTGGATTGTCATCAATGTCTATTGGTGTCATTTCCCTCTTGCTTGACGATGAAGACAGATTGAATGTAAAACTTCCCGGTGAATTTGAAGATCCAGCCGAAGAATTTGAAATGAAAGAATCATTGCTAACTGCAAAAATAGAAGCAATAGCAGCAAACACACTAGGAAACACCGGTGCTTACCCTCGATGGATAGCAGTAAATTTAGGCCGTTTAAATTATCGTTTTCTTACTTTTAAGAAATACGGAAACGATTATTTCCTTTCATGCTTGACCGAAGGAAATTTAAAAAAGATTGACATTGTAGAAGCTCAGCTGGAGCCAATATTGATTAACAGTTTAAATACACCATTTTCAGGTAATTTGAGACCTTTTAATAAATTAAAAACTCAAATCAAAGAATTAATGAGCAATGTAAAAGGACGTAAATTTACAAAAATAAATAAATAAAAAATAAAACTACTTTAAATTTGAAGTTAGATTTTTCACTTCATTTAAATGTAAAGCTATTATTTCAATTATACTCATCATGGATTTAAATCCTCAAACCATACTAAAAGATTATACTGACAAACGTATAGATAAATCTACAGCAATAAAACTGTTAGTTTCTGGCATTGAGAATAACGACGAAGAACAATTTAGATTGGAAGCTATTTCTATTCTTAATGCATTAAAAATAAAAACCAAAACCTTGTTTGAGTTTTTTGAAAACATACTTCTTTCAGATTCAAGTGAAGTTATAAGAAATGCCGCGGCAAAGTATATAAGCGCTAATTTTCTTGAAATCAGTCTTCCTGTATATCAATGGGTTATCCAACACGAAACTTCCTATTATTGCTTAATAACAGTAGTAAATTCACTTGTTAAGATAAACACAAGCGAGTCGAAATCTATTTTATTTGAACAAGTAAGTAATATTAGAAATATAAAATCTCTCAATGTTGACAAAGGTTATGGGAATAAAAAATATCGTAAAGCGTTAAAATCATATTTCAAAAGAAACCCAATTAATAAATTATCTCACAAACAACTTGGAGCAATCCTCATCAATTTTTTAACCGTGAAAAACTTAATTGAAGAAATCCCAAATGTTTATTTTGAATTAGATGATAAACGATTATTGATTGATAAATTAGACCTATCCGATTATCTTGAATTTGAAGTAAAAGGAACTCCATGGGGATGGAAAAATAACATTCGTAACCTTTCTCAAATAACAGGGTTAAGCAATTTAAGTCATTTAAAAACATTAGACCTTTCAAATAATCAAATTGGAGATTTGGAAGGAATAAATGAACTAAAGAATCTAACACATTTAGTTTTATCTAATAATCAGATTAGTGACCTAAAAAATCTGGAGTATATAAATCAACTTTCAAATCTTCAATTTATAGATCTTTGTGGGAATATTATAAGTAAAAATATTAAAAACGAGGATTTTAATTCAAATTGTAGAGTTCTGTTGAATAGATATGTCAAATAAATCGTTTTGAGATAAAAAAAATAAAAAAATAAAAAATTATTCAATTAAAGCTGTCTTTCCAGTGCCCCATGTTCCAAGAGCTTTACCTAGTTCTTCATGATCTTTAGCGTATTTTCTAACTTCAATTCCGTTCATTACCGCATGAATCGCTTGTCTAAACGCTATTGCACCAGCAGTTGGTCCATCAGGATGACTGTGAATTCCTCCACCACTGCCTATAAGAATATCCTTTCCGGCTTCTTTCATTGTTTTTTCTACCATACCTTGTGTAATACCTCCACTAGGCATAGGTAGTGTAGGTTTTATGTGCTGGAATGGGAATCTAAGTACTTTTAAATTTTGTTCGTATCGTTCTTCTAAAATATCTGCCTTTCCATAAGGGGCTGGAATTACGACTGTGTCCGCTCCACACATTCTAGGGAATTTTCCAAGAGTTATCATACTTGTTAAACCCGTCCAGTGCCCGCCAAAATACGCGCCAGCGAAATCCATATGACCTAAAATCGGTACCTTTATAGAAGGATCCTCGGCAATAGCTCTTAGCGCTTCAAAACCTGCAGTTAGATAATTTATCATAAGTGCGTTTGCGCCTAACTCGATCATTTTATCCGCGTATTCAAACATATCTGGAAACTTGCTAGTAATATTTATAGTATAAAGCGTTTTTTCTCCTTTTTCAGAATCTGCTCTGTCGACTGCTTCCATAACTTTAACTATTCTATCTTCTAAAGTATTAAAGGATGGATTTGAGATCAATTCGTCGTCTTTGACAACATCGCAACCCCCTACTGCTGCCTTATAAACTAAATCAGCAGCTACATCTGCAGTGTGTCCTGTACATGGCTTTACCATATTGTTTAGTAAAGGGCGTTCCGGTATTTTCAAGAGTTTTCGGAGGCCGTCAATTCCGAATTTTGGACCCTTGAATTCCTTTAAATATTCTTTTGGAAATGCGAGATCTACTAATTTTAGTCCATGCGTAAGACTGATATTTCCAATAACTGATGTTAGTAGCATTGGAATACCACAACCTTTAATATTGACTATAGGAAAACCTATTTGAACGAAATAAATTCTCTCCTTTATATCTTTGGGTAAAATATATTCTAAGTGAGGCAGCTCATAGACCCCGAGCACTCTTGCAACGTGTTTCTTTCGTACTTCCTCCGTTTCAGCAGGTACTCTAACCCATGTTCCAGTAGATTGTTCAATTGCGGCAAATCGGGATAAATAATTCACATTCATTCCCTTAGGGCGCTTAATAGTATAAGATGCGATAATATACTTTTCCAAATCAATACCATCTAAACCCAACGCCTCGGGAGTGTCCAAATACTGCTTACAACTTTCAAATAATTCTTCTTCGGGTGCCATAATTATATCGAAGAAAGGAATATTAGAATATTGAAAAATGTATTTGTTCTCGAAATTGGTATAAAAAATAAAACAAAAAAAAATTAAATAAAAATATTAAGATTTATTCTTCAGATTTTACTGCAGTTTTTAAGTTTAAATACGTATTCTCCAGCACAGTTAAGTATTCCAATAACACTTGATCCGCTTTTGATTTCTTTTCGTATTCAGCTTTGATAATATTAAGTAAGTACTTTGGAAATACTTTAGCGATATAAAAGTCTGATAACAATGCGTAGTACTCGTTGTTTTTATCGTCCTGGAACACCTGAATCATCTGACACTCCCATAACATTTTCAACACCTCGTCTATATCATCGACGCCCTTCTTTTTCAGTTTCTCAAGATCGTTCTTGGTGACGATGGCCGTTCGTAATAAACGCAGTGTTTCGTAGACTTGAGGATTGATAATGATCTCAATCATTCTTAAGTTATCTTGATCTGATGGTCTATAGTTTTGAAAGAATTTTTTAGTTTCAGTCCTATAATCCGACGCTAATTGCGAAGGTAATCCTCTATCAGCAGGGTCCTTGAGTAGTTGAACTGGGGGAACTCGTAACATTAAAACATCGTTAGTTAGAAAAATTAATTCTGATGGCATTCCTTTAACGGACGTTTCTTTTATCAATTCCCGCTTAATCAATTCGATCAGGACGCTTTCTAAGTCGACGAATCCTTGTTTGTATCTGTCTTTTAACCATACCATTAATTCTGATTTTGAAACTGTGCCCTCGTCTCGTAAGCGATTGATAATCATCCTTTTTATCTCGTCTTGGTACGTCATTGCTAATTGTTGTTCGCTATTCAACGTAGGATACACAGACAATCTTCTAAATAGTGAAGGGATCATACTAAGATAGGCGTCATCTTCAAGATTTTGTAGGATTATTCTAGAAGCGTCAGCCAATCCACCTTCGTACGCATCAGGGTCGTCGTCAAGGTTTAAAAGCATAAGAATGTAATAACCTTTCTCTGGTCCTGTGTAGTAGGATGCAATGTTTAACGATCCTACCATTAGACTTATCATCCCAGACTCTCCACTATACTCGTGTGTACTGTATACTTGCATAAGCGTTTTATCTGTGATTACGATTTCTTCGGGATATTTTGCTAAGATTTCCGTGCCAACTCTCTCGTCCCATCTCATTACTACTAATCCAACTGGCATTTTTACACACTACCTCCTTCAAAATCATTTGATTCTGGTAACTTCTTTTTTTTTTTTGCATCAAGTCCTAAAATATCGTTCAAAGATAAACCAAGCATATCCCATTTGTCTCCAAGTTTCTTTGCAATGAACTCATTTTTCGATGGATATAAAAGTGAATCCGAGATGGATTTCCTTCCTTTTATATTCTTGCTCATTTCTCGAACTTTCTTTACAAATGTAGGTATTCTAGCTCTTTGTATTTGACGATAAGCTACAAGACTACCAACGACAGCAATAACAGCACCAACGATCATCAAAAAGTAAAACATTGGAAATCCAGGGAATATTTCAGTTAAGCTCACTTGTATTGTAATTCTTTCTGTTTTTGAGCTATAATTAGCTTTGTTTATTGTGATATCAACCGGAAGTGCATCAGCAAAGAAAAATGCATCTACAATAGAACTATCTGGTATTGTAACGCTGTAAGTTCCATCTCCATTGTCAGTGAAGTTAAATTGAATACCATTAAGGGTTAAGTAGACTTCTGCGTTAATTAACACGGAGGCATCAAAATTGTCAGTCAATTCAATATCAAATGATAGGTCATTCCCTGATACTACTGGAATTATGTCAGCTACTTCTAAATCAATAACTCTAGGTACGATGTTTAGAAATATTATTGCGTCTCTTTCAATGTAATTCGTCTCAGCAAACCTAATTATTAAGGTGTATGAGGCAATATCTAAGGTTTCGGTGTTCATGTCTAGTTCATACATTCCATTTCCCAAGCTATTTAAGGAAACAACTCCACTGTCAACAACAATTCCACCCACATCTTTTTCCCAAACACACTCACTCAAGTCAACATCAGTCAATCCCGTTCCAGATAATTCTACGCTATAGTCAAAATAAAAAGTCTTTGAGGCTCCAATAAAAACATCAAATGTTTCATAAATCGCTGCTGAATTATTTAATCTTGTATTAATTTCGTCTATCGTTAGCGGTAGATATATAGATTTAGTTTCATAATTTTCCTTAAATGCGGTAATTTGTAGCACATAATCACCATATATTGGAAACTCAGAACTATCTAAATCTAACCGATATAATCCACCGGATCCATATGGAGTTAAGTATCCATTTATGCCAGCAATTCCGATTGCGAAATATTGAACCGTAGCTCCATCTATATCTTCATCGGGTTCTGCAAAAATATCGGTGTAATGAACATCTAAAGATATTATATCATGATAGAATCCTTGGGGCGTCGCGTCGCTTGTAGTTAATTCAGTTGTTTTATCTAACAGCGTAAATGTAATCGATGTTTGGTTAGTGATATAGCCAGGTTTTGAAGCAACTATTTCCATTGTATAGGTAACACTTGACTTCCAATTAGTACCTCCAGGTTGTATAGGATTAGAAGTATCAATTAAAAGGCTATATACTCCATTTCCAGTTTCTGAGAAGGATAGAACAATTGTATTAATTTTAATAGCACCAATTTTAATGTCATATGTTACATCGCCACCTTCAATGGGAGTTATAGGATCAGCATCTTTCTGTTGAGTATAATTAACCCAGAGATTTAAAGTATCTCCTAACATCACGCTATCTGATCCACTAGAATTGACAAATAAAAATGATTTATATGTGCTTCCAGTGGTTACATTTACAACTGAATTCAAATATTGGTAGAAGGGTAACACAATCGTTGTAGGATCAACAGGTGGTTCTAGATCGTCAGAGCAAGATAAATCATTCTGTAGATCGCCATGCCAATTAACGGTAAAACTTATATTCCCACTATTTTGATCAGTTAGATTTGTCCACCTAAAAGTAGTAAAACCCGTAGAATTTGTAAGTTCATATCCCAAAACAACAGGTCCAGAACCATCATCAAGTGTAAAGGTTATGTTAGCTCCAACAACATCTTCTTGAATGATTCCCACATGCTCCCTTTGAAACTTTAAGAGTAAGGATGTGAGTTTCACGTTACTGAACTCCAAATAATAAATTCCATAAGTGTCTACATTAGTGTCATTCAACTCAATAATTTGAGGAGTTGTAACCGTTAATGTTTGACCATATCTTACATAAGATACATTCACCACATAAACTCCGCCTTCAAATCGATTAAAAAGAGTGCGTCCGTTCTCATTAGTAGTTTGCTCCCAATTTATAGCATAATTCGACGAATTCCATACCGTCACTGTCGCATCAGGCACTAATTTACCATCGCTATCAGTTACATTTACATCGATACTATAAAAAAGGCTTTCCTCTTGGTATATATTAACATCTACTTCTTCTCTCAATGAAACCAGAATATCGTCAAAGTGATTTATTAATCCCGCATCATCTAGATTACCTGATGTATTAGCGCTTCCAGTTAACTCCCAGAAATTTATTTTTAATTGATACGATTCATTTCCAACACTATTATCAAAGTCATTTAATGAACCAGGTAAGAACTCAACATAACCATTATCATAAATAACATCGCCTTCTAAGTAAGTTATAGAAGTATGGGCTGGATCTGATAATTCATACTCTTCAATAAAAATTCCGATTGCATCCTTAGAACCATCCGGAGCGTTGTGAACTACAGTATAATTCTCAGCAACGAATCCTGCAGTAGTTATATCCTTCTTGATAATTCCATCATAGACATACAATAACTTATTATGATCATTAAAACTTGTGAAATTATAGTTAGTATTTAATGCGAACATTCTATCTATTGTTGAATTAAATTCGTTTTCAAAATAGATATTTCGCTCAAAATTCCATAAATCATAATCATAATAGAATTTACAAGTATCTTGAACATGCATGTCAAAAGCAGTTGTCCATTCAATTTCGTAGCTTGAAAAGACATCGCCGTTTTCTAATTCAGTAATGGATTGAATTGTAGAAGGCATAGAACCGTATTTAAAATCTTCAACTTCTTGATCTGATAGGCATTTATTGTAGACAGCAAACTCATCAATCATCCCATCGAAGTATTGGTCTATATGTTCAGATGCTCCGATAGTGAAAGGACTTCCGTTTGCTCCATCGATATCGGTTGCATCTTCCCATGTCAAGAGGTTGATGTACCATCTGTCTTGAATCCTAACTTCTGCTACACCATTTTGATATCTAAAAACAATAAAATACCATCCTCCTGCTGTAGTAATCGTATTGATAGGTCCAAAATCCGCTTGGGTATCTCGGGTTTCGGTATCAAGATAGATGTGAATATTCCCTTCATAATTTACTCCAATTTCAAAATTATCGTTGTAGGGATCACTTGCTTTAGCCATAATTACATTCTGCGTTTGATGATTAGTAGCTCCTATTGAGAGGGAACTTGGATTTATCCATGCGCAGAGTGTAAACTCCGTGCTAGCATCATGGAAAGGATCACCAAGAGCTTCAAGTCCGTTGGCATAACTAATAAAATCATTCCCATCAAAGTCTAATCCATATTGTACTAACCCATTAACATATTGAGGGTCCCCATTAACTGTACCACCAGGAGTATTACCCGTTGAATCTGCAACTGTATTCTCAAAATGAGTTAAAAATTTTAAACTTGGATCTGATAATTGTTTTTCAGGAGCTAAGGAATCGTCTAAATGAAAATCTAGACCTTGTCTGACTAATTGAGTTGATGCTAATCCCTGCTCCAGAACTACTTGATATTCAGTTCCAACAGTAATCGTAAGAGCTCCAGCTATTAAATCGCTTGAGAAGTTAGTACCGTAATCTATTTGTTCAATTCCATTGTCATTTTCGTTGTAATATAGAAAATACGTTCTGTTCGAATTTGCTGAGATATCTACGATAAAAGTTACCGTGCATGATTCTATGAAGTTAGTAGCGGAATATTTAGTAACATTCCATATTTGAATAGGAATGGTATTGCTCCATTCATCATTACCTGTTGCGTTGAAACTAACTAACCTTTCGGTATTTTCATAGTGTTCATCCTCTCGAAATGAAAAAAATATTTCTACGGGTTGATGCCTATCGATACCCTCGGTTTCTTCTAAAACAAAACCGATTCTAAACCGATAAGTCTTATTCCACCACAGTGACAAATCGTATTTTTCATTTTCATGTGTAACACCAGAAGCTTCTGGGAAATAATTATCTTGATCATCAATAGTTGGTCCTAAACTATCACCAGTAAATGATGTATCCGTATTACTGCCTAGATTCACTTGGTTAAATAAAACCATAGTAAATAAAGGTGTAAATATTAAAATCAACAGTGTAAAAAGTGTTAACTTCGAATTTCGTTTTAATCTAACGTTCATATATTAATTACCATATTTCAATTTTTTTTAAATATTCTTTAAAATAAGAACTTTTTAAAAATTAAATACACTTCTGCATATTTAATTATTAGTAAAAAGATCTTTATCAACATCAATTATAACTCAACTTAAATAAAATCTTATGTTTTTAGATTATCTTAAATCTGAAAAAGCAGAATACATCATATGACTAAACTAGCAATTCAAAAGTTTACTATTTCTTTAATAATAGGTATATTTTTCGTTTTTTTGGATTATTTGGGTTATCAATTATGAAATTTCCCTTAAAATTTGTTTTATTATTAACAATCTCAGCAATAAAATCCATGATAACAGTACTTTTCGGATAAAATTGAACAATCATTGTTGATTCAGGTTTTAAGATTTGATAAAAAGATACAAATAGATTAGTTAGAATCAATCTCTCCCTTTCACTTTCCACATCTCTGATAATCCATTGTAAAGCAGAAATAGAAATAATAGAATCGAAAGAGTCTGGTTTAAATGGAGGATAGCACATATCTGCAAGAATTGGATTTAGATTCATAATGTCGTAATATTTAAGAAATTCTGAAATAATATCAAGAGCAACAGTCTTATATCCTAATTCAGTTAGATAATCTGCTGCAAATCCAGGGCCACAACCTGCGTCTAAGATTAGAGGTCGGTTATTCTTAAGTTCTAATAACTCTAGCGCTCGAATTATGATTTTTTTTTGCGTCCTCATTATAGATTTAGATTCAGCATAATTTGCAAGAGTTTCTGCATTAAAGTAATCTGAAACTTTCTCGAATAAATCTTCAGGTCTTTTTCGCTTGATATTAAACGAATAATCATTGTTCAAAATGACATTGCCTTCGTTATTGCTTTTTTGTTTAGAATAATAGAGAGTTCTTAAAATGGTTAGTAAATCAAAAATTTTATTAGAATTTAAGTATTTAATATTACAATTAGCTTTAATTATTGACATTTCAAATTTTAAATAGTGATATAAATGTCCGAAAAGGAAGAAAAGTTATTAGTTCGAAAGGCAACTCTGAATTTAAGAAGAAAATACGGAAGAACAAAGCAAATAACTATAGTAGAACGCGATGCATTTGTTCCCACCTCTATAGAAAAAGAAATTAGAGAATCTCTTCCTAAAAGAAAATCAATATTGGCATCTGACATAGCTCTTAGGTTTG
>JAHQWJ010000089.1 GCA_029856125.1 Promethearchaeia archaeon | reverse complement strand
GATAAAAAAACTTTTATGATAACATAAATTGAACTTTTATAAATAATAGATAGTCTGAATAGAAATAATGAGAGGGATTCAATTTGGAAGAGAGTGTATTATATGAAAAAAGAGGAGACATAGGAAAAATTACGCTAAATAAGCCTAAAGAAAGAAATACTATTACGTTAGAAGTGTTAAAAAAACTAATAGAACTCTTTGAAATTAGTGCTGAGAACAACGATGTTTGCGTTATCTATGCTGCTAATGGTAAGCATTTTACAGTAGGAGCTGATCTAAAGTATGGATACGATTTGCTAACAAATAAAGAACGACTTGCAGAAGCCGTAGAGTTTCTTGAATCTTGGCAAATTTTGACACGAAAAATGATAGCCCATCCCGGAATAATCATAGTTGGTTATCACGGTTGGGTGATAGGCGGTGGATTTGAACATACTCTCGTGTGTGATTATAAAGTTGCAGCAGAAGATACACGAATTATGCTTCCTGAAGTAGGGGTAGGACTTTTCTTTTCTAATGCGTCAACCAAACTTTTACCTAGAATAATTGGGGAAGGAAGAGCCAAGGAATTGATGATAATGGGTAACGAACTCTCTGCTGAAGAAGCGCATAGAATAGGGCTAGTTAATCAAGTATGTCCAACACCAAGTCTACCAAGAATCTTAAAAAAAACAGCTAACATGATTGCGTCAAGAGACCACCTTGCTCTTCAGTATACAAAGAAGTTTATCAACGAAAACCAAGATTTAAGTATTGAATCCGTTTTAGCACGCGAATCAATAGCAATGATAACAACTGGCCAATCTGATGAACTAAAAAGAAGATTGGAAAAATTTGTTAAGAAGAAATAAATATTTAATTTAATTTCCATATCCTTATTTTTTTATCAGCAGCCCCCATTAAAAACGTACTGCTATCGAGAGAGAAACATAACGAATCCACCCCTTTCGGTTTTACTTCAATTGTTTCTAGTAGTTCACCATTTTTAATGTTCCATATCAAGACTTTGTAATCGAAACCTATAGCAATCATCTTTGAATCTGGTGATATTGTATGAGGACGAGGGTATTTAGTTTCAAATTGAATGGTTTTAACTAGTTTCCAATTGCTAGGATTCCAAATCATTAAAGTTTCAGAACCAATAGATACAAAGTGCTTCCCATCTGGTGTATATCGTGCTCCAGAAACGACAATTTTGTGTTTGGTCACGGATTTGGTTAATTCACCTGAGGGAATCTTCCAAATATGAAAAGTATCTCCAAGACCTCCTCCTACCAAATTCTTTCCATCAGGTGAAAAATTAACAGTAGTTACATTTCTTTCAAAGGCGTTGATGGTTATAAGCTCGCTTCCATCAGTGGTGTCCCATAACTTAATTTTTCCGTCATAGGATCCCGTAGCTATATAATTTGAATCAGATGATAATTCCGCTGCAATTACTGTTTTTTTATGCCCTTTTAATGTATGCAAGACATTACCAGAGTTAAAATCCCATACTTTAGCAGTCGTATCAGAGGAACTAGTTGCAAATGTTAAACCATCAGGAGCAATAGATATCGAATTCACACTTTTAGTATGTTCTTCTAAAGTTTTAAATAGAGCATATGTGGGTAGTTTCCAATATTTCACTAAGTTATCCATACCTGTAGATATTAAAGTTGAACCATCCGGAGTAATTCCAAGACTTAATACATAATTTGAATGAGCTTGGAATGTTTTTAGTAATTTTAACATGCTTAGATATCAATATTATTTTTGATGATAATGATAATAAAAAAGATTAAAAAAAAATTACCTATTGATTTAGTCTTTCTCTAATTTCTTACCTTTCATTGCTTTTCTGAATTTCTCTAGTTGTTTTCGAGGAGTAACAGTGGGTCTTTCGTATCTTTTTAGTTTGGACTTAATTCCGAAGAGATATTTTGAGATATTCTTCAATTTCTCAAGATCATATCGCATCATCATAGTTATAGTTTCCATTGACGGCGATCCTCCACCATGTAAGCCAGCTACTTGTAATAGACCTGCTATTTCTGAAACCGCAAAAGCTTCAATGCCTCTAAAACAGCGTAAAACATTTTCGGGTTTAACTCTTGGATTTCTCTTCATATATTTCATAGCTAGTTCGCCAACATCTTCAGAAAAGAACGAGCCTTCGTACGGTAGTGTTGCAATAAGGCCGCCAGAAAGGTCTGCTAATATTTTATACTCATCGTAAATCATTTCTCCTGCAAGTCTCCTTCCAGCATTGGTTAAAATCTCGTCCGGAACTTGTGTTCCAGAAGGAGCTTTTTCAGAGTGTTTTGCACTAGATTCGCCGGCAGCAAATACGAGTTCCGCAGTACCTATAAGGTGAGAAAGTTTGTCTTGAACATGAGATGTTTTTTCAATACCATTATATTCTGCAACTAATGCTGCAGCACTTGCTATAACTTCTGATATGGCAGGCTTACAGCCAGTATAACTATGGCGGTGATAGTGAGCAAACATGAGTGCCAGAAAGCCCGCATATGCAGTTTGCCTAGGATCTCCATGACCGTTTAAAAAAATCCTATCATTGGGAACAAAAACATCGTCAAAGATAATGAAAGTCTCTGCGTCTCCAAAATTCCCAGCAGGAAATTCCATATTTTTACTTTTTCTAAAGCTAGCAGGTCTCGTTAATAGTTTAACTCCGTCCCAATCTGTAGGTAATGCAAATGCTACGGCGTAATCTTTATCTTTCGGACCCATATACCTACAAGGGACTACAATCATTTCATCTGCGTATGGTGTGTTTGTTATGCTTTGTTTACACCCTCTAACAACGATTCCATCTTCCCTCGTTTCAATAACCCTTAAATATTGATCTGGGTCTTCTTGTTCGTGAGGTCTCTTCAAACGATCTCCTTTAGCATCAGTTTGTGCACAGCTCGCTACTAAATCGTTCTCTTGAAAATATTCTAAATACTTCTTAAACCTTTCGTAGTGATCGGTTCCAAGCGCTTGGTCTAACTCGTACGTTATTACAGAAAGTGCGTTTAAAGCATCAATACCCATACACCTCTGAATGCACCCCCCTACTCGGTGACATAATAATCGCGTCATTAACTGCTTTTTTAAAAGATCATCTTCGCTCTGATGGATGTGGCAAAACCGGTTGATCTTCTTTCCCGTTAAATGAGAGGTAGTTACACATAAATCTTCAAATTCCTCGCTATGAGCGCAGTCATAAGTAACTTTTATGATATTTTGACCACCCTGTAATCGAGGGTCATCCCGACCTACTAATTCATCACCAATGTAAATGTTAGGCTTCATTTTATATAATCGGGCCAAATAATCTTCAAATGTTTTCAATTTTATTTCCTCTTCATAATGTATTTTTAAATATGTAAATTATGCTAATTAATAAATAGATTGCTCTTGTTTTGAAAAGCTTTCTTTATGCTTTTCTTGTTCTTTATTATATAAACTCCCAAAAAACTACTAAATTTTTTATGAAGAATTTCTTATTATTATTAATTTTAGAGATTTATTTTGAAGAATTTATCATGAATGCTAAACCAAAAGGTATTACAACACCGCCAAGCCAAGAGGAACTTTCCAATCGATTAGAGAAAGTAAGAGCTATGATGTTACAAGAGAATTTGGATTACTACGTGTCATTTGATCCGGTTAATATTTATTATTTAACTAATTTTGCTAATAACGTACACGAACGTCCGTTTCTCCTCATTATAGAAAGAGAAGGAATTCCTAAAATGGTAGTTCCCCTCTTAGAAAAAAGTCATGTTGAGTCTAGGTCTATAGGTGAACTTGAATTTCACAGTTACTACGAGTTCCCAGCGCCCCAAGGAGAAAATTGGTACGATATATACCAAAAACTTATTGAAAAAGAAAAAAAAGTGGGGATCGAGGCTGCAATGCCCTCGGGGATTGCTGAAAAAACACCCGGGAACAAAATGATTACAGATATTATAGATGAGATACGAATAGTAAAAACTGATTACGAGATTGGAAGATCTGTCCATGCGTGCAAAATTATCAATAGAGGACATAAAGAATTACTCAAAATCTGCCGTCCTGGAGTACCTGAATTTGCTTTATATCAGAAAGTCACAGGATTCATGACTTCAAAAATCGTCACAGA
>JAHQWJ010000088.1 GCA_029856125.1 Promethearchaeia archaeon | reverse complement strand
ATGAATATTTATTATGAGATTTATGGTACTGGTCCTCCTTTACTATTGATCCTTGGTTTAGGAGCTAATATTACTTGGTGGGGAAAATATTTCATAAAAGGATTAGCAGATTATTTCAAAGTGATTGTCTTTGATAATAGGGGAACGGGGCAATCTACCAATCCAAAATCGCAATATACCGTCAGAACATTAGCAGATGATGCATACTGTTTGTTGAAAGCTCTGAATATTGAAAATACTTTTGTATTCGGGCATTCAATGGGAGGAGGTATTGCTCAAGAATTAATAATTAAATATAGCGGAATGTCTAAACTAATTTTATGTGATTCTACTTGCGGGGGATCCAAATCTATTTTAGCATCTCCGGAAGTTTTACAAATAGTCAACAAAACGAGAACGGGGAGAGCTCCAACTGAAATTGCCAAGGAAAGCTTAAAAATATTTTATTCGCCCGAATTTATAAAGAATCACCCTAAACTTATTGATTACGCTGTTCAGAACATGGCTAAAAGTCAAATGCTTCCAAGAAATTACGAATGGCAAAGGACCGCGATTAGATCGTTTACAACCTGCGACAGATTAAAAAAGATAAAAATTCCAACTTTAATTATGCATGGTGCGAAAGATGTATTGGTACCACCACAAAACGCCAAAATTCTCGCGGAATTAATCCCTAACGCCCATATAAAGATGTTTGCTGAAAGTGCCCATGCTCCCTATGTAGAAGAACCAGATGCTGCTATAGAAGCGATAGTTGAATTCCTCCTATAATAACTCCATTAATAAGGATTCTCAACATTAATTTTTATACCAGAAATTATAATATTATATTAAACTTAATTTATTGTACAGTAAAAAAGCGATTTCAAGTTAGAAAAATGTCAAATAAAGAACCTCAAGATGGTGAAGGCAAGGACAACAAGGATATTCCTCGAAGAAAGGTTCAAACTATTACAGTTTATCAATTTAACGATGAAATAGGAGATTTTGAAGAACTTATTATAGATCCTGATTTAAAATTAGAGGATTTATTGGACGATGATTTTATACTTTTGTTTGTTGATCCCCAGCATTTTAGAGTCTGGTTGTGGCATGGATTTAACACTACTACTCGAATGAAATTTATAGCAGCAAAGATGGCTCCATCCATAAGAGATAAACATGGAATTGCTTTTAAAATTACCGCTGTCGACCAAGATAACGAAACACAAGGCTTTTTAATTATGATAGGGTTAGCAGAAGAAATAGATTACGATCAAGCTCAAACTGGACCCGAATATGAAGGTACAGAAGAAGATCTTGAATTTCTGAAAACCATGTCTAGAGAAAAAATACTTCTACGCCTCGAAAAAGCCGGAATTCCGGAAGGATTCGAACGAAAAATTGTTATCGTGAAAAATCAAATCTATGGATATCGAGAATACGATCGAAATTACTTAGGCTCAGTGATTAAGGAAAAGCAACTCTTCCCTTTAAAAGAAGAGATTGAAGATGGAACCTATTTGGCTGATAAATATATCCCTCGGATGCATTTTTCGTACAATAATGTAGTTTTAACGGAGTTATTAGAACCAGTCGAAATAGATGATAGTATAAAAAAAAATCAATGATAGATTTAGACGCATGAAAATGAGTGCAAACATTAAACGCAGAACCTACGTAAAAAAAAGGCGAAAAAAACTTACGAGGAATTCATTAATATTGATATTTCTTTTATTTTTTAGCGTTATTATAAGTATTGTCGTAACACTTGTCGCATTACCTTAATTTTTGTTAGGAATTATTACCTACATTCGTAGATTAATTAAAGCACTCTAAATTATTTTGTCTTGAAAAATGAAAATAAAACGAATGGATTTTATATTTTTTATTATTCTAGCGATAATTACAATAATCTCCATAGATTTTATACTAAATGAATCTCATCGAGCTATTATTGAAAACATAGGAAGTATACCCACATTTCAAGACCTCGCTTCTGGGTTATTAATAACATTTCTAGTATGTTTGATAGGAAATTTATTACCAATTCCCACCCCCTATACCTTTGTGGTATGCTTTAGTTCCTTACCCTTTTTACAATTGAATCTCTTCATTCCTATTGTTGTCGCCTTTATTGCTAGTTTAGGATGCATGGTTGGAGAGATTGGTGGATATGCTGTTGGTAGAGGGGCTTCTTCATTTATATCTGAAGACCGTAGTAAGAATCTGAAGAAATACCAACTATTCTTAGTAGAACATCCAAGGACCGCACCCCTTTTAATTTTTATATTTGGTCTTACACCCTTAAATGATGATTTCATAACAATACCACTTGGAATCATTAAGTATAGTTTTCTAAAGACAATTTTTTGGGTTTGGTTGGGCAAATTGGGTTTGATGCTGATTTTTTCCTATAACTTATTAAGTATCTGTAGCCTTTTAGGAGGAGAGAGCTGGCTTGTTTCAATTGTTTCAATGTATTTGATTACTATTTTACTGTATATAATGATAAAAATAGACTTGTTTGAATCTTATAACAAACTCGTAGCGAGTGTTCGTAAAATAAGGGAGAAAAGCTAATTTCTCCAAATATTAATAATTTGAACGATTTATTTTTCTTCTCTAATTTCTATACCATCGTGTAAAGTAATGCTATCAACCATTAACTCTTCCGCTTTTCGGTAATCGTCAAAAATATTAGCTTCAACTTTTTTCGAGTGAAATTTCTGTACCAGTAATATTCACAGTGCCACCACTAATACCCTCAGCATTCATATATAGTTCTATCGGACGTGCTTCAATTTCTTTAATAAGAGCCAATAATTGAGTATCTACATCTTTAGTAAGTTCATAAGGTTGATAATCGGCTAACACTTGATCAACTTTCGCCCTAGCTCGCTCAATAATATCTTTCGAACCTTTTTTTTTCCAAGTAGATCGTCTGCCTCGGTCAATTAATTTAGGGATATAAAGTTCTTTATGCATATATTTTCTGGTATGAGATTCTGCGAGAAAATTCGTCCCTTTTTGTTCGCTAGTTGCCACCTTTTTGATTAACTCAATCGCAATTGTATCTTCATTAACATTAATACCTTCCATTGCTCGTTTTACTAAACCAGCAAGTTCATCATCAATTACTAATAATTCTAATGCTTCTGCTAAAGATGATTCATAAGTACCCGCACAGGTTATATAATTAATTCCAGCTTGTGCTGCTAGTGACATAGTGGAAAAACGTTCAAAACCATTTTGTACATCAAAAATTTTAGACTCAGTAACTCCTCCTGGACCACGTGAAGGGATGTTATAATAACGTGCAATTTGAGCTATGGCAATCGTGATTAAACTTGATTCTATAGCCCCTAAGGCAGAATTTCCAGAGCGCATATCAGTGGCACATGAAACCGTTCCAAAGAATACTGGACTTATTGGGCTGTACACTTGAGCTAGAATTATACCACCAATTATCTCGGCA
This sequence comes from Promethearchaeia archaeon, assembly GCA_029856125.1. Classification (GTDB taxonomy): domain Archaea; phylum Asgardarchaeota; class Lokiarchaeia; order Sigyniarchaeales; family SOKP01; genus SOKP01. The sequence continues at coordinate 683 of JAHQWJ010000088.1, read as the reverse complement.
CATGTTTGAGCCAATAAACCGGCTAATGTAACTGGGGCAGTTGTTCCTGCAAGAGCTTCTGGAGCCACTATTGTAGGTTGTTTATATTTTGCAAAGACTTCTAATCCATTTGTCATAAGTTTAGGTAATTGTAAAGGACTGGTAGGATTCATAAAACCAACTAATCTAGGTCGTTTAATTAAATCTTCTTCACTCCCAACTATAAGTGATGTAATATTCATCATGTCTTGGCTTGCCAATCTCCCTAGGCAGCCCAATCCATAAGGTTTCTTAGTATTCTTAGCCCATTGGTACAAACAATGTGCGTGAACCGCTGTGAACTTAACATCACTTGGCCACACATCAATATGGGAGCAATTAACATTCTCAAGACTATCTACTACACGTATCTGCTGTATTGTATCAGCCAAAACTGACTTCTTTAATTTATTTTTTTCTAATTTTGGATCATAAATTCTAACTGGAGTCCCAATCGTGGCAAATTGAGTCGTTTTAGTATTGACTTCAAAATTAAATGATCCATCGGGACCATGTAATTTAAATGATTCTGGTACTAATTTTAGCAAGTCTTTGGTAATATTCTCGGGAAACTTTACAAAAGATGATTTCCCATCAAGATTGGCTCCTTTTTCTTCACATATCTTACGAGTTTTTTCATCATCTATTTTAATACCGATTGTTTC
>JAHQWJ010000087.1 GCA_029856125.1 Promethearchaeia archaeon | reverse complement strand
ACGATAACGGACGAGGTATTCCTATCGATATCCATCCTGAATATAATCAACCTGCTCTTGAAGTAATTATGGAACATTTACATTCTGGAGGAAAGTTTGATAATAAAAGCTATAAAATCTCCGGAGGCTTACATGGAGTTGGGCTTTCAGTTGTTAATGCACTTACAGAATGGATGGATGTTGAAATTTGTAGGGATGGTCAGCTCTACAAACAAAGATTTTCTAAAGGAAAAAAAGTATCAGAACCTGATATAACTAAAATAGAGAACCAAAAACCGTATACCAAAATCTCCTTTTATCCTGACGATACAATATTTGAATTTGACAAAAACGAAGTAATTTATAACCCTTCAACCGTAACTAATAGGATGCGAGAGCTTGCGTTCCTTACTCCTCAATCTCGGTTTGAGCTTCATAATAAAATTAAAGATGAGAAAGAAGAGTTTTTTTACGAGGGTGGTATTAAAGAGTTTATTTCCTATTTGAATAAAGATAAACAACCTCTCCACGATGACGTCATTTACATAAGCGATTCGTCCAAAGATGAAAAAGGTTCAGTAATTTACTGCGATCTTGCAATGCAATATAATACTACTTATCAAACTAATATCCTCACTTACGCTAACACAATTAATACCGTAGAGGGAGGTGTTCATCTTACTGGGTTTAAATCCGCACTTACAAGAACGTTTAATTCCTACGTTGAAAACTTCATGGACAAGAAGTATAAAGAACATGTTCTAAGCGGTGCTGATACGAGAGAAGGTTTATCCGCTGTTATTTCTATTAAATTGCCAGATCCACAATTTGAAAGCCAAACAAAAATCAAACTGGGAAACCCCGATGTTAGACAAATCGTAAGTCAAATTGTTACTGACAAATTGACTCAATATCTAGAAGAACACCCTCAAATAGCTAAAAAAATAGTTTTAAAAACGATTAATGCAAAATTGGCAAGAGAGGCTGCCCAAAAAGCCCGATTATTGATCCGTAGGAAGTCCGTATTGGATAGCGCGAGAATGCCTGGCAAACTAGCTGATTGCTCGTCAAATAATCCAAAAGAGTGTGAAATTTTCATAGTAGAAGGTAATTCAGCAGGAGGTTCAGCAAAGCAAGGTAGGGATAGAGGTTATCAAGCAATACTGCCTTTAAGAGGTAAAATATTAAATGTAGAAAAGGCTCGTATGGATAAAATCCTCCAGAATAATGAAATACTTTCAATTATTAAAGCTTTAGGAATAGGAATGCAAGGACTTAATGAAGTTAATGGCGCATCTAACGGTAATGGAGATGATGAGGATTCCGAAGAAGCAGAACCGGAATTTGATTTAAGTAAATTGCGCTATCATAAGACCATCATAATGTGTGATGCAGACATTGATGGTTTCCACATAGAAACGCTCCTGCTTACTTTTTTCTTCAGATACATGCGAGCATTAATAGATGGTGGTTTTCTCTATATTGCCGTTCCTCCTCTCTACAAGGTATCATATAGAAAATCTAAGAAATATGTATTTTCGGATAGTGAAAAAGATACTTTTGTACAAGAAATTATAACGAAACATAAACTAAAGGATTCAAGTTCTATAAAAGTCCAAAGATATAAAGGTTTGGGTGAAATGAACCCTGAAGAACTATACGATACCACAATGAATAAAGAAACTAGGACTTTAAAGAAGGTTACTTACGATGATTATATTGAAAATGATTTGATCTTTACAAAATTGATGGGTAAAGAGGTTTTGTCCCGTAAAAAGTATATCTTCGCCAATTTTGATGAGGTCAACGTTTTAGACGTTTAATTTTGTTCTTTTATTTTTTTATTTAAAATTTAGGTTGTAAATATGATAGTAGAAAATATTAAAGAGATTTCACTAAAAGATGAAATGAAGAGTAGTTATATAGATTATGCAATGTCAGTCGTCGTCGGACGCGCTATTCCTGATGTACGGGATGGACTCAAACCAGTGCATCGTAGAATTATTTATGCGATGACGGATAATAATCAATATTATAACACCCCCCATGTAAAATCTGCGAGAATTGTAGGTGAAACTATGGGTAAGTATCATCCTCATGGAGACGCCGCAGTATATAATAGTTTAGTTCGCTTAGCACAAGACTTTTCGATGAGATATCCATTAATCCACCCTCAAGGAAATTTCGGCTCAATTGATGGAGATCCTCCTGCTGCTATGCGTTATACCGAAGCAAGGTTAGCACAAATCACTAACGAGTTAATAGAGGATCTAGATAACGAAACCGTAAACTTTCAGCCGAATTTTGACGATAGTCTTCAAGAACCCGTGTTTTTACCTGCTAAGCTTCCAAATCTTTTAGTCAACGGAACAAAAGGTATTGCTGTTGGTATGGCAACATCTATGCCACCGCATAACTTGACCGAGGTATGTCAAGGAATAATCACCACTGTGGACGATCCCGAAATATCAGTAGAAGAACTCATGGAAATAATAAAAGGTCCTGACTTCCCCACAGGAGGAACTATTATAGATGCAAACGGAATATACAATGCTTATTCGATTGGAACGGGAAGTCTTACTTTGAGAGGTACCGTTGAACTTGAAACTAAAGGAAATAAAAATAGTCTAATCATTACAGAAATCCCCTATTTGGTGAATAAGACAACCCTTGTGGAATCGATTGCTAGACTAATTAAAGATGGGGTCCTAAAAGATATACGTGATTTACGGGATGAATCTGACAGGAAAGGAATGCGTGTTGTAATCGATTTAACTAAAAATGCTCAACCTGTAATAATTAAAAATATTTTATATAAAAGAACTAGACTTCAGAATAATATTAGCATAAATAATCTAGTTTTGATAAACGGTGGAAAACAACCAAAAATTCTCAATTTAAAAGAAATAATCGACGAATACATTGAACACCGCCTCATTATTATTACTAAAAGGATTCAATTTTACCTTAAAAAAGCTAAAGCTCGACTCCATAGAGTTGAAGGTCTTTTAATTGCTTTAAATAATATCGATGAGGTTGTAAAAATAATTAAGAGTGCTAGCGATATCAATGATGCAAAAGCAAAATTAAAAGTTGCCTTTAAATTAAGTGATATTCAAGTTCAAGCTATACTGAGCATGCCCTTATCGCGTTTAACTAATTTAGAGCAACAGAAGTTAGTGAATGAAGCAAAGACGCTGAATGAAAATATAAAAGAATATGATAAGATATTAGAAAGCAAAAAAATACGATTAGACATTATTAAGCAAGAGCTAACAGATTTAAGTAAAAAATATGGGGATAAAAGAAAAACGAGAATCGAAATTATCCAGGAGAAAGACTTAAAAGAGATTAAAAGACAAGACTTAGTCAAAAATGTACCAACAATTATAATTTTTACAAAAAATCAATACATTAAAAGAATTTCTGTTGAAGAGTACCAAGCTCAAAGGCGAGGTGGTCGAGGAAAGAAAGGAATGACCGTACGTGAGGAAGACATCATAGACGATTTATTTGTTTGCTATACTCACGATACAATCCTTATTTTTACTTCTAAAGGGCGTGTTTATTCCCTAAAATGCTTTGAAATTTTATTACAAAAGCGCACAGCACGAGGAAAACCGATTATAAATTTAATACCGCTCCAAGCTGAGGAGAGGATATCAGAAATGATCCCTATTCATAATTTTGATACGAATGAAATGCTCATTATGACCACTAAAAACGGAATAATTAAAAAAAGCCCCTTAAAACTGTTTTCAAAATTTAAATCCACAGGTGTAAGGGCCCAACGCATAAGACCTGACGACGAGTTAATAAGCGTGAAAAGACTTTCAAACACCCTCCAAGATATTTTTATAGCAACCAAGTTAGGTTATGCTGTTAGATTCGACGAATCAGAGTTACGAGAATTAGGAAGAACATCCATGGGTGTTAAAGGCGCTGAATTAAGGGAAGGAGACGAAGTAATTGATAGCTTACTCGTAAATGATGATAACATTATTCTGACATTGACTGAAAAGGGTTATGGACAAAGAACCTACTTAAAAGAATATCGGAAAACGGGTCGTGCTGCCAAAGGAGTGAAAAATATTACTTTAGATCCCGCAAAAAAAGACAAGGTAATTGCAATAAAAATTGCAAAACTTATGGATATTTTGATAAGTACAGAGCAAGGACAAGTCATAAGGATGCCTGTGGATACAATAAGAATTACTCATAGAAAAGCGAAAGGAGTTAGAGTAATAAAACTTTATGCTAATGATTCTGTTGTCGCAATTGGTAAGTGTGCAACAAAAATCGATGATGTAGA
>JAHQWJ010000086.1 GCA_029856125.1 Promethearchaeia archaeon | reverse complement strand
TTGCTATTCTTTCTCCGTATAATTTAACTTCTTCAAGACCAAATTTGATTCCTACAGCATTTTGTATTAACTCTGCATTGTGAGATGGTAAGGGGTTACAGAATGAACACATGGTCATCGAACTATATAATGCTCTATAATCCATAATTAAAGAACATACTTCAGCCATTTCTTCGTTATCAAGATATTTGTCAATAACTTTAATACCAATTTCTTCTAATGGAACCCCATTTAATACATAGTAGGCATCTAATAAGTTGTGGGATGGACCCTTTAATCCAATGCCATAGGCCAGTGCCATACCATAATTAGAGCGAGGATCGTGATATGTAACTTCTAAACCATTAACCGTAGCAATCTCTTCTTGCGATATACTAAACTTCTTAGCTAGAGCATCAGAGCCTTCTGCTAATACTTTGCCAATTCCTTCCTTGAACACAATTTTTTCTAATAATTCTTCAACAACTTCAATATTTCCCCATTCAGGTTTTAACCCGTCAATATCATCCGTTGTTATATTTCCTTGCTCGAAATGGTGTGTCAAACAAGAAATAGTAGCTCCGGAACTTATCGTATCAATTCCGTAGTCAAAACACTTTTTATTGATGTAAACAATCCATTCCAAGTTGTCGTTTAAAAGAATTGCTCCGTAAGATACAAGAGTTTCATATTCTGGACCTTCCATCTCGTCTGTTTTATACAAACCTTCTTTAATAGCAACCCTTCTACCACAGCCAATAACACAAGAGTGGCAAAATCGATTTTTAACTAAAATAGTTTCTGCCATCGTAGCTCCAGATATTTTGCCAGCACCTTCCCATTCAGGTTGAGAAAAATACTTAATCGGAAGTTCACCAGTCATATTATACATATCCATCGCACCAGATGTTCCTAATTCTGTCAATATCTGTGAGGCAAAGGACGATTTTACATGGTCTCTTGCTTTTATTATTGCCTTCCGTAATTCATCTTGATTTGATACATCCAATTTAATTTTTGTTCCTTTAACAATTATTGCCTTTAGTTTTTTTGAACCAAAAATAGTTCCCATTCCAGTTCTCCCAGCAGCTCTTTCTTCCGAAACAATGTTAGCATATTTTACGAGATTTTCACCCGCTTGCCCGATACAAGCAACTTTAGCTTTTTCGTCTCCAAAAAGTTCTTTTAATTTTTCAGTAGTATAAAATGTGCCTCTTCCCCATAAAAAACTAGCGTCTTTGAGTTGAACCATATCATCCTTAATTTCTAGATAAACTGGTTCCTCCGATGCTCCAGATATTATAATACCGTCATATCCTGCTTTTTTTACCTCAGCACCAAACCAACTCCCGCAATTCGATTCTCCCCAAATACCAGTGTAGGGCGATTTTGAACAAACGACCCATCTTCCAGTATTTGGCGCAAAGGTTCCGTTTAAAGGACCAGTCATTATCATAACAATATTTTCTGGAGACAGTGGATTTGTATCTACGCTTAATTTATCGTACAAATAACGACAAGCGTAACCAGACCCCCCTAAAAAGTGTTTTGCTATGTCCTCTACAATAGGAGCAACCGAAATGTGTTTAGTAGTTAAATTTATGTTTAATAATTGACCTCTAAAACCTCCTAAAATAATTTCTCACCTCAAAGAAAATAAAATTAATAATTTGGATACTAAAACGCAATTTTAGTTTATCTTTTTTACCCTTTAACTTTATAAATGAAAAAAAGAAGGAATAAATCGAATTTACTAAAAATCTCCAAAATTGTCTAATAGATTTCCTTGAGTATTAGTATTATAAATCATTAAAACAATTTTTTTTAAAGGGGAAAAATATTATAAAAATATGATGAAAGATCTTGACTTAAAGTGGACAGATCTTGTATCTCCTACGATGACTCCTGATGAGTACCTAAGAGAATTCGGAGAAAAAATAAAGTATAATTATAAAGTTTACGAACCTAAAGCTGATATATTAAAAGAGATTAACGCGCTATTGAAAAGTAAGAACGAACAGTTAAAAATAGTTGCTTTCGGTGCTGATTGGTGTCCAGATTGCCACAAAAATACGCCACGCATGATTAAACTTATAAAACGGATGAAAACCAACGATGTCGAACTTCGCATTTTGTATGGTATAATGGTTAATGCTTTACACAAATCAGGAGAAACTCCATGGCATAAAACAAGGTCTCCCCCAGAAGCAGTAAATCCTAAGTTTGAGTTAAAAGCGATTCCAACGTTCTATTTCTTTAACAAAAATAACGAATATCTTGGTCAGATAATAGAACATCCCAAAGAAACAATGGAAGAAGATACTCTAGAAATATTGAAAGAAAAGCTATGAACAGAATAATATGATATCCTAACTGTTCATTATTATTTCTTTTTGAAGGTTCAAAATTTAAATTAGTAAATCGGTATATACTTTTTATTAATTAGTATCAAAAAAGATATTATACTATTATTATGTTAAGAAATTTTGATAAAAATTGATTTTATATTATGTCACAAAAAGATAAAAAAGATCCAGAATTTTTTTGTGGTAAAAGACCAAATACTACACATAATAATAGTCCTAACGATATTATTGATATTCTATCTAATGAAGATCTTCCTTGTGAGTTGGAATCATCATTTCCATCAATTGTGAATGGTCTTCCAATATCAACTATCAATAAATGTAACAACTTTTTGGATGCTTTTACAGGTTCAGTTTGGGATAATTGTTATGGTATTATCTATCTCCTTACGGACACTAATATTGATGGTGCCTTAACAAATAAAATGTACTATATTGGTGTTACAATTAGAAAATTACGAAGAAGATTTTTAGAACATCTTAGGTCTACAGGGAATGGATATTTAGGAAAAGCTTTCAATCGATATCATAAAAAATTTAAAGTTGTAACTACAAATGAAAGTTTTTCTTCGACTGATGGAAATGAATTTACAATTGAGGTTATTGATAACGCAAAGGATTTAATTGAACTAGGCGAAAAAGAGATAAGCTTCATAAACAAGTATAAAACTTTTATATACGATCATTTTGCATTAGTAAATAATGAGTTCATTCCGTTGTATGGGTATAATTTAACTCGTGGAGGTTATGGCAGACCTGCACTATATGGATTCTTAAATCCTAGATACATTAACATTCCTATAGATGATTTTAAAGGATTAATTACTTTAGGATACCGTACACAAGAAATAGCCCTTGAATTTAATATTGCTTTATCTACTGTACATGCCAAAATAATAGAATTTTGGGGAGATCAGGGGATTATTAATATTAATTTTGCTAGAAAAGTATTTGGTGGATGGGACGCATTTAAATCGAGGGGTAATATTGATGTTAATTTAGAAGAACTAATACAACTAATCGAGGATGGTGCTTTTATGCAGGAAATAAGTGATAAATTGGGGGTTTCTAGAATTGCAATCGTAAATAGATTAGAGCAGTTGGGAGCTTCGGATCTAACACATGCACGATTTATTTTTGGAGGTATGGAAATTTATAAAAAACGGTTAGGAGAGATTTATGAGCAAACTTTAATTAAATATGGCAAAGGAGAATTAAATTATCAATACGTTCCAATTCATGAGAATGAGTTAAAAAATTTAATAGAAAAAGGTTTAAATGAGTATGAGATCGCAAAGAAATATAATACCAGCAATACCACTGTTAGAACAAGAGTAAGAGAGCATTGGGGGTTTACTTTTTTTGAAGCAGTTTTATTATTTAGGATTTTTAAAATGATAGATGAATCTTACTTAAACACTTTAATGCGGGATAGACTTTCAGTAGAGGATATTGAACGACTTTTCTATATAAAATTAATTTTTAAGGGACATACACCAACATCCATTTCTAAATATTTTGGCTTCACCAGAACAGCAATTTCAAATAGAATTAAGAAATCTTTAGGTATGACTTTTAATGATGCCCAAGATATTTATTTTTATAAGCCAAAAATAATAGAAGCGATTAAGGATGGAGCAAGGAACGCAGTGGATATTGCTAATTTATTAGATGTAAAAAGTCATACTGTCGTTTCACACATGAAGAAGATTTGGCACTCAGAATTTTTAAATTTATACGATTCAGATTATCCTAAGAACTCCGCCCGACATTTTAATGATTTATTTCATTATCTTATTCGATTTTATAATGAGAATAATTAAATTACTTTTTATTATTTGATATAAGTTATATCTAGCAAATATTTTTATCATCTGATTTTATATCTTATTCTTATGAAAGAATTGAATATAAAGAAAGTAATTATTCATAAATCAGGGATCTCTTATTTTATTCTTGAGGGTTTGATTAAAGGAAC
>JAHQWJ010000085.1 GCA_029856125.1 Promethearchaeia archaeon | reverse complement strand
GATCCTCAATCTACTTTAGTCGATAACGTAGGAAGTTTTGCTCCGGGATTAGGATCTATCATATTCGTAACTATCTTTCTTGTCACATTATTTAAAGAGGGTATATATCCTTTGAAAGAAAAAATTAGCTACTTTCTCAATTTCGATAATACAGGGCTAATTAAATAGAAGAGTTTACTCTAATAATTTTTATATTTTTTTTTTATATATTCCCAAAAACTAGTTTTTAATTCACTTAATTCTTTATTTTTTGATTTGATGAAGAATAAATCTCTTTTTACAATCTGAGGAAAACCCTTAATTTCTAGAATTTTAATCAAACCTGCCTTTTCAGCATTAATTGCCATCATTTCACTCATTATGCTAATATATTTCGATTCGCTAACTGCTGAAATAATAGAATCGTTATCATTCATCTCGAGTTTAATTTTTAGCTTTTTATAATCTGGAAATTGGCGTTCAAATGCATTCCTCATCCCTGAACCCTTTTCTCGCCAAACAAAAGGGAATTTAGCGAGATCTGCAAAGTTAACTAAACTTTTTGTATTTTCAAGTAATTTATGATTAGGAGAACAAATAAATTTAAGCTGATCTTCTCCAATTTTAATGAATTCAAAATTATCCTTATTGTAATTTATAAAACTGCCTACACCAGCAAAGTCTGCCAAGTTTTTAACTATGTTTTCTATCGATTTTAGAGAATTATTAATCTTAATTTTGAAATTCACATTGGGATTATTATCTCGGAACTCCGCGATATTTCTTGGTAAAATATGAGACCCTGGCGTTGTAGATGCCGAAATTACGATTTCTTTAAATTTCACATTTCCATACTCTTCTAAATCTATAACGCACGAATCGTATAAATCAATAATTTTTTGTGAATAATCTAATAAAGTTTTTCCAGCTTCTGTTATTTCGAACTTTTTAGTACTCCTGTTAATCAAAATTACTCCAAAATTTTTCTCGAGTTGAGAAATTTGATGAGATATAGTACTCTGGGAAATTTGAAGGTCGCGTGCCAATTCTGAAAAGCTTTTATAGTTCACCAATTTTATAAAGTTTCTTAGATATTCGATTTTCATCGTCCTATTATCTTTTCCTTACTAATAAGTAAAAAATTATTTTCTTGTTCAAATAAGTAACGCCTTTACAATATTAAATAATTTATCGAAATAATAAATAAATTAATACGAAAAAATTAATAAATACTTTTTAATTTCTATTATATAACCTATTATTTTAAATTAGGTAAAAATTTGACCCAACATGACCGATAAGATAAAAACTTTTACAATTGTAATTGGTAGTGGTGCCTATACTTCCGAAAGACCCTATACAATGATAAGGTTCGCATATACATCGTTATTAGAAGGACATAAAATAAATATCTTTTTAGTAGAAGATGGAGTGTTTGTAGGTAAAAAAAATCAGAAGCCCTCATCTTATGACAACCTTGAAAAGTGGCTTAAAGATGTATTAGAGGAAGGTGGAATTATTAAAGCCTGTGGCGTATGTATTAAAGCAAGAGGCGTTGCAGCTGAGGAACTAATTCAGGGTATTGAAGTAACAACAATGAACGGCTTTGTTAATATGTGTGTAGAAGCTGATAATGTATTATTTAGTTAGAAGTGAATCGGGTGATAAAATATTAGTAAATCTTATACATTGAATTGCAATGGATTAGTGTGCCCCTTACCAGTAGCACGAACGAAAAAAAAAATTGGCGAAATGGAATCTGGGGAAATTCTTGAAGTAACAGGTGATTTTGGAGAATCAGGGGAAAATGTTAGGAGATATGTCGAAAAGCATGGAGACGCTGTACTAGAGTTTAAGATCGACGGGGAAGATTACTACATAAAAATTAAAAAAACTTAATCGAACTCATTTTTATTAACTTTTTAATTTGAATTAGGGAAAAAACAAACTTGCAATAGCGAGAATCACATAGCCTAAAGCAAATAAGGCAGAGAATCCGATTATTGTCATAATAATTTCATATATATTTACTATTTTCATTCTAATTTCCCCCTAAATACTTTACAAATTTCAATAATGAAGACCAAATAGATTATTTAAATCTTATGTATATATTCTCAAGGTACAATTATATAAAATAAGGATAATGAAATGAAAGACCCGATAAAAAAAAAAAGATAAAAAAGTAGAAATTTATTTCTTAATTCTTGCTGAAACCCAGTCGTAATAACCTTTATCTTCTAAATGTTTAGGAATTTCTGCAAAGAACTGTTTTGTTAAATCTTTAACATGTTTTGCGGCTACAGGATGGAACATCATAGCGAGATCTAAACCTACAATAGTTAAACTTAAAGCGTTAATAATTTCCCAAATAGGACCTCTGTATTTTCTTAAGCCCCATTGAGGTGCTTTCTTCTCGCTCATCCAAGCTTCACGGGCACCCCATGCATTGGTTGTTCCTCCACTGATTGGGTATGCAAGATCAGTTTCCCCTAAGAGTCCAGCAATTCGCATCCTTTGGTAAATGCTAAAACTATATTCCATGCCGTACCCGAGAGTTGCGCATGTAGGGTCCATTACAATCCGGTTACGGGGTAATCCAAGCTCCAGAGCGTCTTTGTTCATCTTTATTTGGTTATTTAGATCCAAACTCGTCCATAGCAAGCAGTTGTGATCGTATTTTACTGCTAAGGGAATAACTTCTTCCCATGTAGCCTTATCTGCAGCAGAGAGCATCAATACTTCGCTTTCAGCAACCTCCGCAGTTTTTTTAAATAATTCCACATCTTTTTCTTTGTTTCCAGAACAACCAATAATGACTGGAACATCAACAGCTTGTAATATATCTTCTAAGTATTTTACAGATTGCGAAACTGGTGCGTCACCCATTCCAGGATCGATTTCTAGAGAGTGAAAAGTTATACTTTCTGCGCCAAATTTATCAACAGCAAATTTAGCCCATTCTGCGGGATCTCCTAAGACTGCCTCATATTCTTGTTTAATTGGTTTTGGTAACATCATTTTAGAGCCCATATCGAAAACATCGTATGTGACAAGAGGGGGGTTTGGGTTTCTTTTATCAAGCCCCAGGAAGTTGTAGAAAGGTGGTACTTTCTCCCCACCAATTACAGCTTTCTTTCCATTAGATCTAATGAATTCGACAGTTTCAATTTGTCCCGGAAATTCCAAGTCGAGAGAAAATTTTGTTGGTGTCCATTCTGCTTTTCCGATGCCAGGAAGAACTGCTTGTGCTGCAGATTGAATAATACCAGGTAGCATTTGAAATTCTAAGTACTCAGCAAAGAGATCTACATCTTTCAGTTCAATTTCTTCTGTTTCCTTCATTAATTGAGCTAATTTTTTACTAATTTCATCGAATGCCATTTTTCTTCACTTAATTTCTTTATAATAATTCTATAAATAGGCTATTGGTGAATTAAATTTAAAATTATGTGATGGAAATTGATCAAGGATCGCCTAAAATGTTAATTTTGTTAGATTTGAACAAGAAAAGTAGTAATAAATTATCGAAATCAGCTATCACTTAAATATAATGCACTTCGGAATTCGTCAAACGATAAGATATTACAAATAGATGATTTTAGAATTATTTATTACTAGTTTTGTATTTTTTTCATTGATTTCATTTTATACAAAAGAAGTAGACTCGTAGGTATCACGAGTGCTATGATTACAAGCTCTATTTGATATCCTGGTACAATTGGGAGGTAATATCTCGTTAGCTCGTCAATATTAGAATTTAAGAAGAATGTATCTGGCCCATTGTCTATTAAAATCAATTCTATGTAATATATTTTTGATTCTAATACTGTGTAGTTAATGTAAGGGTTGTCATCTATGCTGTAATTTAAGGCTACCAGGAAAATGCTGGGGTTAAGAGTTTTGTCAACGTTTACATAAGATTCAGTAGGACGTGAACCGAATAGAAAAAGCGTAAAGTTCCCATCTCCGGTATGGGTTATATTAATTTCTATATTCTCCCCCTCTTCTAAATCTACTAGAAAATACACGGAAATACCGTCGTTTATGTTGTCAATGTACTCAAATCCAAAAATACTTGCTATTGGAATGAGAGCCATTAGAGCGAGAATAGGAACTGCAAGATATTTACGCTTCATAGTTAATTTTACCAAGTAATTTTAATTTTGATATAATGTTGAACCTAACTTAAGCTTTATTGAAATTTTGGACTTAAGCTTTTAGTTGCTTACAAGAATAAAAATAGGAATTAACGCTACAGTATTTTCATATTCTCATTAATTTGAAATCGTAATTTTTTTCAATAAGGGGACAATAATCTATAAAGACATGTAATAAATAGTAAATTTAGCAAGTGTCAA